>JAXIPC010000151.1:0-5844 GCA_045403135.1 Gemmatimonadales bacterium | reverse complement strand
ATCGGGATGAGGCTCACGCCGGTGATTGCCAGGACCCCCGGCGCGGAGCTGCCTCGCTGAGTGCCAGGCTGCTGTCGCGCCGCGGTCACCAGCACCGCCACCGGGAGCGCCGCCAGGAGTGTCCAGCCGAGCCGGCGGGCCCGGATCGTGCCGCGCGCTTCGACGATTCTCATCGGGGCAGTTTCTACCTCGGCTGGGGCGGGAGCGAGCATCATATTGCTATACTTCGGCTTCAGCACCGGTCCAGTTTCAATAGGGAAATCCATGGCGCCGTTCCTCAGGACAGTCTCGTTCACGCTGGCCGGTCTTGCCACCCTTGGCGCGCCGCCGGCCCGCGCCCAATCGAGCGACGCCGATGTGGCGCGGCTGGTCACCGCCCTGCTCGGGAATACGCCGATGATCACGGACCTCCAGCAGCTGACCGACGGCTTCGGCGGGCGGGCGACCGGCTCGGGCGCCAACCGCCGCGCGGTCGAGTGGGCGCTGGCACGCTTTCAGGCCGCCGGGGTGGATGCGCGCACCGAGCCGTTCACGATGCCGGGCCTCTGGCTCGAGCGCTCGGCCTCGGCCCACGTGCAGGGCGGGGTGCTCGGCTTTGGGGCACGCGTCGCGGCATTGCCGTTCTCCGCGGGAACTCCGGCCGCGGGCGTGATGGCGGAGTTGGTCGACGCGGGCCGGGGCGATTCGCTGGGATTCGCGGGACTCGGCGCCCGGGCAAGGGGCGCCTGGGTGCTGATCGAGCAGGAGGAGCTCAAAGACGTCGACGGGCTGTTCCGCGAGTATGCCGAATCGGCGCAGATCGAGGCCAGGGCCTGGCGCTCGAGGGCGCTCGGAGTGGTGTACATGGGCTCGCGGCCCCACAATCTGCTCTACCGCCACAACATGAATCTAGGCTTCAAGAACCGCGATCACCTGGGTGTCGTGATGGAGCGAGACGCGGCGCAGAGGGCCCTGCGGCTGTTGCGGAGCGGCACGCGGCTCTCGCTCACCGCAGTCCTGGATGTGGACCGGGGCCCGGCCTATGAGAGCTTCAACGTCATCGGTGAGATCCGCGGCAGCACCCGTCCCGACGAGATCGTCGTGATCGGAGCGCATTTCGACAGCTGGGATCTGGGCAGCGGCGCGCTCGACAATGGCGCCAACGCGATGATGGTCCTGGATATCGCGCGGCAGATCAAGCGGCTGGGGATCCGTCCCAGCCGGACGATCCGCTTCGGGCTGTGGAACGGCGAGGAACAGGGCATCCTCGGCTCGATGGG
This sequence comes from Gemmatimonadales bacterium, assembly GCA_045403135.1. Lineage (GTDB taxonomy): Bacteria > Gemmatimonadota > Gemmatimonadetes > Gemmatimonadales > GWC2-71-9 > JABFSM01. The sequence continues at coordinate 4,585 of JAXIPC010000151.1, read as the reverse complement.
TTATACCAAGACGCACGCCGCGGAGCTGGACAAGCATGTGATGACCACCAGCATCGACATCGGCACCGGGCGCATCATCGGGTTTTTCACGGGCGGGCGTCCGGAAATTCTCCCCGCCGTCGCGCGGGCGCTGGACCCGGTGGCGGGGCTGGGGCCCTTCACGCAGGTCGACATCCCGATCGTGGGCACCGACAACTTCGATTTCATGCTGGAGGGCGTGGCCCATCTGGTCGCCAATCAGGAGGCGGCCAATTACGGGCCGAACTACCACGCCCGAAGCGATGAGTTCGGCCAGGCCGATCAGCACCAGCTTCGGCTCAATGCCGCCATCCTCGCCGCCATGACGCTCCGGTTCGCGGAAATGCCGGTGACCTGGGGCCGGCAGAGCCGGGCCGACATAGAGCGGCTGGTCGCGACTACCGACCTCCGTGCCCAGATGGAGCAGTTCGGCCTCTGGGACGACTGGGCGAGCGGGGTCCGCGGACGAAAGTCACCGTGAGCGTGTGACGCCGCTCGCGTGGGCGATGCTGGCCCTCCTGCTCGCCCTCGTGGCGACCGGGCTGGATCTGCTGCTTGGCATTTCACGGATCGAGCGATTGGCATCTCTCCCGGGGCACCAGGGGGTGTCGCCGCTGGTGTCGCTGGTCGTGGCGGCGCGGAACGAGGAGCGCAACGTCGAAGCGGCCGCCCGTTCCCTCCTGGCCCAGCGGTATTCCTCCCTCGAGATCATCGCCGTGGACGACCGTTCGACCGATCGCACCGGCGCGATGCTCGACGCGCTCGCAGCCGGCGAGCCGCGACTCAAGGTGGTTCACCTCACGGAGCTTCCACCCGGCTGGCTCGGAAAGAACCATGCGCTGTCGGTCGGCGCGGCTGCGGCGCGGGGAGAGTGGCTGCTCTTCGCCGATGCAGATGTGATCATGACGCCCGACGCGATTTCCCGCGCGGTGGCCTACGCGGAGCGCCGGGGCCTCGATCACGTGACCATCCTGCCCGACACCCTGATGCCCGGGCTCTTGCTCAAGGCGTTCGTGATCGTGGGCATCATCATCTTCGGCATGGCGCTCCGGCCCTGGAAGGCGCGCGACCCCCGGAGCCGGCATTTCGTCGGGGTCGGGGCATTCAACCTGGTTCGGGCTTCGGCCTATAGGCGAGCGGGGGGGCACGAGCCGATCAGACTCCGCCCCGACGACGATATCAAGCTGGGCAAGATCCTGAAGCGAAGCGGGGCCCGGCAGGACGCGCTGTCGGGGCGCGGAATGGTCTCGGTAGAATGGTACCGCAGCCTCGGCGAAACCATCGACGGCCTGATGAAGAATTCGTTTGCCGTGGTCCAGTACAGTCCGCCGGCGATGCTCTTCGGTGTAGTGTTCTATCTCGTCCTGGGCCTGGCGCCGCTGGCCGCGCTCGTGCTGGGCGCGGGTCCGCTGCGCTGGCTCGGCGGGATGGCGGTGGCCTGGCAGCTGCTGGTGCACGCATTCGTGGCGCGGGAGGCGAACCTGCCGCTCCGCGCGGTCCTGCTGTATCCGGTGATCTACCTGCTCTTTGCCTGGATCGTGTTGCGGGCGCTGGTGCTCAATCTCCGGCAGGGCGGGATCTACTGGCGAGACACGTTCTATCCTCTGTCTGAGCTGCGGAAGAACCGGGTGTAGCGGCGGCAGCCCTGCCGGCGCTACCTCCCCGGGTCTTCGGGCCAGACCGTGGCAGCGTCGTTCTCATCGACGTCGGAGAGGGGAATTCGAATGGTCGCCACCGCGCCTCCCTCCGGACGAATGACCACCGTGAAGGCATGCCGGCCGGGGTAGAGCTCGGCCAGTCTCGCCTTGGTGTTCCGCATTCCCATTCCCTCGACCAGCTCCGGCACCCGCCCGTTCGGACTCCCGCTATTCGATACCTCGAGCGCCAGGCCATCCTTCGCTCGCGATGCGGCGACCCGGATCATGGTGGGGCCGAGCTGCCTGGCCGCGCCGTGCTTGATCGCATTCTCGACCAGCGGCTGGAGGATCAGATTGGGAACGGCAGCCCGCTCGAGCTCATGGGGAACCTCGATGCTGACGGAGAGCCGGTCGCGAAAGCGGATTTGCTGGATGTCCAGGTAGGCCTGGAGCAGGTTGATCTCATCGGCCAGGGAAATCACTGGCCGGCCGGTCATATCCATGGCGGCGCGGAGGAGATCGCCCAGCCGGAGGATCATCCGCTCGGCGGCACGCGGGTCGTCCTGGACCAGGGCGGCCATCGCATGCAGCGTGTTGAACAGGAAGTGCGGCTGCAGTTGCATCTTGAGGACTTCCAGCCGCGCCTCGCTCAGCTGGCCCTGCAGCTCCGCCGCCTGGACCGCGCGCATTTTGGAGAGGCGGTTGAAGTCCAATGCGTGCAGCACCGCGACGGTGACGAGGTACAAGAAGATGTTGTTCGTTGATTGCCGGACAAAGTTGGCGGTAAAGGTGGTGCCCAGTGGCACCACGCCGGTGATCTGGCCCATCAGGAGGTCGATGCCGACATCCGCTGCGTTGATCACCAGCGCGAGGGCGACATGGACGCCGAGGATGGTGGACAAGCGGCGTTCCCGCAGGCGAGGCACCAGCCGGACGCCGATGAAGATCAGGGTGAAAGCAGCCCAGATTGCCGGGGTCTTGAATCCCAGGTAATAGACATTCGGGAGGGGGGTCTCGTCTCCGGTGGCGTACTGGTAGAGGAACTGCTGCTGGAGATAGAGAAAGGCGTCCACGGTCCAGAGGGCCGTGACGATCGCCGCCGTGCGGAGGTTCAGGCGTATGCCGGGCGGCTCCGATGACCGTGGGAAGGCGGCGCTCATACGCTCTGGTTGCGCAGCTCCCGGGAGCGCGACCGGCTCGCCATGAGATGGGTTCCATCCCGCAGGACGACTTCCAGGCGGGCGTCATCGTTCGGGATCATGGCCTCGACGAAGTCGAGATTCACGATGTGAGAGCGGTGCACCCGCGCGAACATGGCGGGGTCGAGCCGCTGCTCCAGATCCGCCAGCCGCAAGTGAACCAGGTGCCGCTGGCTTCCGGCGAACAGGGCGGTGTAGTCGTCCCGGGCCTCGAAGCGCTGAATGTCGGCGATCGGAATGACGATGATCCTGCCCCGGGTGCGGACGAAGAGCCGGGACAGCCGGGCCGACGGATTCAGCGCCTCCGCGGTCCGCTCGGTCACCCGGGGCTCGGCCCGCCGGCTCCGCACATCGCGCAGGCGTTCCAGCGACAGCGCGAGACGCTCACGGCCGAACGGCTTGAGGAGATAGTCGATCGCCCCGAGCTCGAACGCGGCGACGGCATACCGGTTGTGCGCCGTGGTGAACACGATGGCGGGCTGGTGCGCGATCCGCCGGACGACTTCGAGGCCGTCACACCCCGGCATCTGGAGATCCAGGAAGAGCAGATCCGGCACGAGCCGGTCCACCGCCTCGATCGTTGCCGGTCCATCGGCGGTGTCTCCCACGACCTCGACCCACGTTACGGCGCCCAACAAGTCTCGCAGCCGCTTGCGGGCGGGAGCCTCATCGTCGGCGATCAGCGCGGTGATACGAGCCTGGGCGTGCATGCAGGAGAAGTGTCCCCAGTCAAAGCGATGTAGAAGAGTCGTACCCCTGCCTCCCTTGCGCCAGCCCGGCCCCACCGGCCGTGCGGGCGAACCATTCACCGCCCGCGGACTGCCATTCACCGAAAGGTCCGTTGTCTTGGACCGGTCCGGAGTCTCCTGTTCAGTACCCGCGCCCCGGAGACGGCCGCGCCGCCACTCACCCGATCGGAACGAGAGCGCCCTATGTCCGCCGTGCCCCAGCTTACGCGCGCCCTGGCCGGAACCCTGGTCGCCCTGGCAGCATGCAGCCACACGCCGCCGGCCTCGGGGCCGATGGCCGACCCGGCTATCGCGCGCGACCTCGAGCGGATACGCGTCGCGACCGCTCCCTTTCGCGATCTCGCCGCGGCCCAGGCGGCCGGGTATCCGACCTCGACGCCGGCGTGTCTGTCGAATGCCACCGCGGGGGGGATGGGACACCACTACGTGAAGCGGGACATCGTCGACGCCCAGCTGGACCTGGAGCATCCCGAGATCCTGCTGTATGCGCCCGATGGCAAGGGCAAACAGAAGCTCGTGGCCGTGGAGTACATCATCCCTTACCGGATTCTGCCCCGCGAATCGGAGGCGCCGCGCATCCTGGGACAGGCGCTCCGGCAGGGCGATGATCTCAAGCTGTGGTACCTGCATGTCTGGGCGTGGCAGGAGAATCCGGCCGGACTCTTCGCCAATTGGAATCCTGCCGTAAAGTGTCCGGCACCTTGAGGGTCCCCTGACCGCGTCGGCATCGCCGCGCACCTCCGGCGTCCCGCGGGTGACTCCGCCGAGCGCTCCGCGGCGGACGATCCCGCCACCCGAGGTGCGTCGGGCCTGTGCGCGGGTGGCCGCGAAAGTGCTCCATTCGCGGGGGCTTCGCGCGCTCGCCGAGATTCACGCTGCCATGGAGGAAACGCTCGAACGGCTCGACAGCGGACAACCCACGGGTGGAGGGATTGAAGCTCGGGTGGAGGGGCTGGTGCTCCTCGCGATGGGCCCCGACCTC
>JAXIPC010000095.1:0-3738 GCA_045403135.1 Gemmatimonadales bacterium | reverse complement strand
GCGGTCTTCGCGCAGCCGGCACTCGGGCCCGGGGCGACCAGCGCGCTGGTGGCGTTCGCGCTGTTCACGGTGTCGATCGTCTTCTCGATTGCCACGATCTCGAACGACAACCTCCAGGACCTGAAGACGGGTCAGCTGGTCGGCGCCTCGCCGTGGAAGCAGCAGGTCGCCCTCATCGTCGGGGTCATCGCCGGATCGCTGGTCATTCCACCCATCCTCGATCTGCTGAACCGGGCCTATGGCTTCCCGGGTGACCCGAACCGGGCTGCGATCGCCGCCGATCCGCTGCCGGCTCCGCAGGCGGCGCTGATCTCCACGCTGGCGCGGGGTGTGCTCAACGCCCAGCTCGACTGGCACACGATCGGGATCGGCGCGCTGGTGGGGCTGGCCGCCATCTTCCTGGACGAGATCCTCGGTGCGTTCAAGCTCATCCGGCTCCCACCGTTGGCGATCGGATTCGGCATCTACCTCCCGATGACCGCCACCCAGCCCGTCGTGCTCGGCGCGGTGATCGGCTGGCTCTACGATCGCGCCATGGACCGGCGCGACAACGCCGAGATGGCCAAGCGGCTCGGAGTGCTGCTGGCATCCGGATTCATCGTCGGCGAGAGCCTGCTCGGTGTGCTGAACGCCGGCCTCATCGTCGCCACCGGCAAGGCGACGCCACTCGCCCTGGTCGGCGAGAGCTTTGCCGGCCCGGCGCGCTGGCTGGGCGCTCTGCTCTTCGCGGCGGTCATCGCGGCCAGCTATCGATGGGTCTCCCGACAGTCGGAGTCCGTCCCCGGCGCGTGAGCCGGGTGCAGCGAGAGATGCAGAGCGGCGTACGCCCGCCACGGACGCCACGCCTCGGCTCGAACCCGCAACAACTCCGCGCTCGTGACTCCCGCCGCCCGCTGCAGCCCGCGGTCGTGGGCAGGGAATGCGTCGGGCCAGTGCATGGCGCGCGTCACGATCGCGGTCGCCAGCGAGCCGCCGATACCGTCGATCTGTCCCAGGGCTCGTCGAGCCGCGGCGACGTTTCCTCCCGGCGTCAGCTTGAGCTTCCCGTCGACGACCGCGCCGGCCACGGCGACGATGAGCTCGGCCCGGGGCCTCGGGACGCCCAGCGCGGCGAGGCGCAAAGCGCCCGCGTCCGCTATCGTGGCGGCACTCGGTGCGAGACGGGTGAGCTCAGGGATTCCGATATCGATCGGTTGCCCGAGAGCCGACACCACCTCCCGAAAAGCCTCGGTGGCCGGGACTTCTGACTTCGCGGAATCCCTGAGCAAGGTACGAAACGCCGCCTCGAAGCCGTCGAACGCGCCGGGAATCCGAATACCGGGCCGCTGCCGGACCAGGCTCCCGAGCCCGCCCTGCTCCAGGTGCGCGTCGATCATCGTGGGCTCGGCGTCGAGGTCGAAGAGCTGTCGGAGCCGCCCGAGCAGCGGCATAAGCACCGGCAGCAGCGAGACGGTGACGTCCACCATGACGTGGGTGCGGAGGCCGTGCCCGTTATGGGGGGAGCTCACCCCGGTGTCCTCGGCAAAAATCGCCCCGTGCGCTCCCTCGAGACTCACGGTCCTCGCGTAACGATCTCCTTGGACCCACTCCACCCCCGGCATCGCGTCCCGCCCGAGCAGATCGAGCAGCGTGGACCAGGCCAACGGCGGGCGGTAGGCGAGTGTGAGCGGGATGAGATCATTCAGGGGAGCGGCCGCTCTCGGGTGATGCGCGCCATGCGCCGGCCCGGTTCGGCGTACCTCGCTCGGGCAGAGGCGGTACCGCTCCCGGAATACCGAGTTGAAGCGCCGCAAGCTCTGAAAGCCGCTGATGAAGGCAATGCGAGTCACCGACAAGGACGTATCGGTGAGGAGGCGCTTGGCGAGCAGCAGCCGGTGGGTTTGCGCCAGCTCGATCGGCGACACGCCGATTTCGCGTTCCAGGGCGCGCCGCAGATGGCGCTCGCTCACGCCGAGCTCACCGGCCAGGTCTCCCACGCCGCGACCGTTCAGCGCGCCCGCGCCGATGCGATCCGCCGCCACCCGCGCCAGACGCGGCACGGCATCCATCGGGGCTCGCCCCGGCGCCAGCTCCGGCCGGCATCGCAGACAAGGCCGGAATCCGCCTCGCTCGGCGGACGCAGCGGAGTCGAAGAACCGCCGGTGCTCAGGATACGAAACCCGCGCCGGACAGGTCGGCCGGCAGTACACCTTCGTCGACGTGATACCAACGAAGAAGATCCCGTCGAACCGGGCGTCGCGCGCGTTGAGCGCGCGCACGCAGATCTCGGCGGAGAGCAGCGGTGGCTGTGTCATGGTGTGGAACGCACTCGATCCTGGGCCCTGAGAAGAACTCGGGGCTAGCCGAATTCGGACGTGGAACATCGGGGACCCGGTGATGCCCTTGTAGTTGCATGGTCTGTTCCAGAAAAGACCGAGCGGCAATCACGAACTCCCGTAACGCCTTAGGCGTCTCGCATACACAGTGGTATCAGGAGAAAGTGTCGGATTGACACGGACGCTGCTCGAGATCACGGCTACACAACCGGACGCATTCGAAGTCCGGATCCGGCAAGCAACCGGATCCACACAACCCTATGATGTCGCGCATGGAGGCGCCGCCTGCGCGTCTCTTGACCGAACGCGCGACACCAGAGGAGGCTTCGATGCGCCCGACACCTTACGTCACCCTGATCGCTATGCTCGCCGCCTGCGGCAACGAGACACACGTCACCCAGCCCGACGGTGCGCTGGCCCAGCTGACGTCGACCGTGCAATACCGGATCGACAAGCTCCCGTCGCTCGGTGGAACCCAGAGCCGGGGCATGGCCATCAACGACATGGGCTGGGTGGCGGGCTGGTCCCTCCGGTCCGATGGAAGGCGGCACGCGGCCCTGTGGAGAAATGGATCGATCTTCGACCTCGGCTCCCTCGGCGGGCCGACCGCGAGCAGCATGGTGCCGTGGCCCGGGTTGAACAATGCGGGCATGGTCGTCGGCATCTCCCACACCGACGAAGTGGACCCGCTGGACGAGGACTGGAGCTGCGAGCTGGGCGGTTTTCTTCCGGTGACCACGAACCTCATCTGTCGCGGGTTCGTCTGGGAGAACGACGTGATGCGGGAGCTGTCCACGCTCGGTGGCCATCACAGCTTCGGCGCCGGCGTCAACACCGCGGGACTGGTGGTCGGATGGGCGGAGACGCCGGTGCACGATCCAACCTGTTCGCCCTTCTCCGCCCAGGTGCTCCAGTTCCGCGCCGTCATCTGGGATCCGAAGGATGGGAGCAAGGGCAAGGTCAAGGCCCGAGAGCTTGCTCCGTTTCCGGGGGATGCGACCTCCGCCGCCACGGCGATCAACGACCTGGGCCAGGTTGTCGGCATTTCGGGAGATTGCGACCAGGCGGTGGGACGCTTCAGCGCCCGTCGCGCCGTGCTTTGGGACAAGAGCGGCCATGTGACCAAGCTTCCCAATCTGGGAGGGATTAGCTGGCATACGCCCATGGATATCAACAGCCAGGGTGACGTCGTCGGGTTCTCCAACCCCAAGGAGCCCGGCGACGAGGTGGGCAACTTCATCGCGCGCGCCTTTCTCTGGATCAACGGCTCGGCCACGGCCACGGACCTCAAGGCGCTTCCCGGAGACTTCTTCAGCCAGGCCTTCGCCATCAATTCGCATGGTCAGGTGGTAGGCGTTTCGTTCGGCGGTCTCAACGGCGCCCATGCATTCATCTATGAAAACGGGGTCTTGACGGACCTCAA
>JAXIPC010000210.1:0-41317 GCA_045403135.1 Gemmatimonadales bacterium | reverse complement strand
CGAGGGCACGCCACTCGTCCCCGGTCAGGGACAGGCCGTCGCGCTTGCGCTCGATTAGTCTTGGGATCAGCATACGGCTGGGGATCAGGATTCAGGATTCAGGATTCAGGAAGCCAACGACTCCTTGATAACATACGCGCTCAGCGTGATTCTCGCGGCCGTTCAGGGCCCATCCCGCGACTCGCTCATGGCGGAGGGGATCCGCCTCGCGCTCATGACCCCCGCCGCGGCACTCCCGCACTTCGAGGCGGTGCTGGGAATAGACTCGCTCGACGTGGAGGCCAACTGGCGCGCCGCCGTCGCCCGAAGCGACATGGCCCAGCCGCTGACCCGGAAGGCGGATCGCCCCCGGCGCGATTCCTTGCTGGCGCTGGCCCAGGAAACCGCCCGGCGTGCCGTGCGGCTGGCTCCGGACACCCCGTATCCCCTGTTTGTGCTGGGGATGGTGCTGGGCAACACGGCGCTCACCAAGGGGACCAGGGAAAAAATCCGGATGGCGACGGAGATTCGCTCCCTCGGCCTCCGGGCCGTGGCGGCGGACTCGACCCACGACGGTGCCCAGCACCTCCTGGGACGCTGGAACTACGAGGTCATGAGCCTTTCCGGCATCCAGCGGTTTATCGCGAAGAGCATTCTGGGCGGGGGCGTATTCGGGCAGGCGAGCTGGGAGGAGGCCCACCGCCGGATGGAGCGCGCGGTGGCGCTCGATCCGGAACGCATCTATCACCGGCTGGACCTGGGGAAGGTGCTGGCGGCCCGCAAAGAAACCGCGGCGGCGCTGGCCGAGCTCAGGCGCATTGCCACCCTGCCGACCCGGGTCGCCGCGGATTCCACGTATCGGCGGGAAGCGGTGGAGTTGTTGGCAAAACTGGGAAGCCGGTGATCCCCGGACTCCCTGCTCACCCTACATGTTTCTTGATCTCCCGCTTCGCCTTCCGGCTCAACTCGTCGATTCCTTCCTCCGCAAACTCCTTCGCATCTTCCAGGTGCCGCTTCAGCTTCTTGCGGGTTACCCGTCCCGGCGCCGGTGCCAGGAGGAGCGCCACCGTGGCACCGACCAGCGCGCCGATGGCCAGTCCGGCGGCAAAACTGCCGGCGCCAAAACTGCGGGGGGCCGCTTCTTCATCATCGAATTCGTCGTCCTCGTCATCCTGATCGCGTCGCATTCCCGACTCCTGTGAGCGGTGGATCGATGGCCGGAACGTATCCCGCTCCGGTTCGCTTGACCACCTCCCCCACCCAGCCCAACTTCCACCACCTGATTCCCGAACCCGAGACCACGCCCCCGATGACCCTCCCGCCCACGGCGGCCGCCGACCAGATCGCCCGACTCACCCTCCGAGTGGATGCGCTCGAACGGGAGCGGAAACAGCTGCTGGCCCTGCTCGACCTGCTCCGGGAGATCAGCGGCTCGCTCCACTACGTGGACATCGTCCAGACGGTGGCGCGGAAGCTGGGCAACGCCTTCGGCCTCGATCGCTGCTCGGTCTTCCTGGCCGAGCGGGGCGGGGGCGCGGTGCACTTGGTGGCGAGTTACGAGGATCCGGGCATCCGAAACCACGTGGTGGACCTTTCCCGCTACCCCGAGCTCCGTCGCGCCCTGGAAACCGGCGAGGTGGTGAACATCCCCGACGCGACCCGCGATCCTTCCCTCGCGGGGGTGTTCGCGGTGCTCACCAGCCGCCGGGTCCAGGCCATTACCGTGGTGCCGATCAGCTGGAGGGGTGCCGCCATCGGCGCGATCTTTCTGCGCACCTTCAGGGACGGCGCCGAGCTGGCCGATCAGGAAGTGGAGTTCTGCCGGGTCGTGGCGGACCTGACGGCCCGGGCGCTCCGCCAGGCGCATCACTTCGAGCGGCTGCGCACCACCAAGGGAGGCGGCACGGCGGCCATTTCCGCGGAGCGGGAGCGCGCCGCAATGCTGGGATTTCTGCGCCGGTTCCTGCTCGCCTTCGGGGACCGCGACGGCGCCTGGGACGAGGGGTTGCTGGCCCGCTCAAGCACCGCGGAGCTCGATCGGCTGGTCGGCGTTGCCTTGACCGTGGTCAGTAACGAAGCCCAGGGCAAATGACCGCGTCGCCGCCCCTCGCGGCGGTCAAGCGGGCGGAGGAGCTCCGCCGCCAAATCGACCGGGCCAACCAGCTCTATTACGTCTCCGATCAGCCGGAAATCTCCGACGCGGAATACGACAAGCTCTTCCGCGAGCTCCAGGCCCTCGAGACGGAGCATCCGGCGCTGGCCATTCCCGAGAGTCCAACCCGGCGGGTCGGCGCCGCACCCGCGTCAGCGCTCGCCAAGCACAAACACCGCCGGCCGATGCTGTCGCTCGCCAACGCATTCGACGCCGCGGAGCTCGCCGCGTGGGAGGAGCGGAACGCGAGGATCAACGCCGGCGTCAGGGAGGGCGGCTACACCACCGAGATCAAGATCGACGGCGCGGCGGTGAGTCTGACCTATCACGACGGACACCTGGTCATGGGCACCACCCGGGGCGACGGGGTGACCGGCGAGGATGTGACGCCCAATCTCCGCACGGTGAGCGATATCCCCCTGACGCTCAGGGGCCAGGACCTTCCGGCCCTGATGGAGATCCGCGGAGAGGTCTATCTCCCTTATAAGAACTTCGAGAAGCTGAACCAGGAGCGCGTATCAGCCGGCGATCCGCCCTTCGCCAATCCCCGGAACGCCGCGGCCGGCGGGCTCCGCCAGCTGGATCCGGCGCTGACCCGCAAGCGCCGGCTCCGGATGTTCGCGTTCGCCATTGAACCCGTCGAGGGCAGGCTCGACCTCAAATCCCAGCACGAGGTCCTCACCCGGCTCGAGTCCTGGGGGTTCCCGGTCGAGCCACACCATGAGCGGCACGAAAGCCTCGCCGCGGTGCAGGAGCGGATCCCCCACTTCGAATCGCTGCTCAAGGGACTTCCCTTCCAGGCCGACGGCGTGGTGGTGAAGGTGAACCGGCGGGACCTGCAGGAAGATCTGGGCGTGGTCGGCGGTCGCGAGCCGCGCTGGGCCATCGCCCGGAAGTTCGCGCCCGAGGTGGGGATCACCCGCGTGCGGGACATCAAGATCAATGTCGGTCGGACCGGCGCCCTCAATCCCTACGCCGAGCTGGAACCGGTGGAGGTGAGCGGCGTCACCATCTCCAATGCGACGCTGCACAACGACGAGCTTATCGCTCAGAAGGACATCCGCATCGGCGATTGGGTCGAGGTGATGCGTGCGGGCGAGGTGATTCCCCAGATCGTGGGTCCGCTGACCGATCGGCGCGACGGCAGCGAGCGGGTATTCGTGATGCCGACGGTCTGCCCCGACTGCGGCACGCCGGTGGAACGGCCGGCGGACGAAGTGATGACCTACTGTCCGAACGCCGCCTGTCCTGGGCGGATCTTCGAGGGAATCGTCCATTTCGCTTCGCGCGGCGCCATGGACATTCGCGGGCTGGGGCCGGAACGAGTCAGCCAGCTCCTCGCCACCGGGTTGATCAAGGACGTGAGCGACCTGTACTTCGTCCGAGTCGACCAGCTCCTCCAGCTGGACCGGTTCGCCAAGCAGTCCGCCGAGCAGCTGGTGCAAGCGATTGCAGCATCCCGGGAGAAACCCCTGTCCAACCTGTTGTTCGCCATCGGGATACGACATGTGGGCAAGAATGTGGCACCACTGCTGGCCCGGAGGTTCGGAACGATAGGTGCCCTGAAGTCGGCCTCACGCAACGACATAAATGCTGTCCCTGGGGTCGGGCCGGCCATCGCCGACGCGGTGGCAAGCTTCTTCCATGAAGAGTCCAATGTCCGGCTGGTCGATCGAATGGCCGAGGCCGGGCTCAATCTCATCGAGCCGACCGCGATTCAGGGCGATGGCCCGCTGCTGGGCAAGAGCTATGTTCTCACCGGGACCCTCCCCACGCTGTCACGGGGCGAGGCCGCCGCGCTGATCGAGACCGCGGGCGGACGGGTGACCGGCAGCGTCAGCAAGAAGACCGATGCCGTAGTCGCGGGTGACGACGCCGGCAGTAAGCTCGAGAAGGCCAGGACTCTGGGAGTCGAAGTCATTGATGAGGCCGAGCTGCTGCGTCGTATCCAGCGCGGCGGGTGAGGCCGGGAACCGAAACGGAGCACGACATGTCTACAGTAACGGGGGGCGCCGCGGGCGTCATCGTCGGCAAGCGCGCCTTGCACCATATGCGGGCTGTGCTGGAGCGGGAGACCGGCCCCCAAGCGGCCCTGCTGCTGCGCGAGATCGGTTTTGCTACCGGCGCGGGGCTTTGGGAAGCGTTCGAGCAGTGGACCCGCGAGCACTACCAGGTGGACACGCCCTCCAGTCTGGACAGCGCGTACCTGGCGCAGGCGTTGTCGGGCTTCTTCGGCGAAGCCGGCTGGGGCGCCGTGACGATGAGCGAGCTCACGCCGGCCGTCGTCGCGCTCGACATGGTCCAGTGGGCCGAGGTCGACGCCCATGGAGCCGAGTACCCGTCGTGTCACTTTTCGTCGGGAATGCTGGCCGACTTCTTCACCCGACTGGGTGGATCGCAGGCGGCCGTGATGGAAGTGGAATGCGCCAGCCGGGGCGAGAACCGCTGCCGCTTCCTGGTCGGCTCACCGGACATGCTGACGTACGTCTATGAGCGGATGACGACTGGGATGAGCTACGCGCAGGCCATCGGGTAGGTATCAGGAATCAGGAATCAGGAGTGAAGGGAACAACCCTGAATCCTGAATCCTCACTCCTGAATCCCCACCACCAAACCCTCAACCGCCAGAGAGGGCACGCAACTCGCCCCCACCCAGCTGGCTTCGCTCCCGATCGTCCTGATGCGGCGCAGCGCGTCGAACACGTTCCCTGACAATACCACTCCCTCGAGCCGCCCCCTGACCGCACCGCCTTCAATCAGGTAGGCCCAGGGTGCGCGCAGCACGATCGCTCCGGAAACCGGGTTGGTTCCCGCACCCCAGTCCAGATCTTCGATCAGCACGCCCCGCCCCATCTCCGCGAGCATTGCCTCAGGGGAATGGGTGCCGGCCTCCATCAAAAGATTGGTGAGACCGACCCGGGGCGCGGCATGGGGCATCCGCCAGGCGTGTCCGGTCGAAGGCACCCGCGCGCGCGATCCCACCATCAGATCGCTGGCGAAGCCGATGAGCCGTCCCCGCTCGACCAGCGATACCCGGCGCGACACTACGCCATCGTCATCCACCGGGCGGGAGCCCGGGCGTCCCGGGGTCAGGGGATCGTCGACCAGCGTGAGCCGCTCGTCGAGCACCTGTTCGCCGAGCCGGCCGCGGAGGGGCGACCGGCCCAGGAGCGCCTCGTACCCGGTGAGTGCCGCGCGCACCGGACGAAGGAAGGTCGCCAGCGCGCGGGGGGTGAAGCAGACCGGAAGGCCGGAGAGCGAGACGACACCGGCGAGGATCGCCGGCTCGAGCCGCCGGTCCACTTCGGCCACCAGCGCCTCGAGCTCGGCGAGCGTAGGGAGCTCGACGGCGGCGCAGTGGACCCGGCAGGGGGGAGCGGACTCCGCGCCGATCGACTCCACCACCGCGCCAACGCCGGACAACGTCACGGCATAACCCGCGAGTACCGCGCGGGTGTTGGCCACATCGACCCTTCCCGACGACCGCTCGGCCCACACCTCCACGCGACGATGGCTCCGCACCAGCCGATCCCGGAGGGCCCGCGCCAGGCCGGAGAGTACCGCCGGGTCCGCCGCGGCGGCCTGCGGGGCCCGGGTCACCACGCTCGGCAGCGGAGCCGGCGCAGGCAGAAAGAGCTCCAGCTCTTCGCCCGACGCCGCCGACGCCATCGCGCGCCCCACCAGCTCCGAGCTCTCGTCTCCCGTCGCGGAGGCGAATCCGATCCGGCCCTGCCGCGCGACACGCAGGTGGCTTAGCTGGCTGCGCGCTTCGCTCACCCGGGTGTCGCCTTCGGGGGAGATCGCGACGCTCAGGGTATCGTCGGTCTTGATCACCGCATCGGCCGAGGCCACCCGGCCGGCCAGCGCATCGAGAATCCTCCCGATCACGAGAACCCCTCGCCCACCGCGACATCCACCAGTCGGACGTGCGGCGCGCCGGTCGTCACCGGCACCACACCGGCGCTTCCGTCGCGGCACACCTCGCCCGCCCCGTTCCAGCCAAAATCGGCCGCCACCGCGTCCACCCGCCCCAAGAGCGACAGCATACCTGCGCCGATCTGAACGCCCTTTACCGGGTCAGCCAGGCGCCCATCTCGGATCAGGCGGGCGCTGCCGGCACGAAGTCCGATCTGGTCACCCTCGGCGCGGGCCGAGAGCGTGTCCATCACGTAGAGGCCGGTGCCGATGCCACGGATCAGGTCCTCAAGATTTCCGGTGCCCTGCGCCAGATAGGTATTGGTTGCCCTGGGGTGGGGAGCCCCGCGCAGGGCGCCCGCCCGGGCATGGCCGGTGGGTGCCTGACCCGCCGCGGCCGCGGTTTCGCGATTGTGCAGGTGCCCCACCACCACGCCGTTCTGGACGATCGGCGTGCGCCGCGCCACGGTCCCCTCGTCATCGCAGACGGTCGTCGCGCGGAGCCCTTCAGCCGTGGGGTCGTCACCGACCGAGAGACACTCGGGCCCAATACGCGTACCCATCGGCAGGACGTCCGGATCCGTGCCGGGGAGCGCGGGCCGCGCCAGGTGGGAGATGGCGCGGTGCATCAGCACCCCGGCTGCCGCCGGATCGAGCACCACGGTGTAACGGCCCGGGCGCACCGGGGCCGCGTGGAGGTGCTCGACCGCGCGAGCGGCGACGCCCTGGACCATCTGACCGGCCGGGTCGGCGCCCCGCCAGCCGCCCCGCGCCGCGAGCGAGCCGAGGGCGCGCTCGACATTGCCCCCCTCCTCGGCAACGGCCAGTGCCGCCACGCTGACTTCGCTCCTGAGGTCGTGCAGCCAGGTGCCTTCGGAGGTCGCCAGCCAGGTTTCGATGACCACATCGCGGCAGAGCACCCGCGCGGACACGATGCGGCGGTCCGAGCCGAAGATCGCCGTAGCCAGGGACTCGCCGCGCTGGCGCTTCTCGGGGAGGGGGACTTCGCGGGGATCGTCCTCCAGGGGATGCGCGGATTCGAGCTGCCGCACCGCGATGGGGGCGAGCGTGACCGGCTGGCGGGAGGCACCGGCGAGCGCGAGCTCGTGCGCCATGAGCACCGGAATGTCGAGCCGGTCCGCGCCAGAGAACCCCGCCATGCCCCAGCCGGTGCCGGGTGAACAGCTCCGCACCGCACCGCCGGTTTCGGCCGAGCCGGTGGCCGCCTCGACGGTGCGGTCACGGACCAGGACCGTAGTGGACCACACCCGGCGCAGGCGGAGCTCGGCGTACTCCGCACGCGACCGGCCCAGCGCGTCGAGAATCCTCTCCTTCACCGCGTACTCTGGAGATACCTGGCGTAGTCCGGTCGCGTCACCAGCTGGCCGTCCTCCACCACTTCACGGTCCCACGGCAGGATGATGAATTTGTCGGTTTCGAAAGAATGGAAGTCCGGCTCGTAGGGCCCGGTCTTGAACGAGACGGCGGTGCGGACCTCGCCCGGCTTCGCCGCCTTCACTTCGTTGAGCGCCAGACGGAGGGTGTGACCGGTGTCGCAGGTTTCATCCACGATCAGCACCCTCCGACTCTTCACCGACGGGGGAGGCCCGGCCACCAGCACCGGCAGAGCGTCCTCGGTCTTCCGGGTAACCACCATCGAGAAGAAATCCCGCTGCAGAATCGAGGCGATGACCACACCGGGTATCACCCCGGCTTTGGCGACCCCCAGGATGATCTCGGGATCGTATTCACGGGCCACCTTGAGGGCGAGCGCCCGGCACAGCTCTCCGAACAGTGGCCAGTCGATTTCGAGGACGCCCCGGGTGGTGGGAGTGATGGTTCGGCGCATACGGGGGCTCCGGCTGGATCGTCGATTGCGAGGAGATTCCGGCGAACGTAAACACCGGAAGCTGGTGGGGGCAAATGCGTTGCCTTGCTGGATGGAAGGATATAGTATAGGACAGATTCTTGCCGCTGGGGCCCACCTTGCGTCCGTGGAAGCACCGCATCCCATGAGTTTTTGGCGACGGCTCGTAGGCAGCTTCTCGTCGACCGACTCCTCCCGCCCGAAGCGCCTGGATTATCTCAATGAGGCGCTCGCACTCGAGCGGCAGGGCGATTTCACCGCGGCGATCACTTCCTATCGGCTCGGCCTACGCGACAATCCGCGCGATCCTCGCATCCTGCAGAACATGGCGATCGCGTTCACCAAGACCGGCCAGCCCGACGAGGCCATTCGGCACTACCGCCGTGCTCTGGAGCTGGATCCCACGCTCACCGGCGCGCACTACGGGATTGCGTTTCTTCTGATCAAGCGGGGAGAGTTGTCGGCGGCGGCGCAACACCTGCGCGCATTTCTGGGCCGCCCACCCAAGGGCCCCGACGCGGACCGATGGGTTCGTCATGCCGAAACGACGCTCCGCGAAATCGAGGGCGCGTCGTCGGCCGAAGAGGCCGAGGCGGCAGGAACCGCGTGACCCGGCTCAGGGCGGCGGTGATCGCCGCGCTGATCGGAAGCTGCGGCAAGCTCCCAACGACTTCCGAGGGCGTGGCCTTCCTCGAAGTCGCTCCTCCCTCCACTCTCACCATCAGCGTCGGCGACACGGTGCGCTTTCGCGCCCGGGCCCTCGACGCATCCGGCGCGCCGATACCCGCGGTGGCGATTCTCTGGCGCACGCCCGATGAGGCCATCGTCAGCATCGACGAGACGAGCGGACTGGTGACCGGTCTCGCCACGGGCATTGGACGCGTGCAAGCGGTGATCGGGTCGGTGGATCCGAAAAAGACCAAGGAATACCTCGCGTCCGATTTCATATCGGTCACCGTCAGCGAGCCCGTCGGGCCGGCAGCCCGGTGGTGAGCACGGCGTCCACACTCACCGGGATCTTCTTCGAGGCAATCGACCGTTACCGGGACCGGCCGGTGGCGCTCAAGGTCAAGCGCGACCGCCGCTGGGTCGGCGTCAGCTATCTCGAGCTCCTGGCCCGGGTGCACCAGGCGAGCATCGGGCTTCGGGAGCTCGGTGTTGCGCCGGGAGACCGGGTCGCCCTGCTCTCCGAGAACCGTCCCGAGTGGGCCATCGTCGATTTCGCGTGCCTCGCCGCGCGCTGCACCGATGTGCCCGTGTACCCCACCCTCCCCGCCAAGCAGGTCGAGTATATCCTCCGCGACTCGGGCGCCGTGGCGGCCCTCGTCTCCACCAGACTGCAGCGGGACAAGATCGCCGAGGTCAGGGCCGGTCTTCCCGCCCTCAAACACGTGATCGCGTGCGACGCCGGCCTGGAAGGTCCTGGCGTGATCGGCATGGAGGCGCTGCTGGCGCGCGGGCGTGCCGCCTTGGCCAAGTGGCCGCGCTGGCGCGAGGAGGCCCTGGGGGTGGCGCCGGGCGACCTGGCCACGATCATCTACACATCGGGCACTACCGGGGAGCCCAAGGGCGTGATGCTCACGCACGGCAATATCGCGTCCAACGTATCCGCCTGCGTGCACCTGCTCGACGTCAACGATCGCGACCAGGCCCTGTCCCTCCTGCCGCTGTCACACATCTTCGAGCGGATGGCGGGACACTACCTGATGTTCAGCGCCGGGGTGACCATCAATTATGCCGAGAGTATCGAGGCCGTCGCGGCGAACCTGGTGGAGGTGCGCCCCACGGTGTGCTGCGCGGTGCCCCGGCTCTACGAAAAGGTCTACGCGCGCGCGCTGGAGGCCGCTTCGTCCGGCTCTCCGATCAAGAAAAAGATCTTCTACTGGGCGCGACGGGTGGGCGACGAGTGGGCCGAGCGGCGGCTGGGCAAGAAGGTAATTCCGATCGACCTGAGATTCGCGCGGGCCGTGGCGGACCGTCTGGTGTTCCGCAAGATTCGTGGCCGGGTGGGCGGCCGGCTTCGTTTTTTCGTCTCGGGCGGCGCCCCGCTGGCGCCGGAGATCGCCCGGTTCTTCTATGGCGCCGGGGTGCCCATTCTGGAGGGATACGGGCTCACCGAAACTTCGCCGGTGATCGCGGTCAACACCCTGCAGCACCTCAAGATCGGGACGGTGGGGCGGCCAATCTCGGGGGTCGAGGTCCGGATCGCCGAGGACGGAGAGATCCTGACCCGGGGACCCCACGTGATGAAGGGCTACTTCAACAAGCCCGGGGCGACCCGCGAGGCGCTCGAGCCCGATGGCTGGTTCCACACCGGCGACATCGGAATGCTCGATGCCGAGGGATACCTGAAGATCACCGACCGCAAGAAGGACTTGATCGTCACCGCGGGGGGCAAGAAGATCGCGCCCCAGCCGATCGAGGGCCTGCTCAAGCTGAACAAGTTCATCAGCAACGCGGTCCTGCTGGGCGACCGGCGGAAGTTCCCGCTGGCGCTGATCGTCCCGAATTACGACCGGCTGGAGTCCTGGGCCCGCGAGGCGGGCCTCGCGTTCAACAGCCGCGAGGAGCTCGCGGGGCTGCCGCAGGTCGAGGCCCATCTCGCCGACGAGGCCCGCAAAAACCTGCGGGACCTGGCCCAGTTCGAGGTGCCCAAACGGTTCCTGATCTTGGCGCGGGATTTCTCGATCGAGAGCGGTGAGCTGACGCCGAAACTGTCGGTGCGCCGGAAGGTGGTAGAAGAACACTACGCCGATCGGATCAAGGCGGTGTACGCCGGCGCCGAGGAGGCGGGGCACGGCTAGGTCACGACCACGTCACGGACTTGTCACAAACCCCGTTACAGATATCTTTGGCTCGCCGTACACCCCCTCCTGGAGCCTGACCGTGCGTCTACTGCCCCGCGACGAGCGGTTTTTCGAGCTCTTCACGTCTGTCGCCACCTTGACCACCGAAGCCGCGCGGGAGCTGCTGGAGCTGTTCAAGGTTCCGCTGGAAAAGCGCGCCTACATCGTCGAGAGTATCAAACGGCTGGAGCACGAAGCCGATGGCATCACCCACGAGCTGGTCACCCGGCTCGACCGCAGTTTCATCACGCCGCTGGATCGCGAAGACATTCACATGCTCGCGTCCCGCCTCGACAACGTCATCGACCAGATCGACGGCAGCGCCCGCCGCACCGCCATTTTTCGAGCCGAGGAGGCCCCCCACGGCGCGGTGGTCCTGGCCGATGTCATTGCCCGGGCTACCGAGCAGCTGCTGAACGGGGTGAAGGTGCTGGAAAAGGGAAAGACGCGGGTGGTGATCGACGCGTGTATCCAGGTCAAGAAGCTCGAGGAAGAGGGCGATTTCGTCTACTCCGAGTGGCTGGGCCGGCTTTTCGATGAAGAAAAAGATCCGATCCGGCTGATAAAATGGAAGGAGATCTACGACACCCTGGAGAAGACGCTGGATCAGGCGGAGGACGTCGCGAACGTCCTCGAGTCCATCGCGATCAAGCACTCCTGACGATGTTCAGTCCCGTCAACTTCGTCCTCTTCATCATCATCTGCGCGCTGGTTTTTGACTTCATCAACGGCTTTCACGACAGCGCCAATTCCATCGCCACCGTGGTCGGCACCCGGGTGCTCTCTCCCGGGGTGGCGGTCATCTGGGCGGCGTTCTTCAACTTCGTGGCGGCGTTCTTGGTGGGTACCGCCGTGGCCAAGACCATCGGGAAGGGTCTGGTGCGGCCGGAGGTCATCGACCCGAACGTGATCCTGGCGGCTTTGATCGGGGCCATCATCTGGAACCTGGTGACCTGGTGGCTCGGCCTGCCGAGCTCCAGCTCGCACGCGCTGATCGGCGGCTTTGGTGGAGCAGCCATCGCCAAGGCGGGGATCGGCGGTCTGATCGCCTCAGGGTGGGTGAAACCGGTGCTGTTCATCTTCGTTTCCCCAATCCTCGGCATGCTGATGGCGATGAGCCTCACGGTGGGCCTGTCCTGGCTCCTGCATCGCGTGCCTGCCGCCCCGATGGAGCGGCTGTTCCGACGCCTTCAGCTGGTGTCGGCGGCGGCCTTTTCGATCAGCCACGGCGCCAACGACGCGCAGAAGACCATGGGCCTCATCGTGGGACTCCTGGTCTCGACCCAGTCGCTGTTCATCGACGCGCAGGACTGGACGCGATATCTTCACGTTCCGAGCGCCGATTCGATCCCGTTGTGGGTCGAGATGAGCGCCTACTCGGCGATCGCGCTTGGCACGGCGCTGGGCGGATGGCGCATCGTCAAGACGATGGGCACCAGGATCACCAAGCTCCGGCCCTTCGGCGGTTTCTGTGCGGAAACCGGCGGCGCGGGCACCATCCTCCTCGCGTCGGCGCTGGGAGTTCCCGTCAGCACTACGCACACCATCACCGGCGCGATCGTCGGCGTCGGTGCGGCCAACCGGCTCTCGGCGGTGCGCTGGGGTGTCGCGACCCGAATCGTGTGGGCCTGGATCCTCACGATACCCATGGCGGGAAGCATCGCGGCGGTGAGCTACATCATTCTCAAGTAGGTGCCGCCACCCACACCTCTCCCGCCTTTCCCAGCACCTCCATCCCGGTCGCCGGCGGCTCGCCGCCCTCTCCCACCACGCGCAGGCCCGGCAACACCACCCGGGCGGCATCGGCGACCCACGTCTCAATCGGGGCCAGATCCGCTCCAATCGCGACCCCGCGCATGCTGGCGGACTTGAGCGGGAGGCGCCCGGCGCGGATGACACTGCCGGTTTCGGAGTCGCCGGTGCCGACCGGGGGATTCACCAGGACCAGGTGCACACCCCGAAGCAACGCCGCGAGGTCGGAGGCGAGCGAGGTCACTCCGCCGGCCAGTGCCACGTAGCCACCGGGACCCGAGAGCCCCATGAGTGCGGCCAGGGCGTCGGCGCTCAGGGCAGTCTTGCCGTCGGACGGGCCGGCGTCACCAAAATCAGCGATTCCGTTATTCACGCAGACGACCCTGCCGCAAACCGGGCACCCGAGGTCGCCGCTCACAACACGGCGGCCCTCCATCCGGTTGGGCAGGAGGACGAGGTACTGCTCCGCGTGGTCGGCGGGACAGCGGAGGTGGTCCGTCAGCTCGATGAACACCTACGCCGGGCCGAGGCGAACCCAGTCGACGTCTATGTGCGCGGCCCGGCTGCACACCCATACGACCGCCTCGGCGACATCCTGGGGCCGCAGCATCTTTGCCCGGGGGGTGAATCCCTCGCGTCGGTCCGGATCCACGAAGTCCCACGCGGCCGTATCGGTGGGACCCGGGCTCACCAGGGTACAGAGCACGCCGCTGCCGCGGTATTCCTCCCGAAGGACCTCGTGCAAACCCCGGAGGCCGGCCTTCGAGGCCCCGTAGGCGGCGTTGGCCGGGAAGGCGTGATGATCGGCAATGCTCCCGATGGTGATGAAACGGCCTCCCCCGGCCGCGCGCATCGGAGGCAGGAAGGCACGAGCCACCAGAAAGGGCCCCGAGAGATTGGCGGCGACCTGAGCCGCGAATTGTTCCGGTGTGGTGTCCGCCAGCGGGGCGAGCAGAAACGCCCCGGCACCGTTTACGACGACGGTGGGAGCGCCGAACGCGCGCTCGGCGGTTTCCGCGAATTCGGCCACCTGCGCCGGATCGGTGACGTCGCAGGGGACGTCGAGCCGGGTAGCCGTTCGTGCCGGCGCCAGACTCCGGGCTGCCCGCACCACCCTCGCACCTCGCCGCTCCAGTTCCGTGGCGATCGCCAGTCCGATCCCGCGGGAGGCGCCGGTGACGACGGCGGCCCGCCCGGTCAGATCGCTCATTCCATCGCCCGGCCGGCGTGCACCAGGCGGAGAAACTCCGAGCGCGTCCTCGAATCATCCCGGAAGAGTCCGCGAACCGCGCTGGTGACCGTCCGGGAGTTCTGCTTTTCCACGCCGCGCATCATCATGCAGAGATGCGCCGCTTCGATCACCACGCCGACACCCTGCGGCGTCAGCACCTCCATGACCGCGTCGGCAACCTGGTCGGTAAGCCGCTCCTGCACCTGGAGCCGGCGGGCGAACACCTCCACGATGCGGGGGAGCTTGGAGAGCCCGACGATCCGTCCGTCGGGAATGTAGGCCACGTGGGCCCGCCCGAAGAACGGGAGCAAGTGATGCTCGCAAAGGGAATAGATCTCGATGTCGCGCACCAGGATCATCGCCTCGTGGGTTTCCTGGAACACCGCCTGCCCCACGACTTCCTTGACGGACATACCGTACCCGCGCGTGAGCCAGCGGAGCGCGGTTTCGACCCGCTCCGGTGTCCGCTTCAAGCCCTGGCGCTCGGGATCTTCACCGATGCTCGCGAGGATGGCATGGATCTCGGACCGAAAGCTATTTCCCTTCATAGTCCACGTAGTTGCGAGGTGTTTCCCAGAGACGGATCCGCGCCAAACGGCCGCGTGGAATCCGGGGAGCCAGCTGTTCCCAACAAAACACGGCGATGTTCTCGGCCGAAGGCAGGCGATCCCGAAACCAGGGAACGTCAAGATTGAGATTCTTGTGGTCCAGGTGCGACACGATGGTCGCTTCGGCCAGCTGCTTCAGGATGGCGACGTCCACGACATAGCCGGTATCGAGATCAATCTCCCCCTCGACCAGGACGTCCAGCTCGTAGTTGTGGCCGTGATAGTTGGGGTTGTTGCAGGGTCCGAACGTCTCCCGGTTCCACTCGTCCGAGCGAGCCGGATTGTGGAGGCGGTGCGCGGCGTTGAAGTGCAGACGGCGAGCGACCACGCAGGTTGCCATGCAACGACCTTCTTCCGCGAGAGGACAAAACAAGGGCGCCGACCCGGCTCACGCTGGTCGGCGCCCAGGTGTCGAGTGGCGGCCGGGAGGGTACCTGAAGCCCGAAGAGAATGTTCGGCACCCTCACCATCGCGTCTGCCTTCCCCAGAGGGGCATGACATCGGCAACAGTATTTGGGCCCTCTATCGGACCTGTTGGCTCAGTGACGTGTCTCCCAGCCGTCACCCAACATCGCTATAATAGGGAAACTGCGAAACCGCGTCAACAGCGAGGCGCCCCGCATGTCGCCCAGCTTGATCGTATCGCTGCTGTGCCTGGCGCTCTGGGCGGTGCTCACCTTCATCCGCCCGGTGGGATTGGGGATCGTGCACGTGCTGCTGGGCGTGGGCGCGGTATTGTGGATGCGCTGGTGGGGGAAGAGGCCGGTGGGTTAAATCTCCCAATTCGAAAACACCACCCCGCCGTTCTTCGCCGGCACCTCCTGCTTTCCTGACAGCGTCATTCTGAGATCGGTCCAGTGGACCGTATACCCGGACGCGAGCAGGATTTCATACGCTGACCCGTAGGCGGTCTGGCAGCGCACCGAAACCTGCCGAGCGCCGGCGCGCGCGGCATCCCGCTCGACGGCGGCGATCAGAACCCGGAAGGTTTCGGCATCGCGCGCGGCCAGCTTGAGTACCCGCGCCTCGTCGCCGGGCCGTCCTTCGGCCAGCGGGGCGGTGTGCCAGAGCGCGAAGCCGGACGCCAGGCCGGTCTCGGGCACCACCGTGAGTCCGCCCAGCTCGTGCTCCCGGGTGAGGTGGAGCTCCCGGGAAAAATCCACGCCCGGCGCCAGGGATTCGGTGAGCTCCGCGCAGCGCGCCATGAGCCCCTGCCACGAGCCGGTCGGAAACCGCGCACCCGACCGGGTTCCGGGCTCATCCAGGGCGCGGGTTACGCTCACCGTCAAATGTCCGGGCCGAAACCCGAGCCGCGAGTAGAATCCGATGTTATCTACCGTGCGGGGCATGGTCTCGAGCCCGATGACCCTTGCGCCCGCACCTTCCAGGCGACGGATACCTTCCCGCACGATCGCCTGACCAAGGCCCTTCCCCTGGCGGTCGGGTCGAACCGCGAGCGGCCCCATCCATCCTTCCGCGCCCGAGCAATGCACCATGTTGAAGGCGGCGATCGCGCCGGACCCATCGCGCCAGACCAGCGCGCCGTCGCCGGCGGCGGCAATGGCGAATCTCCAGATGGCGGGATTGAGCAGCGGCACCCGCACTCCGGCAAGGCCGTCACGCTGGTACCGGTCGGTGAACGCGTCGGAGAACAGCCGGTTGATCCGGTCGATCTCCGTCCCCGCCACCCGCTCGGGACCCGACAACCCGTCACGCGGCATCGCGGGTCTCCGTGACCGCACGGGCGACCCGTTGCTCCACATCGTAGGTGAGGCGGATCACGCGGTCGAATCCGTCGCGTACCGATTCGATGTGGGTGATGAGAATGACCTGGGGGAACCGGTCGGCCAGATTGCGCAGGAGGTCCACCACGGCGCCCCGGCGCTCCTCATCCAGCGAGCCGAAGATCTCGTCGAGCACCAGCAGCGACAGCGGCTGCCCCGCACGCTCGGCGATCATCTGGCTGATGGCCAGGCGCAGCGCCAGGTTGGTGACATCCTCCTCGCCACCGGAGATCACCGGCTTGGGTTCCCCTTCGTCAACGATGGTGGCGATGTAGTCCTCGTCAAGCTCCAGATCGGTGTAGCGACCGGTGGTGAGATCCCGAAGAAACCCCGAGGCCAGCTCCGACAGATCGGGGCGAAGCGTGTTGTTGAGCTCGGTCCGCAGGTCACCGAAGGCGCGATCCAGCTCGTGCTGCAACAGGATTTCATCGCTCAGCTGCTGGACCTCCGCGGCCCGCCGGTCCCGGTCCTCCCGCCGCTTCGAGACCTCGGCGCGATGCGCCAGGGCTCCGGTCAGCTCGCCGGCGGCGCGCGCGTTCGCCAGCTCGGCTTGCTGCACCGCGCGCTCCGCGGCGCGCAGGCGCTCGCGCAATTCTCCGAAGGCTTCGGCGGACCAGCCCAGGCCGGTCAGGTTGGCGCGGAGCGATTTCACGTCGGCCTCGCGCCGACTCAGATCCTGTTCGGCGAGGGCCGCGCGGCCCACCAGGTCCAGAGCGCGCTCGGCCAGGCCCCGAAGCCGTTCGGCTTGGTAGGCCTTGGGATCCAGGTCGGCAATCAGCCCCTTGACGACGGCGTGACGGGTTTCATCGTAGCTCTCGGGCGCGGCACGGATCGTCGCTCCGATCTCCTTGACTTGCATCACCAAAGCCATTCGCTCCTGGCCCAGCCGGACCCGTTCCGCGGCCTGCTGCTCGAGGCCCGCGGCCATTGCGCTGAGCCCTCTGGCATCCTGCTCCAGCTGGTCGCGCAGCCGAATCATTTCGGCGAGATCGGCCGGCTCCACCTGGAGCTGCTCGATCCTCTGCCGGTAGAATTTCCCCTGGAACTCCACCTCTTCGATCTGCCGTACCAGCACCGCCAGCACGTTTTCATAGCCCTTCCCGAGCGGGCGGCCGCAGGTGGGACAGTTCCCGTTCGGCCCGGCGGCTTCCAGCCTCCGCCGCTGCTCGCGGAGATCTTCATGCTGAGCCAGGAGATTCTTCCGCTGGGTTTCCGCATCCTGTTTTTCGCGGACCCAGGCGGTCCGGCGAAGCTCCGCCTCCTGTGCGGCCCGCGCTTGCGCCGCCTGCGCCTCGGTGCCCGCGGCGAGGACCCTGGCGAGCTCTTCGCCGGGCGGCAGTTCCGTCAGCCGCCGGTCCACCCTCCCCACCTGACGCTGCAGCTCGGTGCGGCGCGCCTCCAGGCTCAAACGGTTGCCGGCCGCTTCGCGCGCGGCGTCGAGCGTCTCCCGCTCGGCCCGCAGCGCGAGCAGCGGCGCGAGCTGCGGGGCCAACTCGTCGAGCCGGGACTTGGCTCCCAGCGCCTCGGCCAGCTCCCGGTCCAGCTGCCCGTGCTGCTCGCGCGCGGTGACCGCACCATGCTCCGCCACCTTGAGATCGCCTTCGAGGGACACCACCCGTTGCTGCAGGGCTTCCCATCGTTCCGCCTCGGGGCGCAGCCCCGCCAGCGCTGCCTCGGCCGTCTGGTGCGCGGCCGCGAGACGCGCCGACGCGTACTCGGCTTCGCGCAACCGTTCGGCCGCCCGGTCTTCCTCCTCCTTGAGCCGGACCGGATCGGCCACCTCGAGCCTTCGCGCCTCCAGGATGGCCTGGGCCAGCCGACGGCGGTCCTTCAGGCGCGTTTGCGCGAGGCGAAGCTTTTCGTACCCCAACACTCGACTGAGGAACTGGGCCCGCTCCGGCGCCGACATCTGCGCCATGATCGCCAGTTCTTTCTGTCCCGTGAAATAGGTGTTGAAAAACTCGTCGCGCGTCATCCCGAGGAGGCGAGTTACTCGCTCGGTGACGGTGGCCAGGCTGTTGGCGACCGGGGTCGGCTCCCCGTCCTGGTAGAGCTCGGCGCTCGCCAGCGTCCGGACGATCCGGTAGCGGTGCGGCCCGAGATCGAACTCCAGCTCGACCTCGACTCTGGAGCGTGCCGGAGCACCCCGGCGCCGAATGGTTTCCTTCTTCCCCCGCGCCGCCTCGCTGCCATAGATGGCCCACGCGATGGCCTCGAGCAGCGTGGTCTTCCCCGCTCCGTTCGGCCCGATGATCCCGGTAAGCCCGGTCTCGAACTCGATGAGCGTATCGGCGTGCTGGCGGAAATTGCAGAGGCGCAGGCGCCTGATAAACATCAGCTGGCCTCGCCCTGGGAGGGATCATCGAGCTCGGCCAGCAGCTCGACACCCAGCGCCACGAATTTGTCGCGGGGCACCCGCTCGGGAAGAGGTCGCCGGCGGAGATAGTCGGTGACCAGCTCGGGAAGCGTTTGCCGCCGTCCCGGCGACCCGAGTCCGGGGGAGCCGCTAAGCTCGGGACGCCGGAAGTCGAGGTGCAAGTGCAGTGCGGAGGCTTTCGCGGCGCGAATGGCGGCGTGGTCGAGCTCGCGAACGACGTGGCGGGGAATCTCCCGCACCACGAGTCGCACGACGGCATCGGCCAATCCGCCGGGAACGCTCGCGAGCCGCTTGGCGATTTCCTTGTCCACCTCCGCCGGGGAAAGGCCTTCGGCGTCGAGCCGGCGCAGGTCATATACCCGCCGCGGAGGCTCCACCGGCATCGGGCGGACCGTACCCTCCGCAAGGTCGACGAGCAGCCAGCCCTTGCCGGACACACCGCGTCGCGCTTCGTCCTCGAGCTCGCCCCAGGGATTGGGACTCACGTAGTCGAGCGCGCCGGCGTACCAGATGCGCTTGCCCATCTCGGCTTGCACGTGATAGTGGCCCAGAGCCACATAGCTCCACGGCTCCCGCCGAAGCACGTCCGGATCGAGCAGCCTGGCCCCGAGCTCCACCGGATAACGCTCGGGAGGAAAAACACCTTCCAACACGTAATGCAGCGCGAGAACCTGGTGCTGCTCCGGGCCGTCGGGCCGCAGCACCACCTTGTCCGGCGCGGACATCGCGGCGTAGGGAACCGCCAGGACGGACAGGTCCAGCTCGGGGAACACCAGGCGGCGGGCTTCGTCCACCACCACGTGAACGGCCAGCTCCTCGTAGAGGAGGAGAATCGAGCCGGTGTCGCTGCTGCGCGGGGTATCATGGTTGCCGGCGATCAGGATCAGCGGTGCCTTCGGAAGCTCCTCGCGCAGCCGCTGCAGCTGCCGGAACGCAAACACGATCGAATAGTTGCTGGGCCGGACCGCGTGGAAGAGGTCTCCCGCCAGGATAATCGCATCCGGGCGGGCCGCGATCACGCCGTCCACCGCGGCTCGAAACGCGTTGGCGACGTCGGCCTCGCGCTGATTGATGCCGCTCGGAGTCTGCCGGTGGTAGCGTCGAAAGCCGAGGTGCGGGTCGGCGAGATGGGCGATCTTCACGAGAGAGAGGAAAGGCCCAAACCAGCCCGGGCGCAAGGTGGGCCGGGGCGGGGCGAAGGGTCAGTAGGGATCCGCGCTGGTCCTGACCGGGCGAATGCCCGGCTTGGGCGCCGCGGTCTCGGCCCGGACCTCCCGCCCGAGGCATCGGACGAAGAACGGCAGCGGCTGGTCGGGGCGGGCCCGCAGGGTGGCGTTGAGGGCCTTGCGGACGTCCGGCTCCCGGCGGCCGGCAATCACGTCCTGGATCCGGGCAGCGGAGAGAGACGGATCCAGCGCCCGGAGCCTTCGGCACACCGCTTCGGCAAACGGCAGTTCGGCGGCGGGCGGAAACCGTTCCACACCCTCGCGCCCGGAGAGTACCGCGGGCCTCGGGAAGCGCACGAAGATCGGCTGGGTAAAGTGGGGGTGCCGCACCAACAGCTCTCCTTTGGGGAGGGCGGCCAGTTTGGCCTTGGTGGCCGGGCTCATCGTCGAATAGCCGGGCAGCGCCAGTTCATCCGGGTCCATCCGTCCGAGCAGCATGGTGCCGGCGTTCCCCACCACGCGCCGCTGGACCTGGGAGCGGAATTGTTGAGCCGAAAAGAGCACCAGGCCGAGGTAGCGCCCTCGCTCCGAGATATCGAGGAGCATTTTCCGGACATAGGTGTCCGGTCCGTCGGCCGGGGCGTATTTGTTGAGCTCATCCACGAACACGACGACGTGATCCACGCCCAGATCTCTGCGCTCCAGGTGCTCGCGCAACCGGGAGACCAGGCGCGCGAAAACCAGGTCCTGCGCCAGCGGGTCGAGTCCGGCCACATCCACGACGTAGAGTCCCCGGTCCTGGAAGCCGCCCCAGGGCAGGTCGTTCACATCGCCATCGTCGGTGACCAGCCCTTTGGAGCGGGTGCTGATGTTGCCGAGCCGGTTCCTGATCTTCCGAATCGTGGCGATGTGATGAGTACGCCAGACCTCGCCACCGCGGCCGGCCTCCTCGAGCACGGAAAAAATGGCCCGGAAGAATTCGTCGAGATCGGCAAAACTCTTGACGTGGAACTTCCGGCCCAGAGTATTGTCCTCGTACTCGCGTCCCACCACCCGCTCGGCCAGAAAATCGATGAAGGCATCGGCTTTGGCGTCCACGTCGTCCCGGTTGAGCAGGACTTCGGCGTAGTCCAGCACCTCGCGGAGGCCCCAGAGCAGGGGTTCGGTGTTGGCCTGCAAGGCCTCATGGGTGCGCAGCGTATTGAGATTGACTCCGTCGGCCTTGTACGGGGCGTAGTAGTGGACCGGCGCAAAGGGTCTGGGATCGAGGCCCAGCCGCGCGTAGAGCTGCCGGTCCACTTCGCCCAGGGCGGCGGGCTGATCCAGGAAGCAGAGGTCCGGACCCTTCACATTGAAGCAGAGCGCCGCAATCCGCCCCTTGTGGGCCGGAAACCGCTGGAAGATGCTGGTGAGCAGGAACTCGACGGCGCTGGTTTTGGTCGCGAGCCCGGAGACGCCGGAGATGTTGAGGTGGGCCGCCTCGGGGCCAAGCAGAAAGTCGGCGTCGACATAAACCGGCGCCTCGAGCCCGCCCGCGGCGTAGACGCCAACCGGCACGCCCGTGGGCGCGGCGCCGCCGGTGTACGAATCCATTCGCAGCGCGGTCACGACATCGGCATCGCCAGCCAGATGCACCAGCCCGAGCGGCACCGGCTGCACCGGCTCCTCCGGCACATGGCGCAGGACCGCGGCGGCAAAAAGCCGGATCTCGGCGCGCCGGGTCGGCTCCTCCAGGCCCGCCGGATCGCCATCCGCGCCGATGACGGCATGGATCGGCGATTGCAAGTCGGAATAGGCGAACCCGTCCGTCACCACACCGAACACGGTTCGAGACTCGGCGTCCACCCGGACGATGGCGCCGATGCCCACCGGGGACTCTCGAGCCGTCCAGAAGTAAAACTGGTGTGGCGTCGACGGCTTGAGCTCGGTGGCGACGACCCGGCCCACCGGCAGGGGGTTGGGGGTTGGGGGCTGGGGACTGGTCACGGGCTATTGGTCACTGGTCACGGCTCACCTTCAAGTACTGCTCTACACCGCGGATCCCGTACAGGAGCCGGTCCCAGCGGCCGTCCGGCGCGCTGATGGGCGCCCGTTCCGCCAGGAGCCAGCGACAGATCGTATCCGCCGTCGTGACGGTCTCCTGACGGGCAGCGGCCTCGATTCGCACCAATCCATAGAGCAAGTCGTGGCCGCTCCACGACCAGAGCCTGAACCCCCACGCGTACACCGGGGCATGCCGGCGGGATGCCGGCTGAAACACCGAGGAGCGGTGGCCCTGAGGAAGCTGCAGATACGTCACCAGGTCCGCTCCCTCGAATGGCAGTGTGGCGTGGCTCTTGGAGACACCGAGCATCCGCGGGTCGAGTGCCCACGCCGGGCTCTCGGCCAGCGAGCCATCTACCACCAGCCAATGGGGAGCGCTCTTGCGGTAGGCATCGCCCACGACGCGCTCCACTTCGCCGCGGGCGCGATCCACCGCATGGCGCGCGGCGTCGAGGTCGCGCACCGGGTGCGCCGGCTCCTCTTCGGGGAGCGCGATCTTGGTGACGCCGGCAAGCACCGAGCCTGCCTCGGCCAGGGCCGCGCGGCGGCCGAGCACAAGAACCCGCCGCTCGACCGCGACCGTCCGCGTATCCCGCCCGACCCGCTCCCGGACTGCCGCGGCGATCTCTGCCGCGACGAGGGGGGCGGTCCCGACGTACCCGATGACTTCCACCCGCTGGACCCCGTCGAGAAACGCGACCGTTCCCGGCCAACTCACCGGCGACCCGACCGCGCGAGCGGTCACCGGGCCCGGCTCGATCAAGGTGGCGGGGGCGATGCACGCCTCGTCCTCCCGCCCGTGGCTCGCCGGGGGCAGGAAGGCGGCCGGCACCAGCCCGGGAAGGGGGGAGACCAGCCGTCTGAGTTCGCCAATGGAGGGCGGCATCGCGACCCGGTCGGCTCAGCCGCCCAGCCGGTTGATGAATTCGATGATCCGCTCCAGCGCCGTCTCCAGCGTCTGGTCGGACGTGGCATAGCTCAGCCGAACCCAGCGATCGTCTCCAAAGGCGCCGCCCGGCACGAGCGCCACGCCGGCTTCGGTGATCAGCCGCTCGCAGAATGTCTGCCCTGTCATCGACTGTCCCGCGGCCAGGCCGTCCACCCGGAAAAAGAAATAGAACGCGCCGTGCGGCTCGACGAACTCCACGCCGGGTGCGTCGTCACGGAAACGAGTCACCACGCGATCGCGTCGGCGCGCGAACGCGTCCACCATGCGCTGGACGGCCTGCTCGACATCGGGGTCGTTGTAGGCGGTGACCGCGGCCCACTGCGCCGGGTGGTTGGCGCCGCTGGTCGTGTGGGATTGGAGGCCGGCCATTGCCTTGACGAGATGGTGCGGTCCGATCGCAGCCCCGATTCGCCACCCCGTCATGGCGTAGGCCTTGCTCGCCCCGGTGATCACCACGAGCCGCTCGGTGTCTTCGGGCGGCAGATCGAGGAACGAGGGAGCACCGCCTTCTCCGAAGAAAATGCGCCGGTAGATCTCGTCGGCGATGATCCAAATCTCGTGTTTCCGAGCCCACGCCGCGATGGCCTTCAGCTCGGAAAGGGTGTAGACCGCTCCGGTCGGGTTGCACGGCGAGCAGAGGATCAGCCCGCGCACCAGCTTGTCGGTGTGCCGTTCCAGATCCTGGGCGCTGACCTTGAGCCCCCAGTCGGCCTCCCCGGGGATCATGACCGGTTCGGCACGGCAGAGATGCACGATCTGGGGATACGACACCCAGGCCGGCGACGGGATCAGGATCTTGTCCTTGGGACCGAAAAGGCTGAAGCAGGCGTTGAACAGCGACTGCTTCGAGCCCGAGCTGACCACGATCGCATCGGGGTCGATCGTGCGATCGGGGGACTGCTGGGTGAGGTTCCGGGCGATGGCCAGACGCAGTTCGGCCAGGCCGTTGTTGGGCGGATACCTGGTGTGGCCGTGCTGAATCGCGAGTACCCCTGCCTGGGCGGCCGGCCCGGGCGTATCGAAGTCCGGCTCGCCGGCGCCGAGGTCGAGCACGTCTTCGCCGGCGGCTTGGCGGCGCTTGGCCTCGGCGCTGATGGCGATGGTTTCGGAAGCCCTGAGGTGTGACAGATTGGCGGAAAGAGGATCGGGCAGGCGAATGACGCGCGTCATGGCGAGAAGATAACCACTTGGTGGGGGGTCAGCCGACGGCTAGCTTCCGGGTCGGCAATTCCGCCGCTATTTGACAATCGAGGGGCCCGTGTCGGATCAAGATCATGCCGCGCAGCGCGAGGCCGCCTCGGTTGCGTCCCGTGGCCACAACCTGTTGTTCGTCGCGCCGCCGTCTCCCGCTTGGGCGGGACCCGTCCTTGCCGGTCTTCTGGAGCGGCTTCGGAAAGACCCAGCAGGACCGGCGCTGGCGCTGTGCCCGCCGGAATCGGTGGACGAGTGGGCCCGCGTGGCCGCCCGGATCGCGCAAGGCACCGGGCTCCATGTCTCGGCGGCCCACGCCCCGGGACGGCTCACCCGCCTGATCAAATCCGACGCGGTTCAGCTCGCGTTCACCGCGCCGGACACTGCTTACGAGCTGCTGCGACGCGCCGCGCTCAAACTGGACGCGATCTCAGCGGTTCTCCTGCTCTGGCCCGAAGCCTGGAGTGGAGAAGACCTCCTGGGCACTCTCCTGCAGGACGTTCCGAAAGCCACCCAACGGATCGTGGTCACCGCGGACGTCCCCGCATCCGCGGCGGTGGTTGACCGGTATTGCTGGCGCGCCCCGGTGGTTGATGTGCTGGGACCTGACTGGACCGGATCTCCCCCCGCGGTACGCGGCACGCCGGTGGCGTGGCGCGACCGGGTCGATGTGCTGGGCGACCTGATCGAGCAGCTCGACCCCGCCACCCTTTCCGTGTGGACGGCGGATTCGGCTGATCATGACGCCATCCGAGGAGGGCTGGCCGCCTGGGGCAGCGAAGCCACCGTTACCACCGGGGTTCCCGAGAAATCCTCGCTGATCATTGCCTACGATCTACCGGGTCCCGAACGGTTGCGCAGTCTGGCCGCCCAGGGAGAGGTCATCCTCCTGCTTCCACCAGGAACCGAAGCATTCGCGCGCCGTCTCGCGCCCAACCGCCGGCCCTTGCATGCGCGCGGGCCCCTCGAGAAAGCCCAGGGCGACCTGGACGCCACTCGTCGCACGGTTGCGGCCGCGCTCGACCGGGGACCCGAACCGGGGGCCTTTCACGTGCTCGCCCCTCTGTTCGAGCGCCACGAGGCCACCGCCGTGGCCGCCGCGTTGCTCGAGCTCTGGACCGGTGCCCGGACCGGATCCCCACCGCCCCGGCCGGTGGCGGCGCCCGGCCCGGACGCGCCGGTCAAGATCTGGGTCGGCATCGGCAAGCGCGACGCCGTCACACCGAGCGACCTGGTGGGCGCCCTGGTCAAGGAAGTCGGTCTGGCGCGGGAAGCGGTCGGGCGGGTGGAGCTCCGGGAATCATTCTCGCTGATCGAGCTGAAGGGAGTGCCCGACCCGCAACGCGTGGCGGAACAAATGGCGGGGAAGACCATCCGGAAAAAGCGGCTGGTGGCGAGGGTGGATCGGGGCCGGAAATAGGGGTCAGGAGTCAGGACTCAGGAGGATTCAGGACAGGTAGTTCCCCTGACCCCTGACTCCTGAATCCTGACTCCTACTTTCTCTTGTTGAGCAGGTCTCGGAGCGGCTGCCCCGGCCGAAACACCGGTGCGGTGGAGGCCTTGATGGCAATCGAGCG
This sequence comes from Gemmatimonadales bacterium, assembly GCA_045403135.1. Taxonomy (GTDB): domain Bacteria; phylum Gemmatimonadota; class Gemmatimonadetes; order Gemmatimonadales; family GWC2-71-9; genus JABFSM01. Next base: position 15,880 of record JAXIPC010000210.1, on the reverse strand, counting down.
GCCGGTGCGAGGATCGCGGCCGTTGCGGGGAGCCCGGGGTTTGGTTTCGAACTGGCCGAAGCCGGTGATTTGCACTCGGCCGCCCTTGCGGAGCTCGCCCGGCACGATGCCGCCTCGTCCGAACAGCGCCTCGATGGTTTCGGCGGCCTTCGCGCGCGACAGGGCGAGTCGCTGAGCCAGCTCGGTCACCAGCTCGTGCTTTGTCATCGGCTGCCTCCTGCCGCGCGCGCGACGCGTCGTCGACGGGCGGAATATGCCGAGGCGACTCCAAACCGCAAGAGCTTGACCGGTCGCTTGACCCCGTTCCGGCGCACCGCTATCGTCGGAGGCCCCAGCAACCCACACCTCCATCGTCGGGATGGTCCGATGTTCAACCTGGCGCGCCCGGGGACCATCGAGGTCATCGCGGGAGTGATGTTCAGCGGCAAGAGCGAAGAGCTCCTCCGCCGGGTGCGTCGTGCCCTGATCGCGCGCCGCCGGGTGCAGGTCTTCAAGTCCCACCTCGACGAGCGATACGGCGGAGTCTTCCGCGTGTCCAGTCACAGCGGCATCGAGTTCGAAGCGATCCCGGTGGACAGCGCGGCCGAAATCATGCGGCAAACCCGCCCCGACACCGAGTTGGTGGGCATCGACGAGGCCCAGTTCCTGGACGGCGACATCGTGGACGTGGTCACGTCGCTCGCCGCCCGCGGCGTCCGGGTCATCGTCGCCGGTACCGACACCGATTTCCGGGGCGAGCCGTTCGGCATGATGGGGCACCTCATGGCCATCGCGGAACATGTCGACAAGCTGTCCGCGATCTGCGTCGTGTGCGGCGACCTGGCCTGCCGCAACCAGCGGCTGGTGGACGGCAAACCGGCCCGCTACGACTCCCCCACGATCCAGGTCGGCGGCAGCGAGGCGTACGAGGCGCGGTGCCGCCGCTGCCATCGAGTTCCGCGTGAAGATGAAGACCAGACCGCGCTGCTATAGGAGTCCTGTCACCTGATGTTCAACGTGGCCCTCACAGGAAATGTCGCCGCCGGCAAGTCTTCGGCGGCCGCACTGCTTCGAGAATGGGGCGCCACCGTCATCGATGCCGACGCCATCGTCCGCGAGCTGCAGCGCCCCGGCGCACCGGTGTTCCAGAGCATCGTGACGCGGTTCGGCCCCTCCACCATCGCGCCGGACGGCACCCTCGACCGTTCGGCACTCCGCGCCCGGATCCTGGCCAACTCCGCCGAGCGCAAGGCGCTCGAGGCGATCGTCCACCCCGCAGTCGAGGCCGAGCGGAGCCGGCTGATCGCGACCGGGGGCGAAACCGGGATCGTGATCAACGAGATTCCGCTGCTATTCGAGGCCACCGACCCCTCGCGGTTCGACGCGGTGGTACTCGTCGATGCGCCCGAGCCGGTGCGGCTCGCTCGCCTGACTGGAGACCGCGGCCTCGGTCCGGCGGAGGCCCGGGCGCTCCTCGCCGCGCAGATGCCAGCGGCGGAAAAGCGAGCCCGCTCCCACTTCGTGATCGACAACGACGCCACCCGTGACGCCCTGCGCGAACGCACCTGGCTGGTGTGGCGAAAGCTCACCTCGCGGGCGCGTGCGCGCGCTTGACCCTGTCTCCGGCCCGGGGTATCCTCTACGCGGTCTTTCCCCCGAGGATCCAGCGGTGGCGAACGTTCCGGACGACCTCCGATATACAGCGGATCACGAGTACGTCCGGACCAGCGGCGCGGCCGGCGTCGTTGCCGTCGGCATCACCGACTACGCCCAGGGCGAGCTCGGCGACATCGTCTTCCTGAACCTGCCCAAGGCCGGAGACCGATTCACCGGCCATCAGGTCTTCGGCACCATCGAAGCGGTCAAGGCGGTTTCGGACCTGTATTGCCCGCTGGCGGGACAGGTAGTCGAGGTGAACGCGACGCTCGACTCGGATCCCGCCGTGGTGAATCGGGACCCGTATGGAGCGGGCTGGATGCTCCGCCTCAAGGCGGACAACCCCGCCGACTTAGACGGGCTGCTCACTCCCGCGGCATACCGGGCTCAGATCGGCGCCTGAGCACCGCGGCCCTCGTGCTCATTGTGGTAGATGCCCCGGGCAAGTGTGACCGGGGCATCACCGTTTGGTCTGATCTCTCGCTCCGTCGGAGTACTTCCCGGCCATGACCGTACCCGTTCCTCCCCACCAGAATCTCGGGCCGTTCGTCGCCCGCCACCTGGGACCACGGGAGGCCGACGTCGCCGAGATGCTCGGCGTCCTCGGCTACCCCACGCTCGATGCCTTGATCGATGCCGTGGTGCCCGAATCAATCCGGCTACGCCGGCCGCTCGCGCTGCCGCCCGCACGGACCGAGCAGGAAAGCCTCGCCTCGCTCCGCGAGATGGCGGAGCGGAATCAGGTCTTCCGCTCCTGCCTGGGATTGGGTTACCACGACTGCATCGTGCCCCCGGTTGTCCAGCGCAATGTGCTGGAGAATCCGGGCTGGTACACCGCCTATACGCCGTATCAGCCGGAGATCGCGCAGGGACGGCTGGAAGCGCTGCTGAATTTCCAGACCATGGTCGCGGATTTGACCGGCCTGCCGATCGCCAACGCCTCGCTGCTCGACGAGGGCACGGCCGCCGCCGAGGCGATGGCCATGACGCTGGGCGCCGCCCCGCACCACGATGACCCGGTGTATCTGGTGGACCAGTGGTGCCATCCCCAGACGATCGCCGTGGTGCGAACCCGGGCCGAGGCGCGCGGCGTGAAAGTCGTGGTCGGGCGGGCCGATGAGTTCAGTTTCGGGCCGGGGACGGTAGGCTGCCTGCTCCAGTATCCCAACACGCTGGGGGCGCTTCCCGACTATCGGGCCGTCGTCGAGCGGGCCCATGCAGCCAGGGGTCTCGTGACGGTCGCTACCGACCTGCTCGCACTGGCGCTGCTCACGCCGCCGGGCGAGTGGGGTGCCGACATCGCCGTCGGCAACTCGCAGCGGTTCGGTGTGCCGCTCGGTTTCGGCGGGCCCCATGCGGCGTTCTTCGCGACCCGCGATGTCCACAAGCGCCTGATGCCGGGAAGGCTCATCGGCGTCTCAAAGGACCGGGAGGGCCGTCCCGCACTCCGCATGGCGCTGCAGACCCGGGAGCAGCATATCCGGCGCGAGAAAGCCACCAGCAACGTCTGCACCGCCCAAGTGCTGCTCGCGGTCATGGCCAGCATGTTCGCGGTGTACCACGGACCCGAGGGCATCCGGGCCATTGCGGACCAGGTGCATCGGCTCACCTCGCGCCTGGCGTCGGCGCTGCGCGCCAAGGGATTCAAGCTCGTGAGCGACGCGTTCTTCGATACCATCGTGGTGGACACCGACGCTGCCACCGCCAAAACCATCCACGCAAGAGCCCGGGCTCGGCGGATCAACCTGCGCGAGGTATCACCCACGCGGGTTGGCGTTTCACTCGACGAGACCGTAAGCGACCACGATCTGAAGGATCTGCTCGAGATCTTCGGCGCGCCGGAACCGTCCGCCGGTCCGCCCGACCGCCAGTCCGTTCGCACCGCCGCCATCCCCAAGGAGCACACGCGGACCTCGCCGTATCTCACCCACCCGGTATTCCGCATCCATCGTTCCGAAACCGAGATGCTGCGCTACATCCGGCGGCTCGAGGCGCGCGATCTCTCGCTGACCGCCGCGATGATCCCGCTGGGGTCATGCACCATGAAGCTCAACGCCACGTCGGAGATGATCCCGGTTTCGTGGCCCGGCTTCAACCGGCTGCACCCGTTCGCGCCACAGGAGCAGACCGAGGGCTACCACCACCTGTTCAAGGACCTGGAGACCTGGCTCGCGGAGATCACCGGATTCACCGCGGTTTCGCTCCAGCCGAATGCGGGCTCGCAGGGTGAGTTCGCGGGCCTGCTGGTGATCAGGGCCTACCACAGGGCGCGGGGCGACACCCATCGAAACGTCTGTCTCATTCCGCAATCGGCCCACGGCACCAACCCGGCCAGCGCGGTCATGGCGGGGCTGAAGGTCGTAGTGGTGAAGACCGACCCGCAGGGCAATATCGACCTCGACGATCTGAGGAAGCAGGCCGACGCCCACGCGAAGGATCTTGCCGCGCTGATGGTGACCTACCCCTCGACCCATGGAGTGTTCGAGGGCGGCATCAAGGAGGTCTGCGAGATCGTCCACCAGCGCGGCGGGCAGGTATACATGGACGGCGCCAACATGAACGCGCAGGTGGGGCTCACCCGCCCCGGCGACATCGGCGCCGATGTCTGCCACCTGAATCTGCACAAGACGTTTTGCATTCCGCATGGCGGCGGCGGCCCCGGGATGGGACCGATTGGCGTAGCCGGCCACCTGGCGCCGTACCTTCCCGGCCACGCGTTGGCCGAGAACCCGGCCACGGCCAGCGGGACGGTGTCCTCGGCGCCCTGGGGCAGCTCCTCCATTCTGCCGATCTCCTGGGCGTATATCGCGATGATGGGCCCCGATGGCCTTACCGAGGCCACGCGCTACGCCATTCTCAACGCGAACTACGTCGCCAAACGCCTCGAAGGCCACTACAAGACGCTGTATGCCGGCAATCGTGGCCTTATCGCCCACGAGTGCATCCTGGACTGCCGCCCCTTCAAGGTCACCGCAGGCGTTGAAGTGGAGGACGTTGCCAAGCGGCTCATCGACTACAACTTCCACCCGCCGACGGTGTCCTTCCCGGTCGCGGGCACGCTGATGGTCGAGCCCACCGAGAGCGAATCGAAGGAAGAGCTGGACCGTTTCTGCGACGCGATGATCGCCATTCGCGGAGAGATGGCGGAGGTGGAGGCAGGTACCGCCTCCCGGGAGGACAACCTGCTCCACCATGCCCCCCACACCCTCGCGCTGGTGGCGGCGGATGAATGGACCCGTCCCTACAGCCGAGAGCGCGCCGGCTTTCCGTCGGCGGCCACGCGCTCGCACAAGGTGTGGCCGACGGTGGCGCGGATCGACGGCGCGTTCGGGGACCGGAACCTGGTTTGCGTCTGCCCGCCGGTCGAGGAGTATGTTGTGACTTCGAGGTCACGCTGAGCAGAGCGAAGCGGCCGGACTCCGTCCCTTCGCTCCGCTCAGGGTGACGGTGCGATGCACTGGTCACTGCTGGTCGACGACGCCCGCCCCGGCTGGGAAAACATGGCCATCGACTCCGCCCTGCTCGACCTGGCGGACACCGACGGCTCCGCGTTCTTCCGCTTGTACCGCTGGGAGCCACACTGTCTCTCGTTCGGTCGGCACGAGCCAGCGCTTCGCCGCTATGATTGTGAGCGAATCCGCGCCCTCGGGCTCGACTGCGTCAGGCGGCCGACGGGCGGCCGAGCGGTCTGGCACGCGCGGGAGCTCACCTACGCCGTCGCCGCGCCGCTTTCGGCTTTTGGCGGCCTCACGCAGGCGTATCACGCCCTGCATGGTCTGCTGGCGCGAGCGTTGCGCACCCTCGGGGCCGCGCCCCTTCTCGCCCCTCGCTCCTCGCCGACGCCCGGGGTCGACTCCGGCCCCTGTTTTGCAGCGCCGGTCGGGGGCGAGGTGGTGATCGACGGTCTGAAAGTCGTGGGGAGCGCCCAGCTCCGTCAGGGCGACGCCTTTCTCCAGCACGGGTCGGTGCTGCTGGACGATGATCAGAGTCTGGTGCGGGGGCTGGCCGGCTTCACCCAGGAGGGCGCCGCCGAAGCCCCGCTCTCCCGGCTGGTCGGTCGTGGGGTGAGTTTCCAGGAGGCGGCCGGCGCCATTGCGGCCTCCGCGCGGGACGCCCTGCCCACGCTGGAGGAAGTGACCTCGCTGCCCGATCCCGTTCGGGACGGAATCGCCCGCCACGCCGAGCGGTTCCGTTCGGTCGAATGGACCTGGCAGCGCTAACGGGGGTTTACCTTTCGAGTCCCACCGTCGTGACAATCCGCTCCGGAGAGTGTTGGTGATCCCTGGTCGCCTGCTCGCCCCTGTCCTGACTCTGCTTGTTGCCGCCGCGGCGGACGCGCGGCAGCGTCCGCCGGATCACGGCACCATCGTCATCGTGACGGGCCGCGAGCCCTCGACGCCGGTTCCCTCGCTGCTCGGACAAAAGTCCAACAACGACGTCGCCGATTTGCTCTTCCTGCGACTGGCCCGTCCCGGACGCGGGCTGATCACCACCGATGAGAAGAGTTTCGAGCCGGAGCTGGCCCGGAGCTGGACTCGGCGCGATTCTCTCACCCTGGTCTTCGAGCTCGACTCGCGCGCGCGCTGGCACGACGGCCGGCCCGTCACCGCGCGCGACGTGGTGTGGAGCTTCAACCGGATGCGCGACCCGGCGATCGACCCGGCCACCGCGCTCCTGCTTCGGTACCTGGCCGGCGTGACCGCGGAGAACGACAACCGCGTCGTGCTCAGGTTCCGCCGGGCCTACGCCGAGCAGTTCTTCGATGCTACCTACCATGTACAGCCGCTCCCGGCCCATCTGGTCGACACCATTCCTCCGGAGCGCTTCGCGGGGTCGGCATTCGTGCAGAGTCCGGTCGGGAACGGTCCGTACCGCTGGATCCGCCGAGAGGCGGGCCGATCACTGGAGCTCGCGGCAAACCAGACGTTTTTTCTCGGCAGTCCGAAGCTGGACCGGGTGGTCATCCTGACCGCGCGGGATCCCGACGCGCAGATGAACCTTTTGCTCGACGGGAGCGCCGATGTGTTCGAGGCGCTGCCGCCTGTATCGGGCCCGCCGCGCATCGCCGGGAATCCCGCGCTCCGCTTTCAGACCCAGGCCTCCTTCGGCGTCATTTTTTTGCTGTTCAACCAGCGGGCCTACGGCGATCGAACCCGTCCGCACCCGATACTCTCCGACCGGGACGTTCGCCAGGCCCTCGCGATGGGTCTCGACCGGACCCCTTTGCTCCACAGCACGTTCGGGGTCTACGCCCGGCTCGCCAATGCGCCCGCCGCCCAGGCTCACTGGACCAGCGCGCTGGTGCCTCACGGCCCAGCCTACGACCCCGCGGGGGCCCGGGCCCTGCTCGAGCGGCGGGGCTGGATCGATCGCGACGGCGATGGGGTTCGGGAAAAGGACGGCGTTCCCCTCAGCCTCCGGCTCAACGTGGTGGCCAGCAGCGGTCCGCGGCTTATCATGGCGCCGCAGGTGCAAGAACAACTCCGCGGCATCGGGGTCCGCATCGAGATCGTGCGGCTCGAGGGTCCCATCTGGTCTTCACGACGCGACAAGGGCGAGTTCGATATCGACTTCTCCGGGTCGGTACTGGACCCGAGTCCCACCGGCATCGTGCAGAGCTGGACCTGCGCCGGGCGGGGCGGCACCAACGTGGCCCAGTACTGCAATCCGGCCGTCGACAGCCTCATCGATACCGCGATCTCCTCGACCAGGGACCTCGAGCGCAGCTGGCGAACGGCGTACGCCGCCCTGCAGCGAGACGTCCCCGCCATTTGGCTGGCCACTCCGGCTGTCCTTTTCGCCGTTCACACCCGCTACCGCGGCGTGACCTTGCGGCCGGAATCGCTCTATAGCACGCTGTGGCGCTGGTCGGTCGATCCGGCCCGGCGGATCGCGCGCGACGGCTCGAGCCCGCCAGCCCGGTGACCGGCTGGCTGCTTCGCCGCCTTCTGCAGGCCGCACTCACGTTCGCGGTCGCGATCGGCCTCCTCTTCTTTCTGATGCGCGCCGCCCCCGGCGATCCGCTGTCGCGGCTGACCGGAGAACGGAGTGTTTCCGAGCAGGAGATCGCCGTCCTCCGGGCACGCTTCGGACTCGATCAGCCGCTGTTCGCCCAGTTCCGGGCCTTCATCGCCGGGCTCCCGCGCGGCGACCTCGGTGTCTCCATCGAGCAGTTCCCCGAGCCGGTTACCTCGCTGCTGGCTGCCCGCATCCCACCGACCCTCCTGCTCGGCGGCACGGTCCTCCTGATCAACTTCGGGCTGGGGAGCTGGCTGGGTGTGCGACAGGCGGTGCGGCGCGGCTCCCGCTTCGATCGCTGGCTCACCCGGTTGGCCCTCGCGGGCTACGCGACGCCAAGCTTCTGGCTCGGGCTGGTCCTGGTCGGGTTCGTCAGCCTCCGTTGGCGGTTGCTCCCGGCGGCCGCGATGACGGACCCCCTCCTGCCGCTCGAGGCCGGGTTCGGGGCCCGGGCGGTCGACCTGTTCCGGCATCTGCTCCTGCCGGCCCTCACCCTGTCGCTCACCAGCATGGCCTTGGTGATGCGGCACCAGCGGGCCGCCCTGCTGACCGTGTTCCGGCTCGATTACGTAACAGCGGCCCGCGCCCGCGGCCTCACCGAACGGCGGGTGCTCTGGCGCCACGCCTGGCGCAATACCCTGGTTCCGATGATCACCCTGCTCGGCCTCTGGCTCCCGATCCTGGTGTCCGGCTCGCTCTTCGTCGAGGCCATCTTCAACTGGCCGGGGCTGGGGTCGCTGGCCGCCAATGCGATCAACGCGCGAGACTATCCGGTTCTGATGGGAACGGCGATGCTGGTCTCCGGCGCGGTCATCTTCGCGGGACTGCTGGCTGACGTCGGCTACGTCCTTGCGGACCCCCGGGTGCGGCCGACGTGATCGGGTCCCTCGGGGAACTCCTCCGGAGGGCGTGGGCCCATCCGTCGGCCCGATGGGGCGTCTGGATGCTGCTGGCCTTCGCGCTCGCGGCCGCGCTCGGGCCGCTACTGCTGGACGACCCGTCCGCTATGCCCGATGTGGTCGCCGGCGCTACCCCGCCATCCGCCGGACATCTCTTCGGCACCGATCATCTGAATCGGGACATACTCGCGCGGGTGGTGGGAGGCGCCCGGGTTTCGCTCGCGGTGGCCGGCCTCGCGGTGCTGCTGGCCCTGACCCTGGGCTCGGCAGTCGGGCTCGCCGCCGGCTACTCCGGCGGCTGGGTCGACGCGGCGCTGATGCGGGTGGTGGACGCCGCGCTCGCGATCCCGCGCCTCTTCGTGCTGCTGCTGCTCCTTGTGGTCTGGGAGCGTATTCCGCTGCCGGCGCTCATCCTGTTCCTGGGAACGACCGGATGGTTCGGCACCAGCCGCCTGGTGCGCGGTGAGGTGCTGCGGATCAGGCAGGAGCCCTTCGTCGCCGCCGCGATCGCCCTCGGCGCCAGCCCGTGGCGAATGATCACGCGCCATTTGCTGCCCAACGCCGCGGGACCGGTGCTGGTTGCCGCGACGCTGGGGGTGGGCGACGTGATCCTGCTGGAAGCGGGGCTATCCTTTCTCGGACTCGGCATCCAGCCGCCCACTCCTTCGTGGGGCGGCATGGTGCTGGACGCCCGTCCCTATCTTTCGAGCGCTCCCTGGACCGCCCTCTTCCCGGGAGCCGCGATCGTCGCGACCGTGCTGGCGGTCAACCTCTTGGGCGACGCGCTGAGCGCGGCGCTGGATCCACGCAGCGCATGAATCCGAGATTGGACTGGTCCCTTGGAGGCATTCCGACTACATTACACCGAATATTTCCCGAACACAGGTAAGCCCGTGATCCACAGTGACTTTGGAGGACCGTCACGATGAGAATAGGCGATTCTCACCGATCGCGACCGCCCTTGAAAGTCGTCGACGTATTTGTCGGTGCAGGCGGCATTTCGGAAGGATTTCGACAAGCAGGATTTGAGATTGTCGCAGGATCGGATATTGACCCAGACGCTCTAGCCACCTTCGCGAAGAACTTCCCCAACGCCCAAGTCATCGGCGGCAACCTCTGTGAAGCCACCGTTAGAGAGAGAGTTGTAGACGTCGCGAGATCCGCAGAGGTCTTGGTAGGGGGGCCCCCTTGCCAGGCTTTCTCTCAGATGCAAAATCACAGCCGGTTGATCGATGACCCGCGCAACTCGCTCTACCGGGAATTCGTGCAGATAGTCCGTGAGACTTCGCCCAAAGCGTTCGTCATGGAAAATGTCACGGGAATGGATCAGATGGGCGTGCGGGAACAGATCAGGCGAGATCTTTCTCTCGAGGGGGAGTATGTAGTTCGAGCCCAGGTGCTCGATGCGGCAGACTTCGGCGTTCCGCAGACCCGCAAGCGACTCATTTTTTCCGGGCTTCATCATTCCTTCGGGGACTCCGTTCCTGAGCTTCAGGGAACCGAAGCAACCACTCACCTCGCTCTATCGCGATCCACCATCCGCGGTGTCACCAACTATGAAGTCGTCGCGCAAATAGCGGAAGGGGCCGCGAGATTTCTGGCAGCCCTCGCCGACGAAGAGGATCTCTCGATCGTCAATGTTCACGATGCACTTTCAGATCTCACCCCGCTCCAACCCGGTCGACGATCAGATACAATTGAATACTCAGTGTTGGGCGCGCCGCGATCTGCGTATCAGCGACAATTACGAGAGGACGCTGCGCGTGTGCTAACCAACGTTCAAGTGCCGCGAATCAATGCTGATACCGCGATGAGGTTGGAGGCGATTCCCGAGGGAGGCAACTATCGCGACTTACGCGGCGTTCTAACGGAGCGGTATATCACCGGCCACAGATGGGGACAGGACAACGGGTCCGGTCTCCTCTCCCGGCGGCATTTTTATGCTTACCGTCGTTTGCACCGCGCCATGTGGGCGTGGACGCTCAACACAAAGGCGGATTCCGCATACCATTACGCGTCTTCACGGTCGCTCTCGGTTCGAGAGTTTGCCAGACTTCAGTCGTTCCCCGACCGATTTGTGTTCACAACCGACCCACGGAGAGGAGCGTTGCCTGGCCGACATGATGGTGGGCCAGCACACTCACGCTACCGCCAAGTCGGCAATGCAGTTCCTCCGTTTCTCGCGCGAGCAATCGCGATGAACCTGCGTACCGCGATCCACGAGACTATCGACCGAACGCCAACGCTCGCGCGCACTGCCTGATACTTAAGCTTCATGCCATGACTCAGTCGGAAGGTGCAGCTAACCCTGCTATAGTCAAAGCGGCCTTCGGAGCCGTCAATCGCGCTCGACTGATCAATATTTACTTTTCCCAACGGCTCCAGCCTACTCCCTCGACTGCTTGGCAAGACGTATACAGGCTTTTGTTATGGCCCGACCTGACTACAGGACTCGCTCACTGTTATGAGAGCGACAAGTGCCAGCCCGGGAAGCACTGGTATGCACGCTCGCTCGCATTTCACGATTGGCTGTCAAATGCCTTCGGCGTAACGCCCGGCCTGCTCGCGAGTGAGATTGATTGGCTCTTTCGCAGAGCAACATCAGACCTGGCTGCAGAAGTGCTGCACCGCAAAGAACGCGTTGCTGCTTCGGCGTCGCGTCAGAGGCTGCCCTATGCGGACCGCGGATTCCCGACGCCTGGTGACGATCCCGAACTCGGCTCCATAGTTCGGGAAACCCTCGCGGGTTACATCAAATCAGAGGCACCAGGCCCGATTTGGCAGTCACTGGCCCAGCGCCTCCGGCAATATCTTTCTCTTGAGAACAAGCGCCGGAATCTCGTGGGGGAAGGGTTCGAGGACGTGCTTGCCGCGGTAATTGGCCGAACCGTGCCTGGAGCGCTCGAAGTTGACACCAGACGCCTTCTCCATGATCTACCGGGATTCAATCGGGCCAGACACGGAGACAAGCCCAACAAGGTCGACCTGTCCATACTTCGTGCCGCGGGAGGGATGCGGACGCTTGTAACGGCTAAATGGAGCCTTCGAGCCGACCGGGAGAAGCAATTCGCCTCAGAATATACCGAATATGTGACTGCAGAATCGGACCGAAAGCCGTTTGAGTATGTATTTGTTACCAACGAATTCGACCCTGCGCGCCTGATGAGGGCTTGTGAGGCGCTGCACGGCAACGCTCTGATGTTCACGCGCGTGGTGCACATCAGCACGTCTGGCCTCCTCGCAACGTATGGGGCCGAGCCAGAGTCTTCGATGAAGCAGGTTGCACATCACATCGCCAGTGGTCGTTTGATCAGCCTAGAAGCGTGGTTGAATTCGCTCAAGCAGGGCTAAACGCCACTTGACCGGCGCCTTACCATGGAGGCAATGAGGACAGCATGTTCCTGGATGTTCCGTCGCACGTCCGATTCCCAATATCTTACGACTGCCCAGCCCGAAGAGGTTAGGAGCTTGGTTATTTCTCTGTCACGCTCGAACCGCCGCTCGAATTTTTCCTTCCAGTACCCTTTTGTGCCTTCAGGGAGATCGCGGAGGTATTTCCGGAAGCGACCTGTCCCCCCCTCGGCAAGTACGCGAGCGTGCCAAAAATCCCCGTCCACGAACACGACTACTTTTGCAGTGGGAAAGACGATATCGGGTCTACCCGGTACAGTGGGGGAATACTTTCTGTACCTGAGACCCAAGGCAAAAAGCGCCTTTCGCAGAGCGCTCTCGGCACGATTCTCGGTCGCTCGGATGGCCGACATGTTACGGGCCACTTCCTCACGAGTCTTTCGCCGCGGCTTTGGCAAAGGAGTAGGATTCAAGGGTATGGGACGACGGCTAGCGGAATTGACGACTCGATCCTGGAGGCGCACTCAGGCAGTGGGTGATCCCTCATTGATCAGTTTGCAAACTATCTTCGGCAAGGTTGTGACCGCAACGTGAATGTTACCCCTGCTTTCCTATCGGTTGAGGGACTCCGCATCGAGTTCCCCACCCCTTCGGGCGGGGTCGCGGTGCCGGTGGATGGGGTGAGCCTCTCGCTCGCCCGCGGGGAAACCCTCGCCCTGGTCGGCGAATCGGGCAGCGGCAAAAGCCTGACGGCGCTCGCGCTGCTCCGGCTGGTGCCGACGCCCGGCCGCATCCACCCGGACAGCCGGATTCTGCTCGAGGGCAGAGACCTGATGACGCTGGACCCTGCGGCGCTCCGCGCCGTGCGGGGCGGACGGATCGGGATCGTGTTTCAGGATGCCTCGACCAGCCTCAATCCCACGCTCACCATCGGCGACCAGCTGCACGAAACCATCCTCGCGCACAGGAAGGTGACCAAGCCGGAGGCCCGCGCGCGCGCCATCGCGCTGCTGGACGAAACGGGCATCCCCGAGCCCGGCGTCCGTTACGGCGCCTACCCGCACGAGTTGTCGGGCGGACTCCGCCAGCGCGCGCTCATCGCCATCGCGCTGGCCGGTGAGCCCGACCTGCTCATCGCGGACGAACCCACCACCGCACTCGACGTCACCATCCAGGCCCAGATCCTCGAGCTGCTCGACCGCCTCCGGGTTTCCCGCGGCATGGCGGTACTGCTGATCGCGCACGACCTCGGGCTGGTGGCCGGCCGCGCCGACCGGGTGGCGGTGATGTATGCCGGCCAAATCGTGGAAGAGGCCGCCACGGCGCGGTTGTTCCGCTCCCCGGCCCATCCGTATACCCGCGCGCTGTTCCGCTCGATTCCCCGGATCGACACGCCGGTGGCACGGCTCGCGCCGATCGGCGGCGGCGTGCCCACACCGGATGCCTGGCCGCGAGCCTGCCGCTTCCACCCCCGCTGCGACGAAGTGCTCGCCCGCTGCAGCGTCGAGGCACCGCCGGTGGTGCCGCTCGCTCCCGGCGAAGCGGTGCGCTGCTGGCTCGCCGTGCGCGGCGCACGATGACCGTGCCTCTGCTCGAGGTCCGCGACCTGGTCACCCGGTACCAGACCGGCGGGTTCCTCCGGGGGCCCCGGCGGGAGGTGTTCGCGGTGAACGGCGTGAGCTTCGAGATTGCGTCCGGTGAGACGCTCGGCCTGGTGGGAGAATCCGGCTCCGGAAAGTCGACGGTGGGGCGCAGCGTCCTCCGGCTCACTCCCGCCGCGGCCGGCGTGGTGCGCTTTGGCGGACACGACGTGCTGTCTATCGGAGGCGCGGATCTGCGCGCGCTCCGATGCCGGATGCAGATCGTCTTCCAGGATCCCTACAGCTCCCTCGATCCCCGGATGACCCTGGGCAAGGCCGTCGCCGAAGGCATCGAGATCCACCGGCTCGCGCCGGCGGCGGCGATCCCGGAGAGGGTTGCCCGCCTGTTCGAGGAAGTCGGACTGGATCAGACCTTCATGCGGCGTTACCCGCATGAATGCAGCGGAGGACAGCGGCAGCGCGTCGGGATCGCGCGGGCCCTCGCGGTGAATCCCGAGTTTCTGATCTGTGACGAACCGGTGTCGGCCCTCGATGTGTCGGTGCAGGCCCAGGTGCTCAACCTCCTGGGCGATCTGCAACGGGCCCGGGGACTCGCCTATCTGTTCATCGCCCACGACCTCGCCGTGGTGCGCCAGCTGGCCCACCGTATCGCCGTGATGTATTTCGGGCGCATCGTGGAACTGGCTCCGGCGGAGGCCGTGATCCATCGGCCCCGGCACCCCTACACCCAGGCCCTCCTCTCGGCGGTCCCGGTTCCCGACCCCGCGCGGCAGCGCGCCAGAATCGTCCTCGCAGGGGAGCCACCGCGCCCGAGTGCGCCGCCCCCCGGGTGCCCGTTCTTCTCGCGCTGCTTCCATCCCCGGAGGGATGTTCGTTGCACCAGCGAGCTGCCGCCGCTCCGATCCGTGGGCAACTCCCAGGTAGCGTGTCACTACGCCGAGTATCCCAGCTCCCTAACTCCCTAGCTCCCTAGCCCATGCCCCACGCCTCCGCCGACCTCTGGCTCATCGACGCGTTCACCGATACGGCGTTCGCCGGAAATCCCGCGGGGGTCTGTCTCCTCGCCAAGCCCCGGTCCGACGAATGGATGCAATCCGTCGCCCGGGAAATGAATCAGGCAGAAACGGCCTTCCTGGTGCCCCGGAAGGATGGGTTCGACTTGCGTTGGTTCACTCCGGCCGTGGAGGTCGACCTATGCGGGCACGCTACCCTGGCCAGCGCGCACTATCTGTGGGCCAAACGGAAGCTCACGCCGAAGGCCGCAGCTCGGTTTCACACCCGAGTCGGCTTGCTCACCGCCGTCAAGAAGCTGGACTGGATTATCCTGGATTTCCCGGCGACCCCGGCCCTGCCCTGCGAGCCGCCGCCGTACCTCCTCGACGCCTTCAGAGCCAGCGGCGCACCGACGTTCAAGAATCAGTTCGACTACATGGTCGTGCTGGAGAAGCCGGCCAAGCTCCGGGAGCTGAAGCCCGACGCGCGGCTGCTCAAGGCGATCGAGTGCCGGGGCGTGATCGTGACCTCCCCCTCCGATGAACCCGGAGTGGACTTCCTTTCCCGCTTCTTCGCGCCGGCCGTCGGCGTCGACGAGGATCCTGTGACCGGCTCGGCGCACTGCACGCTGGCCCCCTACTGGGCTCAGCGACTCGGGCACCCCAAGCTCGTGGGTCGACAGATATCCGACCGCGGGGGAACCGTTCGAGTCGAGGCGGCCGGGGAACGGGTGCTCCTCGGCGGCCAGGCCGTCACGGTGGTCAAGGGAACTATCGGGGTATAGTCACCGGGGCCCGAAGTTTTCCCCGATGAGGTACATGAAGATGATCGCCGCGATGGCCCCGCCGGCAAGGAGTATGACGAGGTTCAGTTTCCGGTAGCGAAGCCGGATCTCCCCCTCCACCGATATCCCCTCCCCGTCAGCCTGCACCCGGCAGCGAATCGACGACCCGACGTTGATCAGGATCGCGAACGCTAACCCGCCCAGCACGATAACCGGATGCGAGATGATCCCGGGCATCGGAATCCCCAGGACGCCGAAGGTGACCAGCAGGACCGACGGAATCAGCGCCACGGCACCGATCAGGGCCGCGAGGAACCCCGGCCGTGACGGGCCGGGCGCGAGCTCTTCCGGCATCACGCGCCCGCCGGCGCAGGGAGCGCCAACCGCCGCTGCCGCTGGGCGAGCGGATTGCCGGCTCCCGGCACCAGATAGTCGAGCGCCCGGCGCCAGGTGACGATCAGCACGGAGCCGACGGGCTTGAGGTCGGCTGGGAAGAGCAGCTCAAACTCCCAGGAGGCGCCGGCGCGCAGCGCGGTGCCGGGCACGCTGTTGCTGGGCGCGTACTCCCTGCCCGAACTGTCGCGGAGCCGGAAGCGCAG
>JAXIPC010000079.1:0-20660 GCA_045403135.1 Gemmatimonadales bacterium | reverse complement strand
CTCCGGGTCGGCCACAGCAACACCGGTCCGGGGCAAAGGCTCGGGACCCCTCCGCGGGTGGGGGTCGGACTGCTGGGCGCGGACTACGACGTGGCCAACGGCCGCTACCGCTTCGTCAGGATTTACGGCGGAGTGAACTGGAATCCGACGCTGCGGTCGCCGCTCAGCGAGCCGGGCGTGGAGGTGCGCTCCGGCGAGTATCTGCTGGCCGTGAACGGGATGGACTTGAAGCCCCCGACCAGCGTGTACGCGCCTTTCGAGCAGACGGTGGGGCGAACGGTCGAGATCACGGTGGGCCCGAACCCCGACGGGTCGGGCTCCCGGGTGCTCAAGGTCGTGCCGATCGCCACCGAGGGCGCGCTCCGCAATCGCGCCTGGATCGAGAGCAATCTCCGCAAGGTGGACTCGGCGACCGGAGGCCAGGTGGCCTACGTCTATGTGCCGAACACCACCACCCAGGGCTACGAGTCGTTCAAGCGCTACTTCTATCCCCAGGCCCACAAGGCCGCGATCATCGTGGACGAGCGGTTCAACGGCGGCGGTCAGCTCGCCGACTACTACATCGATATCCTGCGCCGGCCCGCGCTCTCCTACTGGGCCATGCGCTATGGGGACGACCTCAAGACCCCGGTCGCCTCGATTCAGGGACCCAAGGCCCTGCTGATCGACGAGACCGCCGGCTCCGGCGGCGACTACTTCCCCTGGATGTTCCGCAAGCTGGAGCTGGGGCCATTGATCGGCCAGCGCACCTGGGGCGGGCTGGTCGGCATCCTGGGCTTCCCGGTGCTGATGGACGGCGGGAGCATCACGGCGCCCAACCTGGCCATCTGGACGCCGGACGGCGGCTACATCGTGGAGAACGTCGGCGTGCCCCCGGATATCGACGTTGAGCAGACCCCGAAGGATGTGATCGCCGGGAAGGACCCGCAGCTCGACCGGGCGATCGGCTGGGTGATAGCGGAGCTCAAGAAGCATCCGACGGTGGCGCTCAAGCGGCCGGCGTTCCCGGACAAGACCAAAGCGCCGTGAGCGGGCGTCACTCCACCCCGCCGACGAACTCGATCACGTCCGAGGCGAGGCGCTCCGGAGCCTCGAGCGCGGCGAAGTGTCCGCCCTGGGGCATGTCGGTCCAGTGCACGACGTCGTATCCGCGCTCGATCCAGCTCCGGGGCGGAAAGGGCGCCTCATAGGGAAACCGCGCGATGCCGCAGGGGACCGGAACTCGTTCGCCCCGCTCGAACCGCAGCGGGGTGAGCGCCGATTCCAGGTAGAGCCGCATGGACGAGGCGATGGTGTTGGTGGCCCAATAGATCGTGATGTTGGTCAGGATGACATCCAGTGGAATACTGCTGTGCGGATCGGCCCATTCCCTGAACATTTCGGCAATCCAGGCGGCTAGCCCGATGGGTGAGTCGCTCAAGGCGTACGCCAGGGTCAATGGCCGGGTCCGCTGCACGTGGCCGTAGGCGCCCTGTTCCTCGCGCCACTGCTCCTGTTGCCGCAAGTAGGCAGCCTCCTCGGCGGAGGGTACCCCCTCGACGAACGGTGCGTAGGAGCCCGGGATGTAGTTGAGGTGCAGCGCGATCACTCGGGCCGGGAACCGGACGGCGAGCCAGGTGCCGATGCCGGCGCCCCAGTCGCCTCCCTGAACCGCGAAGCGGTCATAGCCCAGGCCGGTCATCAGCTCACCCAACAGCACTGCAATCCGCTCGTTCGACATGCCGGCGGAGGAAGGGGCGTCGGAAAAGCCATAGCCGGGCAGCGACGGAACCACGACGTGAAACGAATCCGTCAGAAGGGGCAGAATCGACAGCATTTCGACGAAGGAGCCGGGCCACCCGTGAAGTAGGAGTAGCGGCCGGGCGTCGGGGCGCGCGGATGGTGCGTGAATGTAGTGCAGCGAGAGCTCGCCACACTCGGTCCGGAAGTGGGGGAAGCGGTTGATGTCCCGTTCTCGCGCCGGCCAGTCAAACTCTTCAAGCCAGTAGCGCCGGATGTCCTGCATGGCGCTCAAGGGAACACCTCCGCTGTCGCTCACCCCGACGGGCCAGCGCGTCGCGAGCAGGCGCTCACGGAGATCCGCGAGAATCCAGGGAGATACCTCGACTCGAAAGGCTTCGCTCATGGTTACCCCCGTCAGCCGCATCGCTTGACGAACTGGACCGCCCGCTCGTGCTTTTCGGCGGCCGCTCGGGTCTTGAACGTACCTAGTGCGCCGGATCCCTCGGCGGTACCGCACGCGGGCCCGTTCGCCCGTCCGGCTTGCCGACCGGCTTCAGCAGGCTCGCCGTCACCCCTGCCGCCAACAGCCCCACGATCACCGCCAGTGAAATCCCTGTCGCCACGTGCAGCCACGCGCCGAGACCCATCTTGAGCCCGACGAACACGAGGATGGCCGCGACCGCCGGCTTGAGATACTGGAACCGGTCCATCACCCCCGCCAGCACGAAGTACAGCGCTCGGAGCCCCAGGATTGCGAAGACATTGGAGCTGTAGACGATGAACGGATCCCGGGTCACCGCGAAGATGGCCGGAATACTGTCTATGGCAAACACCAAATCGCTCCACTCCACCACCAGCACCACCAGCAGGAGCGGCGTCCCGAACCAGCGGCGGTGCATCCTGACGAAAAAGTGGTCCTTGGAGTATTCCCCGGTAAAAGGCAGACACCGCTGCGCCAGGCGCACCACCGGGTTGTGCTCTGGCTGGACCGGCGTAATGCCTCCGGGCCGCAGCATCCGGATGCCCGTGACCACGAGGATCGCCCCGAACACGTACACGATCCAGTGGAATCGCTGCAGCAGCAGCGCGCCCAGCCCGATCATGACACCGCGCATCAGCATCGCCCCGAAGATGCCCCACTTGAGCACCCGGGGCTGCAGCTTGTCGGGAACGGTGAAGTATTGGAAGATCAGCAGGAAAACGAAGAGATTGTCGACCGAGAGCGAGAGCTCGATCAGATACCCCGAATAGAACTCCAGCGCCGGCGGGCTTCCCTCCCGCCACCAGAGAAATCCGCCGAACAGCAAGGCCAG
This sequence comes from Gemmatimonadales bacterium, assembly GCA_045403135.1. GTDB lineage: Bacteria > Gemmatimonadota > Gemmatimonadetes > Gemmatimonadales > GWC2-71-9 > JABFSM01. The sequence goes on along the minus strand of JAXIPC010000079.1, from coordinate 17,625 downwards.
CGTAGCCAGACCGGCGCTCCACAGCGCCGCCTCCTTGACGGAGAGGGCGTGCGAGTGCCGGTTCACCACCAGCAGATCCACGGCGAGCAAGCCCAGGACGAGGGCGGTAAACCCGCCCCAGACCAGCACGCCGTGGTCGCCCATCGCCTACGCCCGGGCCAGTTTCATCAGCGCCGCCACCCGCTGCTCCGTCGGTGGGTGGGTGCTGAACAGCTTCATCATCCCGCCGCCGTACGCCGCCAGCGGATTGACCTGCGCCAGCGGGGCCGCCGCCGGCACCACGTTCATCGGCACCTGGTGGGCAATCGCATCCAGTCGCTGCAACGCGCTCGCCAGCGGCTCCGGCCGCCCCAGGATCTCGGCCCCCACCCGGTCCGCCTCGAACTCGCGGCGGCGCGAGATCGCGAACTGGACGATCATCGCCGCGATCGGCGCCAAGATCATCAGGATCAGTCCCAGCCCCGCGTTGCCGTCGCCATCGTCATCGGTATTGCCGAAGAAGATGAGCCGGGGCAGGAAACCGATCGCTCCCGCCAGTCCCGCCGCCACCGTGGACAGGAGCATGTCCCGGTTCTTGATGTGCGCCAGCTCGTGGGCGATGACGCCCTCGATCTCGTGCTGGGGCAGGTGCTTGAGCAGCCCTTCGGTCACCGCTACGACCGCCTTCTGCGGGCTCCGGCCCGTCGCGAACGCATTGGGCTGCTCGTGCGCCGCGATCGCCACTACCGGCATCGGCAGCCCGGCCCGCTGGCGCAGCCGGTCCACAATCTGGTAGAGGTCGGGCGCCTGCTGCTCGGTCACGACCCGCGCCCCGTACATCTTGAGCACGATCTTGTCGGACCAGAAATACATGATGAAGTTGAACGCCCCGCCCACCAGCAGCGCCATCAGCATCCCCGAGGTGCCGCCAAAGATCTGGCCCAGCCCCAGGAAGAGCGCCATCATGCCGGCGAGCAGGATGAATGTTTTTGAATCGGTCCTCATGTCTTACTCCTTGCCTCCTCAAAATGAAAAACGAGACCTCGTCGCCGCCCTCTGGCGGCAGACGAAGGTCTCGCTCTGATACGGGTTACCCCATAACCCCGGGAACCGTGCCGGCATCCTGCCGACAGTCTTGACGATTCCGCGGTCCGCCTTCCGGCGGATGAGCTACTCCCCTTCTAACAGGCTGAAGATTAAGCGGTTTGAACCGCTTCGTCAAACATCTCTCCGCCTGCGGGGCGAGGGGATCCCTTCGCGGCCTGCAGTCCGCGGCCGGCTGAACGCCGGGGTAAATGGTCGGCCGCGGACATGACGCCCGCTCCGGGACACCCTCGCCCCTGCGCCTGACGATCGAGCCATTCATCGCCATCCGGCCGAGCCAGGCCGGATGCCCCGGAGCCGGAGAAAACCGAGTGCTGCCGTCGGTGGTAACTTTCCGGGGCGGAACCAGCAGGACATTGCGTCGCTTCCCGGAGGGGCCTCGCGATAACTATCCGAAGGAGCACGGCATGCTCGAGCAGGACCGGGACCCGATCGTCGCCATCTGCCTCCTTGCCGCGCTCGCCGACGGCGAGCGGTCCGCCGAGGAGCAGTCCCAGTTCCAGCGCATCGCCGCCCGGCTGGGCGCGGACCCCGAATCCGGCCTGTCGGTCCGGGCGCAGAACCGCGAGCTGACGCTGGCCGAGGCGGCCGACCGGCTATCCTCGCCCGAGGCGCGCCGGACCGCGATGGAGATGGCGCTCTCGGTGATTTATGCCGACGGGATCGCCAACCCCGCTGAGCAGGCTTTCTTGGCCGACCTCCGCGGGGTGATCGCGTCCGCCGACGAGGAAACCGAGACGCTCCAGCGGGAAGTGGAAACGCTCGCACTTGCCCCGTTGGCCGGTCCGCTCCCCGACACCACTCGGGGCACCGCGCCCGGCGAGGCGCCCCGGTCCTCTCAAGCCGGCCTCCCCGCGCTCTCCCACGACGCCGCCATCGATACGATGATCCGAAAGCAGGCGCTGCTCACCGGCGCGCTCGAGCTCCTTCCCCAGAACCTCGCCTCGCTCGCGATCATCCCGCTGCAGATGCGCCTCGTCTACCGCATCGCGAAGGATTACGGCCACTCCCTCGACGGCAATCAGATCAAGGACCTGCTCGGCGCGATGGGCGTCGGCGCCGCGGCCCAGGTCCTCGATGGGATGACGCGTCGGATCCTGGGCGGGCTCGGCCGGGGAATGTTCGGTCGAGCGATAGGGGGCCTTGTCGGCGGCACCGCGGGCGCCGCGGCCGGGGCCAGCGTGTCCTTCGTCACCACCTACGCACTCGGATACGCCGCCAGGCAGTACTACGAGCAGGGCCGCCAGCTCTCAGCGGAGGACATCCGCGCCCTGTTTCTGCGCTTCAAATCGGAGGCGGAATCGCTGTTGCCCCGGGTGCAGGAAGAAATCCACCAGCAAGCGCAGCACCTGGACTTGAAGCGGGTGCTGGCGTCGGTCCAGGGACAACCCGCCGCTCCCTGACGGCCACCGCTACCAGGGCGGCTCCGCGACGTGGTGCGGATCGTCCAGGCGGAGGGCGCTCGCGAGGGCGCCCTCCGGCGTTTCGTGCTGTCCCTCCGGAATGATCAGCAGGGCGTTGGCCTTGACCATCGACGTGAGGATGCCTGACCCCTGCGGCCCGGTGAGCCGGACATCCTTTCCCGTCACTACCGCCCGGAGAAAATGCTGGAGCCTGGGCCCCAGCTTGATCGACTCTGCCACGGTGACCGGCGTGACGGCCCGGAAGGGCAGAGTATGCCCCATCATCGCGCGGATGGCGGGGCGGACGAACAGCTCGAACGTCACCATGGTACTCACCGGATTGCCCGGCAGCCCGATCCACGGCACGTCCCCCACCGCTCCGAAGCCCACCGGCGCGCCGGGCCGCATCCGGATCTTCCAGAAATGCACCGCGCCGAGCTCCTCGATCACCGCGCGAAGGTGATCGTGGTCGCCCACGCTGATGCCCGCGGTGGTCACCAGCAGATCGCAGTCCGCGGCACGGCGGAGGTGCTCGCGCACGCTTGCCCTCGTATCACGCATCAGGCCCAGGTTGACGGGTATGCCACCGGTTTCCCGGATCAGGGCGATGAGCGTATGGGTGTTGGAGCTGGCGACTTTTCTGCCGGAGAGGATCTCCTCGGGCTGGTCCACATCCACGATCTCGTCGCCGCCGCCCAGGATCGCCACCCGGGGGCGGCGGAAGACCAGCGGGTGCGCCACCGCGAGTGATGCCAGGACGCCCAGCTCCGCGGCGCCGAGGGCGGAGCCCCCAGCGAGCGCAAGGGCACCCTTCCGGAGGTCTTCCCCCGCGCGCCGGATGTTCACGCCGCAGTCTCTGTCACTCCGAATCTCGACCTCCCCAACCCCCAATCCCGAATCCCCAACCCCCACATCCTCTTGTCGCACCACCGAATCCGCGCCCTCTGGTAGCGGCGCGCCGGTGAAGATCCGGGCGCATTCCCCTGGCCCGAGGGCCCTGGTGGGAAAGGTGCCGGCCGGAAGCTGCTCCACCACGCGGAGCCGGACCGGCGAGGCCGGGCTTGCGCCCCGGACATCGGCCGAGCGCGCGGCATAGCCGTCCATGGCGGAGTTGGTCCAGGCCGGGATGTCGAGGGGGCTGAACGTGTCCTCGGCCAGGACCGACCCGAGGGCGTCATCCAGCGGGATGCGGAGCGGCGGTTGCCTCCGGAGCTGGGTCAGGATCCGCCGCGCCGCGGCCGCGGGGGCGAGCGGGGGAGGAGCGGTCACGGAGCGAGCGGCTTGCCTTGCTCCATGACCAGGGCCGCCAGCACATTGAGCCACATCGTGTCGGAGAACCGGAGCACCCGGCAGGGCGCGGAGTAACGATGGTCGTCGGTGATGACGGCGATCCACTCGGCCGCGTTGGCTGCATCGGGGTTGAAGAGCGGGGTCTTGGCGATCTCCTTGCGGAAGACCTCGATTTTCGGGAGCGGCGCGGCCTTGAACCCCTCGACCAGAACGATGTCCATGTCCGCGAAGTACCGGCGCGCCAGCGCTTCCGGTCCGGTGTCGTCGGGATGACGCTCGAAAGTCACCCGAAGCTCGGGTGATGCCACCAGCACGCCGTCGGCGTTTCCCTCGTGGAAGTGCCGCCAGGAGTCGGTATCCGGCCGGTCCACATCCACCGGATGAGAGGCGTGCTTGATCGTGGCTACCCGCTTCTTCTGGCGCTTGAACTCGTGCGACAGCGCGGCTACCAGCGTGGTCTTGCCGGCGTTCTTATACCCGATGATGGAGACGAGTTTGGTCACGGCGCCATCCCGTTTGCCCGGACGAGTTCGTCCGCGGTGTTCACGTTGAAGAACAGCCGCTCCGGATCCCCGAACCGCTGAACTTCGTTGTCCGGGAGGAGCTTGACCCGGACCGACTCGTGAAAGGCGATCGCCCGAAGATCGCCCCGATTGAGCGCCGCCGCCATCGCCGGCCCGGCGGCGGGGCCGTAGGCGGCACAGAGCGGCTCCACCCCCCGCCGGCCGCCGCTGGCCGGAATATGGACGTCGTCGCTGCCGAGACCCCCTCCAAGCGCCTCGATCAGCCCAGCGGGGACGAACGGCATATCCCAGGCGACACAGACGACCGGCGCCGGCGCCTCCACCACGGCGGTGTAGAGACCCCCTAAGGTGCCGAACCCCGGCCGACGATCCGCCACCACCCGGAGATCGGTGCGCCACCCGGCGGCCTCCGGCGCGTTGGCCACAAGCAGTGGGAGCGAGCCCTGAGCCTTCACGAACGCGTCGACCAGCCGGTCCAGGATCCGGCGGCCCTGCACCTGGAGCAGACCTTTCGGCGCGCCGCCCATCCGGGTTGCCCCACCCCCGGCAAGTATGGCACCGCGCACCACGGACTGGGGAATGGTGCCTATCATGCTGTTTCCTAGCGTCTTAGCGTCTTAGCCTCTTTAGCCCCTTGGCCTCTTAGCCTCTTTGCCTCTGTGGTAGTGCGGCTCCCCACTGACCGCCCGGCCCACCAAGACCATCCCGGTACGACGGGCGATCTCCACCGCGAGTGTCGAGGGGACCGACGGGGTCGCCACCCACGCCAGCCCTGCCCGCGCCGCCTTGGCGGCCAGCTCGGCCGAAATCCGGCCGGTGACGAGGAGCCCCATTCCGGCGACCGGTTTCCGGGCCAGCACCGCGGCGCCGATCACCTTGTCGACCGCATTGTGACGCCCGATGTCCTCGGCGTGCGCCGCCAGGAGGCCGCCTTCGGTGAGCGCCGCGGCGTGGATGCCGCCGGTGTCTTTGTAGCGCTCGCCGCGCGCGAACAGCTCCTTGAACAGGGGCCGGAGCACTTCCGGGCGCGGCGGCTCGCCCCGCACGGCCACCGGGCGGATGGTGTCCGGCTCGGCGAGGAAGATGTTGACCGCGCCGCAGCCGGAGGCCAGCACCGGCCGGCGGGCCTCGGCCCTAACCCGCGCCACCCGCTCCGGCGCGATCTCCGCCCAGAAGCCGAGGTCGGTAGCGCAGGGACGTAACCGGACGTCGTCGAGCGACTCCACATAACCTTCGCCGGCCAGCCAGCCCAGCGCCAGCTCCTCGAGCAGGTGGGGTGTGCACATCCAGGTGACCGCGGGGGCGCCATTCACCTCCAGCCAGACCGGGACCTCCTCCACCGCGGCCTGGTCCGCCATCCGTCCGCCCCGTTTCTCCGGCCTGGACGGCGGTGTTGCGCCCCTCTCGTCAGCCACCTTTCACCTCACCTGGACCAGTTGTCCACAGATTGCACAGATCCTACTCTTCAGATTCACACCGACTTGTCAAATCTATTTGAAGACGCTGCAGTCCATTCTCGAGGTTCCGTGCAATCAACATGAAGATCCGTGTGAATCTGTGGGTGAAGGTCCCCACCGCACGATCTCAACGCGTGCATTCCGCCGAGAGCCTCGCATCCTCGGCCACCATAACCCGCTCGAGCTCCACCCCCGCCGGTAGCCGCGCGGCGATCCGCTCGAAATAATACTGCGCCAGTGCCTCGCAGGTCGGCAGCTCCTTGCCGTAGCCGAACTCGGGCACGTCGTGGTTGATGTCCCTACCGTCGAACGGAGTCACCACCACCTCGGTCAGCACGCGGTCCAGCACGCCCAGGTCGATGATCATCCCGGTGACCGGATCGGGCGGTCCCGAGAGCGTGACGCCGCAGGTGTAGTCGTGCGGATGCCCCGGCTCTTCGCTGGCCAGGCCGAAGCGTGTCCGGTTCTCCTCCGGGCTCCACTCCGGCTTGAAGTAGCGGTGCGTCGCGCGGAAACCGACGGTCCGGGTCAGGGATAGCCGCAATGGCCGCCCTCGGGGTCAGAAAGGACGATGGAACGCGTAGCTCAAACCTACTGCGTACCAGGTGTTGGTGACCCATTCCTTCGAGCTGCCGCTGATGACCGGAGGCTTGGACAGGTCGGAGGACGGCGGCGACCGGTACACCTGCGGATAGCTGACCTGCCAGAACGTGCTGCGCGCCTCCAGCCGCAGGAAGAGCCGATCGCTCAGGAACACCCGCGCGCCGAGGCCCGGGGTGAGCGCCGCCTTGACCCGGAACTTGAACCCCGAGCTGTCGGCCGGCGTGCGGTCAGCGAGGGCCAGGCCGACACCCGCGCTCGCGAACGGCGCGATCCCGTGCCAGGTCTTACCGCCCGTGATGTTCAATTGGAAGATGCCCTCGAAGAACGTGGCGTTCACGGCCACCGGGCCGGTCTTTCCGGTTTCGATCGGCTTGTCCTTGTTGACGATGAACCGCTCCAGCCGCATGTGCGTCACCGAGAGGCCCATCGTGACGGTGCTCGCCGCCAGGAAATCGTAGCGCAGCCCGAAGGTCTCGCCCTGGTGCGGCGCCACGCCGATCTGGCCCCCGCCGCCGCCGAAATGTCCGCCGGTGATCCCGACGAACTGTCCGTAGCGGAGGGTGCGATAGGGGGAGCGCGCCGGGTCGTGGCCCACCTGCGCGAGCGCGGGCCCGGCCGCGGACACCAGCAGCATCGTGGCGAGCAGAAAGGGTCGGGGGCGGCAGTCAGGCTTCATGGAGCGCGCGTCCGGTCATTTCGGGGGGCTGCCCGAGGCCGAGCAGGCTGAGGATCGTCGGGGCCACATCGCAGAGCGAGCCACCGGCGCGAAGCCGGCGTACCCGGCTGTTGACGGCGACCAGCGGAACCGGGTTGGTGGTGTGCGCCGTATGCGGCCCGCCGGTGTCCGGATCCACCATCATCTCGCAGTTGCCGTGGTCGGCGGTGACCAGAAGCCGGGTGCCGCTGGCTTCGCACGCGGCCACGACCCGGGCGAGGCAGCGGTCCACTGTTTCGACGGCGCTGATGACCGCCTCCGGCACGCCGGTGTGACCCACCATGTCGGCGTTGGCGTAGTTGCACAGGAAGAAATCGTGCTGGCGCTTCTCCAGTGCGGTGCAGAGGACGTCGGTCACCCCTGCCGCGCTCATCTCGGGAGCCAGATCGTAGGTAGCCACCTTGGGCGAAGGCACCAGGATGCGTTCCTCTCCCCGGTAGGGCGGCTCCTTGCCGCCGTTGAAAAAATAGGTCACGTGCGGATACTTCTCCGTTTCCGCGGTCCGGAGCTGGGTTCTGCCGTGATCCGAGAGATGCTCCGCCAGGATGCGCGCCAGGCTGAAGGGTGGAAAGGCAGCCGGAAACGGGAACGTCTGGTCATAACAGGTCATCGTCACGATGCGCAGCGACGGTAGTTCCGGCGTCGGGAATCCCTCGAACCCGGGCCCACCGAGCGCGGAGGCGATCTGGCGCATCCGGTCGCTGCGGTAGTTGAAGCAGATCACCCCGTCGCCGTCGCGCATCGGCGCGAGCGGCGCGCCATTCCGTATCAGGGTGATAGGCTGGACGAATTCGTCGGTCTCGCCTCGGGAGTAGGCGTCGCGCACCGCCCGCACCGGATCGTCCGCGGGCGCGCCCACGCCCGCGGTGAGCAGTTCGTACGCGCGCCGGGTCCGGTCCCACCGGCGGTCGCGGTCCATCGCGAAATAGCGCCCCACCAACGAGGCGATGCGCGCGCGGGGGCCCGCGATGCTCGCCATGTCCGCGGCGAGACGGGCGACGAATCCTTCCCCGGACTTGGGCGGTGAGTCGCGCCCGTCGAGAAACCCGTGCACCGCGATCCGCGGCACGCCCAGCCGGACGCCCAGTGCAATACAGGCGAGCAGGTGGGTGTCGATGGCGTGCACCCCGCCATTGCCCAGCAGGCCGATCAGATGGAGGGTGCCGCCGGTCTGCTTCAGATGATGCCCCAGCTCGAGAAAAGGAGGCAGCCCGAAGAATCCGCCGCTCCGGATGCACTCGGAAATCCGTACCAGGTCCTGCGGCACCACCCGGCCCGCGCCCAGATTCAGATGCCCGACCTCGCTGTTGCCCATCTGGCCTTCGGGAAGTCCCACGGAAAGACCACTCGCGTCGAGCAGGGTTCGAGGAGTGGATGACCACAGACCATGCCACACCGGAGTACGGCCGAGCTCGATCGCGTTGCCCCCGCGTTCCTCGCGATATCCCCATCCATCCAGCACCACGAGGGCCACGGGGGCGCCGCTCCTCTGCCCGTTTGACATGCTCCTCCGCGGCGTCTACAATGCCGGATCGTGACGGTCGTGCCGCAATCTAGTCCTCCCCTCCGTCGCCTACCAGCCTCATTCTGCGTGGGCGTTCTGCTCGCCGGAAACCTCGTCGCGCAGGCGCCGGTACGGCTCGCGCGGGAGACGCATTTTCTGAAAGAGCCACGCGGCCTTCGCCTGGTGACACTGGTGCCCGGGGTGCTGCTTCGGCCCGGGCGGGTGAGCGGCGATCACAGCGAGGTGACCATCAACGGTTGGATATTCACCCAGTCCACCCGGGCCGACCGGCGGGAGGGATTCGACCTGTCGGTGGGCGCGCCGGCGGGAGAGTATCTCCGCCAATCACCCGACGGTCCCGTGCTCGGACGCGCGGTCACCGGCGCGCTCTTCGATCGGGTGGGGGTGCGCGGCGGCTGGACCCAGGTGCGCCGTACCGGATGGGTGCCGCGCGCCGCCGTGACTCCTCCCGCCCGGGTCGCCGCGAGTCCTCCCCCGCGGGCGCCGGCGCGCGAGTCGACGGTCGTCGCATCACCGAGCTCGGCCCCACCGACGTCACCGTCCTCACCGCCTCCGGCCGACTCTCTTCGCCGCGGCCGACTTCTCGCGGGAGCAACCCTGTCGCCCTCCCCCGAAGCCGCGCCAAGCGTCACCCTGACGGCTCCCGCGGACGTCACGGTGACCGAGCAGGACCGCGACTGGCTCAAGGTGCAGGTGTCGGGATGGGTCCGGGCCAGCGAGCTCTCCGCCGGCGTGGCGGCGGCGCCCGCCGTCACCGCCGCCATGCTGCGCGCAAACCCGGACGGCTACGTGGGACAAACGGTGGACTGGCGGCTCCAGTTCCTGGCGCACCAGCACGCCGACGAGCTGCGTCCCGAAATGCCGCGCGGCAGCCCCTACCTGCTTGCGCGGGGGCCGCTGCCCGAGACCGGCTTCGTGTACGTGATGGTGACGAAAGAGCAGGTCGAGCGGCTCCGCAGCCTGAAGCCGCTGGACGAATTGTCGGTGATGGTGACCATCCGCGCCGCACGGACCCGTTACCTCACCACCCCCGTGGTCGAGCTGGTTCGGCTCGGCGGAGAATCGAGGACGCCATGAACGAGGAGTTGAAGCAACGCATCCTGCGCCGGCTGGAGACGCTCAGCGACGAGCGGGGCTACCAGATCATGGACTACGTGGAGTTCCTGGAGAGCAAGTATGCTTCGCGCGCCGCGCCGTCGAACCTCTTCGCGAAGATTTCCGAGGGCGTCCAGGACACCATGCGCGCCGCGAGGATCCCGATCAAGGCCATCTCCGGAGCAACCGGCCTCATGGACAGCGCGGGCAAGGTGATGAAGGGCGTCGCCGCCGCGGCGCAAAGCGTCGTGGATGAAGCGCTGTCAGCGGCCGAATCAGCCAAATCCGTCCCGCCCGACCCGAACGCACCGCGAGTTCCACCGCCCGCCGAACCGAAGGCCCCCGACGCCGGACGATCTTGATTTCACCCCGGCGGCACCCTAGTCTTCTAGATGGCCCCCCTATCATACGTGAGCACCGGATGAGCACCCTCCGGCCGGGTGTTGCGCTCACGTTCGACGACGTTCTCCTCACTCCGCGCCACAGCACCGTCCACCCGCAAGACGTTTCCACCGAAAGCCGGTTCACCCGCGGCATCCCGCTCCAGATTCCGCTGGTTTCCGCCGCGATGGACACCGTCACCGAATCGGAGATGGCCATCGCCATGGCCCGCGCCGGGGGACTCGGCATCATACACAAGAACATGCCGATCGACCGCCAAGCCTCGGAGGTCGACCGGGTCAAGCGGAGCGAGAGCGGGATGATCATGAACCCGATCACCCTGGGGCCCGACCGGCCGTTGCGCGAGGCGGCGGTGCTGATGCGGCGCTTCCGGATCTCCGGCGTGCCGATCGTCGATGGCAACGGGCGGTTGATCGGGATCATCACCAACCGGGATCTCCAATTCGAGCGGAACCTCGACCAGTCGATCAACCAGGCCATGACGAAGGACAAGCTCGTCACCGCGCCGGTCGGTACCACGCTGGAGGAGGCCGAACGCATTCTGGCCCGGCACCGAATCGAGAAGCTTCCCGTAGTGGATAAGGACGGGGTGCTGCGCGGACTCATCACCGTGAAAGACATCTTCAAGCGGCGGCAGCATCCTCACGCGAACAAGGACCGGCACGGCCGCCTCCGGGTCGGGGGGGCCCTGGGCGCCGGGGCAGACACCCTCGTCCGGGCCCGGGCGCTGATCGACGCCGGCGTGGATGTGCTGGTGGTGGATTCCGCCCATGGTCACAGCGCGGGGGTGCTCGCCACCCTGGATAAGCTCCGCGAGACATTTCCCGACGCGCAGCTGGTCGGCGGGAACATCGCCACCGAGGAGGGCGCCCGGGAGCTGGTTCGCCGTGGTGTCGACGCCGTCAAGGTGGGCATCGGGCCGGGGAGCATCTGCACCACCCGCGTCGTCACCGGCGTCGGCGTTCCCCAGATCACCGCGATCGTCGACTCGGTCCGCGGCGCCGGCGATATCCCCGTCATCGCCGATGGCGGCATCAAGTACTCCGGCGACGTGGTCAAGGCCCTCGCGGCCGGCGCCGCCACGGTCATGATGGGGTCGATGCTGGCGGGCACCGAAGAAAGCCCCGGCGAAAGCATTCTCGCCGAAGGGCGCCGCTACAAGCTGATCCGGGGTATGGGGAGTCTCTCGGCCATGCAGGATGGCTCCGCCGACCGCTACTTCCAGGAGGGGGAGCTCTCCCCCTCCAAGATGGTGCCCGAAGGCATCGAGGGCCGGGTCCCTTACAAGGGGCCGGTCGCGGACGTACTCTATCAGATGGTGGGCGGGCTCAAGAGCGGCATGGGCTACTGCGGCGCCGCGACCATCGCGTCCCTCCAGCTGGACACCGAGTTCCTGAGGATTACCACAGCCGGGCTGCGTGAGTCGCATCCGCACGACGTGACGATCACGCGAGAAGCACCGAACTACAGCGCCTGACCAATAGCCCCAACAGGGAGACGGCATGAGTCTCTGGGCCACCAAGTCCATCACCGCCTTGCGCGCCGAAGCGGATGCCACCGGAGAGCGGTCGCTTAAGCGCACCCTCGGGCCGTTCAACCTCACCGCGCTCGGTATCGGGGCGATCATCGGGGCCGGCATCTTCGTCCTCACCGGACAGGCGGCCGCGCTCCATGCCGGCCCGGCGGTGCCGCTCTCCATGGCGCTGGTCGGCATTGCCTGCGCCTTCGCCGGGCTCTGCTACGCGGAGATGGCGAGCGCGGTGCCGGTGGCAGGCAGCGCCTACACCTACTCCTATGCCACGATGGGCGAGCTGGTCGCCTGGATCATCGGGTGGGACCTGGTCCTCGAGTATGCCGCGGGCGCGGCGACGGTCGGCGTGGGTTGGTCGGGGCACCTGGTGGATCTGCTCCGGCTGTTCGGGATCGAGCTGCCCGCGAACCTCACCAACTCGCCGACGGTGTGGTGCACCGCGGGGCAGGTCCAGGGCGCCGTCGCCGGATGCGCCCACACTGGCCTCAACTTCACCGGCGCGATCGTCAATGCCCCGGCGGTGTTCATCGTGGCCCTGATGTCCACGATCCTGGTCATCGGCATCAAGGAATCGGCGAGCATCAACAACCTGATCGTGTTGCTCAAGGTCGCCATCGTCCTGGTGATCCTGTTCGTCGGGGTCCAGCACATCACGCCGTCCAACTGGAAGCCGTTCATTCCGCCGAACACCGGCGAATGGGGCACCTTCGGCTGGTCCGGCGTGCTCCGCGGGGCCGGGCTGGTGTTCTTCGCCTACATCGGATTCGATGCCGTCTCCACGGCGGCACAGGAGGCCAAGAACCCGCAGAAGGACCTGCCGATCGGCATCCTCGGCTCCCTGGCGATCTGTACCCTGCTGTATGTGGCGGTCTCGGCGGTGCTGACCGGGATGGTGTCCTATACCGAGCTCAACGTGGCCGCCCCGGTGGCCTACGCGATGGAAAAGGTCGGTGCGCCGTACTGGGTGCGGGTCCTCATCGACGTCGGCGCCACCCTGGGGCTCGCGTCGGTGATCCTGGTGATGCTGCTGGGCCAGTCGCGCGTGTTCTACTCGATGTCACGCGATGGACTACTCGGCAAGTGGGCCGGTGCGGTGCACCCGAGGTTCCGCACTCCGTACCTCTCCACCATCTTCACCGGCATCGCCGTCGGCGTGGCCACCGGCATGCTGCCGCTTCAGCTGCTGGGACAGCTGGTCAACATCGGCACCCTGCTGGCGTTCGTGCTGGTCTGCGCCGGGGTGCTGATTCTGCGGAAGAAGCGCCCCGACCTGGAACGGCCGTTCAAGACGCCCCTGGTCCCGTTCGTGCCGATCATGGGCATTCTTTGCTGCGTGGGCCTCATGCTCACGCTGCCGGGCGACACCTGGATCCGTCTCATCGTATGGCTGGTGATCGGCTTCGCGATTTACTTCGGCTATGGACGCCGGCACAGCGTGCTCCAGCAGGAGCGGACTGGAACCCGGTAGCCCCCACCCCCACGCAGTACGAGGAGGCATGAGCCTATTCCGACGGAAGTCCATCGCGGTGTTGCAGGCCGAGGCGTCCGGCGATGCCGGACTCAAGCGCGCGCTCGGACCGCTCAACCTCACGCTGCTCGGTATCGGCGCCATTATCGGCACCGGCATCTTCGTCTTGACCGGGACGGTGGCCGCGCAAAACTCGGGGCCCGCCGTCGTACTCTCGTTCGTGTTCGCGGGGGTCGCGTCGGTGTTCGCCGCGCTCTGCTACTCCGAATTTGCGGCGCTGGTGCCGATCGCCGGAAGCGCCTACACCTACGGCTACGCCACCCTGGGTGAGCTGTTCGGCTGGATCATCGGCTGGGACCTGATCCTCGAATACGCGCTCTCGGCCACCACCGTCGCGATCGGCTGGTCGGGATACACGGTGTCGTTTCTGCAGCGCACGCTTGGCATCGATCTGCCGGCCCAGTTCGTGGCGGCGCGCGGGCTCTGCGTCTCCGTCGTCGACCTCACCACCCAGGCGGCGGCCTCCTGCGCCGCGCTCCCGGGCGGGCCCTGGGTCACCTCGCTCTTCAACATGCCGGCGGTGATCATCGTGGCCCTGGTGACCGCCCTCCTGGTCATCGGCATCAAGGAATCGGCCAACCTCAATAACGTGGTCGTGTTCATCAAGGTCACGGTGGTCATCATCTTCATCGCCCTTGCGTTCAGCCACGTGAACACCGCCAACTGGCACCCGTTCATTCCGCCCAATGAGGGCGACCGGATGTCCTTCGGCTTCACCGGGGTGGTAGCCGGGGCCGGGGTGGTGTTCTTCGCCTATATCGGCTTCGACAGCGTGAGCACCGCGGCCCAGGAGGCCAAGAATCCGCAGCGGGACATGCCGATCGGCATCATCGCGTCCCTTCTCATCTGCACCGTGCTCTACATCATCGTCTCCGCCATCGCCACCGGCGTCGTACCCTACCGCGAGCTCAACGTGCCCGACCCGATCGCGCTGGTGGCCGATCGCGCCGGTCTGGGCTGGATCGCCGGGCTCATCAAGCTGGGTGCCATCGCGGGACTGTCCTCCGTCATCCTGGTGCAACTGTACGGGCAATCGCGAGTTTTCTTCGCGATGGCCAATGACGGGCTGCTCCCGCCGATTGTCGCCAAGGTCCACCCGAAGTTCCGGACCCCGTATATCACTCAGATCATCATCGGAATCGCCGTCGCGATCCCGGCCGGATTCCTGACGGTGCGGGACGCGGCCTCGCTGGTATCGATCGGAACGCTGCTAGCGTTCGCGATCGTGGCGGCGGGGGTGATGGTGCTCCGCTGGCGCGAGCCGAATCTCCACCGCCCGTTCCGGGCGCCGTGGGTCTGGTTCGTGGGGCCGATGGGCGTCCTTTCGAGCGCCTACCTCATGTACTACCTGCCGCTGCGCACCTGGGAGCGGCTGGGAATCTGGCTGGCGATCGGGCTGGTGATCTACTTCTCCTATGGGTATCGGAAGTCGAAGCTGGCGCAACAGCGGTGAGCAGTGAGCGGTACGCTCACCGCTTACCTTAGTGCCATGCCAATCACCCTCTCCGCGGAGAAGCTCACCGCCGCCGCCGCCTTGGCCGAGTTGCTCGTGCCGGGGCGGCGGGTCTGCCTCACCACCCATGTGAACCCCGACGGCGACGGTCTGGGGAGCGAAGTCGCCCTCGCGCATCTGCTCCGCGGGTTGGGCGTCGAGGTGCAGATCGCCAATCCCACCGTGACCCCGGCGCGCTTCGGCTTCCTGCTCCGCGACCTGCCCAAGGTGGACCGGAGCGCCGAGGCGGTGAAGGCGCTGCGAGGCGCCGACGTCATTGTGGTGGTGGACATTTCCGATCTGGGCCGGCTCGGCATGCTCTCCCAGACGGTGGCCGAGCGCGGCGTGCCGGTGGCATGCATCGACCATCACGTGAGTCCGGGGACCCTCCCGCCCGGTCCTCGGTACGTGGACCCCTCCGCGGCTGCCACCGGTGAGCTGGTTTCGGAGATTGCCCTCGCCAACCGGTGGCCGCTCACGCCCGCCGCGGCACGCGCGCTGTACGTAGCCATCCTCACCGACACCGGCGGATTCCGCTTCAGCAACACCCATCCCCGGACCCTGCGCATTGCCGCCGAGCTGCTGGAGACCGGCCTCGATCCGGAATCGATCTACCTCGACGTGTACGCCAATGCTCCTGCGGGCCGTCCCCGCCTCCTCGCCGAAGCGCTGCAGACGCTGGTGGTCGAGGAGGATGTCGGGCTGGCCTGGGTGACGGTGCCGCCGGGCGCGGTGGAGCGGCATCAGGTGACCGTGGACGACCTCGACGGCATCGTGGAGTTCCCGAGGTCGGTCGCCGGCGTCCGGATGGCCATGCTCTTCCGGGAGATGTCCCAGGGGCGGGTCAAGGTGTCGCTCCGGTCGGTCGGCACCGTGGATGTGGCCGCGTTCGCCAAGCCGTACGGCGGCGGCGGGCACGTGCATGCTTCGGGGGTGGCCCTTCAGGGGTCGCTGCCCGATGTCCAGGCGCGGATCCTCGACGCGGCCCGGCGGTATTTGGAGGGAATCCCCCGCGATTGACTCCTCGTACGTGATGTCATTGCGAGGCTGCGCAGCGGCCGAAGCAATCTCGCCGGCTCCGAGGCCTGCCGCAGGCAGTACGACGACGCGAGCCCGCGTTAGCCTGAACCGGTTATTATTCGAGCGTGAAGCGCGAGCACCCTGGCACCCTGACTCCCTAGCTCCCTGTGACAGATACCACGCTGGACCGCATCGAGAAGACCCTGGACACCCTCCGGCCCTACATCGCCTCCCATCGCGGCAATGTGGAGATCGTCGATTTCGACGAATCCGACGGGGTCCTGCTCCTGCGCATGGGCGGCACCTGCTCCGGCTGCAGTGCCTCGTCCATCACGCTCCGGCAGGGGATCGAAGCCCGGCTCCGGCAGGTGGTTCCCGAGGTCCGGCAGGTGGAGGCGATTTGAGCAGGGGGCAGGGAGCTGGGGAGCTAGGGAGCTGGGGGTTGTTCAGCAAGGCCTCGGAGTTGAAGTGCCACCGTCTCTAGAAGCGGCGGTCGGCGCAGCCCTCGCTCGGATCAAGAATCCCCGCCTCGAAAACGATCTCATGTCGGCCGGAATGATCCGGGACCTGATAGTCTCGGATGACGGCGGCGTCACCTTCTCATTCCTGCTCTCGCGCGAGGATCCCGCCACCCTGGTGCGCGAGGCGCGCAACGCGGTCAAGGCGGTGGAAGGCGTCCGCCAGGACGGGGTCAAGATCACGGTCGTCGATCCCGCCGGAACAGCCCGGACCACCCACAACCCGCCCGGCCCCCCGCCGCAATCGGCGGGAGGAATCCCGGCGCCGCAGGCGGTGGACATGCCCCGGCTCGGGCGGGTGATCGCCGTGAGCTCGGGCAAGGGCGGGGTAGGGAAGTCCACCGTCGCCACCAACCTCGCCATCGCGCTCGCGGCCCAGGGCCACCGGGTCGGTTTGATGGACGCCGACATCTACGGCCCCAACATCCCACGAATGTTCGGATCCTCCGACAAGCCGGTGGTGACGGGGGGCCGGATCCGGCCCCTGGTGGCCCACGGTGTGAAGCTCATGTCGATCGGCTTTCTGGTCGAGCGCGACGCGCCGGCCATCTGGCGCGGCCCGATCATCATGAAGGTGATCCAGCAATTCCTGCGGGACGTGGACTGGGGAGATCTGGACTACTTCCTGGTGGACATGCCGCCCGGCACCGGCGATGCGCAGCTCTCGCTGGTGCAGTCGGTCGCGGTCTCCGGGGCCGTCATTGTGACGACCCCGCAGGAGATGGCGGTGGGCGACGCGCTCAAGGGCGCCAAGATGTTCGAGCGGGTGAGCGTGCCGGTGCTCGGCATCGTGGAGAACATGAGTCCATTTACCGACCCGGCCAGCGGAGTGAAGGTGGCGTTCTTTGGCGAGGGCGGGGGCCAACGGTTGGCCGACGAAGTCGGAGTTCCTCTACTCGGTAAGATTCCGCTGCAGCCCGGCCTGGCTCAACAGGCGGACGCGGGAACGCCGATTGTCGTGTCGGAACCGGAGAGTCCGGCGGCTTCTGCGCTGTCCAAGATTGCCGAGCGGGTGCATCAGCAGGCCGGCGCGCGGGGGATTTCGCTGCCGGTGATAAACCAGTAGGGTCATCCCCAGCCGTAACCCAAGACCGGGGGACGCGTGGCGTGCCCGGGTGTCCCGGAGGTGGCGGCGCTCCGCCCGTCGGCGGCCGGGCCGGCAGGGGCGCAGCCCCGCACCGGCCCCGCGAGACGTCGCTGGTGCGCCCAGGGAGCGGCAGGGGAGCGGCGCGGGACGCCGAGTAGACAGCCGGCCCCGGACTCGTAGGATGGGAGGGGCGAAGGAAATTCCTATTCATCTCGCGACGTCACCGTGCCGACGTTCAGCTCCTTTCCCAACCGAGCCATCGCCCGCGTAACGGTCATCCCCGCCGCAGCCTTGGACTTGCCCAGTCTCGAGGCGATCTCGTCGACGGAATAGCCAAGTTCCACGCGCCACA
>JAXIPC010000085.1:0-26302 GCA_045403135.1 Gemmatimonadales bacterium | reverse complement strand
GTGATCAGGGGAACCGCGCCTTCCCGGTAGGCGCCCAGCGCAACGCGACGCACCTCGTCGGCGCGGGCGAGATAGGCCGAGCCACCGGTCGAGGTTTTCGCACCGAGTGTCATCGCCTCGGCCGAGAGGCGACGGGACGCCTCCGTCGCGGCGGCGAGCACGGCGTTGGCGGCGCGCTCCTCCAGCGCAAGCTCGAAGGCCGCGGCGTCCCGCTCACCCTTCGCCCGAGCGATCCGCCCGCCATTCCGGTTGAGGAGCGGAAGCGGGAGCGACAGCCCCCCCACGAGCGATGTCCTTCCCACACTCTGCTTGGCGCCGATCATGATGCCGAGCTGGGGGATCAGCATCGAGCGCTCGGCGGTGACGGCCGCGTCCATCGCGCGGAGCCGCTGGCGCATTGCCTCGATGCGCGGGAGAGACCCGCCGCCGCCGGCGGTATCCGGAGCGACACCGAGCGGTTCGGCCGGTACAGCAACCCGGGGCGACGGGAAGAACGCGGCCAGCTCGGCGCGCACGCCGGCGAGGTCCGCTTCGCGCATCGCGGCCTCCGCGGTCATGCGATCGCGCTCGACCTCCGACCGAAGCAGGTCGGCTTCCGCGGCGAGGCCTTCCTTCGCGCGGACCCGGTTGTAGGCCGCCACCGAGTCGAGCCACGCCGCGAGGTCGATGGCGGTTTCGAGCTCCAGCTGCGCCAGCGCCGTGCGATAGTAGGCGTGCGCGGCATCGAGGGCCAGCTGGAGCGCCAAGGCGCTGGTGTCGGCGCTGGCGGCCGCGAGCTCCGCGCCGGCCTGGCGGACCCGCGGACCGCGCTGGTAGACGGTTTCCAGTGGAAGCATCGCCGTGTACATGGTTTCCCGGTCCATCGGGACCGGCGGCCTCCCCGGCACCCTCACGTTCTCGAGCTGAATCCCGAACGTGAGATTGTCGATTGAGCCGGCCCAGGCACGGTTGCCCCGCGCCCCCCGTACCCTCGCGCGGGCGGCTTCGAGCGCAGGGTGACGGGAGCGGACCTCGAGTAGTAAGGCGCGCAGGGTAAGCCCGGAGTCGGCGGGAACCGCCGCGCGGCAGGTATCCGCCTGCGGCGGAGGCGGTGTTTGTGACCGGCCGGCGGAATGGCCCGCGAGGAGGCCGGCCAGAGCCAGCATAGCAATGCGTGTCATAGTGCCCCGAAGTCGTCAGCGTGCGGCCGGAGCCGGACGCCGGTGTCCCGGCCAGGCCCAGGAGGACCGGCCGGAGCTAGTTTATCTGATTGAGTGGCGGTGCGATGGGCGGATTACGCCCAGAGAGGCAGAGTTCTGGGAGGCGGATACCGCGGCTCTTGGGAGATGCTGATCAGCGAATCCGAGAGGGACAGGGGGAGCGCCTGCGACTCAGACGAGCCTGCGCTGAAAGCCAATCGGACGGCGGATACCGCGCAGCACGACTGGCAGGCGCAGCCACAGTCCGGCGCGCTGGTCGGGGCGTCGGCCGCAACCGGCGTTGGCCCAGGGACGGCCTGATCGGCGGAGCCGCGCATCGTGGCGGCGGCGCATTGCTCCGCCATTGCGCGGTCGCCGGCGTTCAAGAGCGGTTCGAAGCCGCAGCAGCCAAGGCACCAGACGGTCAGTAGTCCGTTGAGGCCGAAAAAAATTCGGGCGATGAGGCCAAGAGCGCGAGGCACCAAGGAAAGCTACAGTCGTCGGAGTCCGTGGGCCACCTTTACGCCGGGCCGAGGGCGACGTGATCGATCAGGGTGTGGTGGTCCTCGGCATCCCCATTCCTTCATCCTCGCCGGTGTTCCTCGGCATCATTGCGGTTCATGTCCTGGCCGGTCTCGTATGCACCATTGCCGGTGTCGCTGCGATGCTTGCGCCCAAACGTCCTGGTCGGCACCCCACCGCCGGCTCGGTCTATTACTGGAGTCTCGCCGTGGTCTTCTTGACCATGACGGCGCTCTCCATCATCCGCTGGCCGGCCAACAACCACCTGTTCGC
This sequence comes from Gemmatimonadales bacterium, assembly GCA_045403135.1. Taxonomy (GTDB): domain Bacteria; phylum Gemmatimonadota; class Gemmatimonadetes; order Gemmatimonadales; family GWC2-71-9; genus JABFSM01. The sequence continues at coordinate 24,329 of JAXIPC010000085.1, read as the reverse complement.
TCTGGGAGCCTTGTCCTTCGGGGCCGCTTGGGTTGGTCGCCGGGCAAGGCGGCGCCTTGGGCGGCATTGGGCCCCGGTACACGCCACCGGGATGGCCCTCTCCTACATCCTGCTGCTGACCGCGTTTTACGTTGACAACGGACCACATCTACCGCTGTGGCGCTCGCTGCCCCGGCTCGGGCATTGGTTGCTGCCCAGCCTGATCGGACTCCCCATTCTGGGGTGGGTGCTCAAACGGAACCCCCTGATAATCCGGCTCCGCAGGCAGTCGTCCGGGGGTGCCGGCTAACCCGATTCTGGGAGACCACCGACCTGCGGGAGTGACCGCGAGCAGCTCCGGGCTCACCCGAGCCTGGCCGATCTGGCGCGATGCGGGAGAGGGTGCGAGAATTCCTCCCACGATACGAATCGCTGGCCGGCTCATCCACCTCGGGAAGGTGCCTCATGCCACACCGCGTTTTCTTCGGAACGCTGCTCCTCGCCGCTTGCACACTCCAGCCCGCTCCGCGTCCGGGGCTGCTGCCCGACGATCACGTCGCGCACATGAGTACCGCGGATGTGGCGGCGCCCGTGACCGGTGCTGCAGCGAGTGGGGCACGCTACCAGGGAGCCCCCGGACTTCCGGCCAGCAATCAGTCCGCCCCGGCGCGACTCTCCTCCAGCCCGCGTCACGGCGAGTGGGTCACGATCGCGCTCGAGCCGGGGTCCGCCGACTCGATTATGGCGTGGGTGGTGTATCCCGCCACTCGGCAGAAGGCGCCGGTCGTGGTGGTGGTGCACGAGATCTACGGGCTCTCGACCTGGGTGCGCGGGGTAGCGGACCAGGTGGCCGCCGACGGCTTCATCGCCATCGCCCCGGATTTTCTTTCCCGCGTGCGGGGCGGACCAACGTCGGTCGAGCTTCCCGCAGACTCGGCCCGGAGGCTGATCGCCGGGGTCAACAGCACCGAGCGCAATCGCATCATCGTCGCCGCGGCCAACTGGGCCATGACCCAGCCGGCCGCCACCCAGAAGTACGCGGTCATCGGTTACTGCTGGGGCGGATCGACCACCTTCATGCACGCCACCCACGGCGGAGTGAAGGGCTTCAGCGGCGGCGTGGCCTTCTACGGGTTGCCCTACACCAGCGGCGGCCGGCCGGCCACCGCAACCGAGCCCGCCGTGCCCGCAACCCTGGAGGCCGATTCGCTGGCGAAGATCAAATTGCCGGTGATGCTGCTAAACGGCTCCAAGGACGCGCGGATTTCCGCGGCGATGCCGGCCCTCGACTCGCTCATGAAGGCCCTGGGGAAGGCCTATACCGGAGTGAACTACGAGGGCGCGGTGCACGGATTCCTGCGCGCGCAGAGCGACCCCAGGGCCACCCGGGACGAGGCCGAGGAGCAGGCCAACCTGGCGGCGACAAAGGACGCCTGGCCCAGAACCGTCGCGTTTCTCAAGCAGCGGCTGGGGTCGTGATCACAGCTTCCCCCCATGGAAGTCCTTGACCGCTTGCAGTGACTGAGCGCCCCTGTTGACCGCGGCGGTCTTTGCAATGATGTTGTCGCGGTGCCCTTGCTGCATCGTGCCATTCCGACCCTGACGGCGGCAACCTTCCTGCTCCTCGCCGGCAGCGCTCACGGCCAGGATCCGCAGCGTCCCCGCGCGCCGGGCGCCCCACCTCCGGTAAGCAGAACCGCCGATACGGTCCGCGCCACCATTCCCTTCTTCTCGCTCGGCGAGTCGCCGCTCGCGCTCCGGGGCGATGTGCGACCCGGCATGTTCGTCTCGGCCGTCGGCCGGCGCGCTATCGCGATGGGAACCGAGGACGGCCGCTTCGAGCTCTGGTCCTGGCCGATCAAATGGCTCCACGATATGGAGCTCTTTTTCCGGATTCCGAAATACGTCGAGCCGATCCCGGGCCACATGATCGCCCGCACGATGGTCCAGCGCCCCGAAGGCCTGACCATCGAGTACGCGCACGAGCAGTTCACCGTGCGCCAGCACGTATTCGTGCCGCTCGATCAACCCGCGGTGATCATGCTCCTCGAAGTGGACGCGGTGCGGCAGCTGGACATCATCGCGCGCTGGACACCCGATATTCACTATGCCTGGCCGGCAGGCCTGGGCGGGCAGTACCTCATCTGGGAAGGGAATGCGCAGGCATTCTTGTTCTCCGAAGGCAAGAGCACGATCAACGCCTTCCTCGGCTCGCCAGCCGTCAGCCAGGCCTCCGACGTCCCGGCCCACATGCTGGCCGCGGAGCGACCTCAGCTGGTGCTCGCCATCGGTGGCGAGGGAGAGCGGTACACCGCCCCGAGCCTGGGCGAGCCGCCTGGTCGCGGGATCAACCTGCGGGTGGCGTACGTTCCGATCGTGCTCGCGGGCGGTGAGATGCCGCGGGACTCGGCCCTGGCGCTCTACCGCCGCCTGATCGCGCCGGGTGCCGCCGAGCGCGAGTGGCGTCGGCGCGTGGCGCATGCGGACAGTATCCACCGGACCCAGCTCGTCCTGCGGAGCCCCGACACCCTGCTCAACCGCGCTGTGGAGTACGCGAAGGTGAACCTCGACGAGAGCCTGGTCTGTAATCCGGATCTCGGCTGCGGGCTCGTCGCCGGGTACGGATTGTCCGGCGGCGCCTCGGACCGGCCGGGATTCGGCTGGTTTTTCGGCGGCGACGCCGCGATCAATTCGTTTGCGATGACGGGGATAGGACAGCAGGCGCTGGTCCGCCAGGGAGCCCTGCGATTCTTCGCGAGGTACCAGCGGGCCGATGGCAAGATCACCCATGAGATCTCGCAGGCGGCAGGCAAGATCCCCTGGTTCACCGACTATCCGTACGCGTTCTATCACGGGGACACGACCCCGTTCTGGATCCTGGCGTTCGGCGAGTACTGGAAACAGACCGCCGACACCTCGCTGCTGCGTGAGCTCTGGCCCAATCTGCGGAAGGCGTACGAATGGTCCCGCCGCACGGATTCCGACGGAGACGGCTTGATGGAGAATCCTGCGGCCGGGGCCGGCGCGCTCGAGGTGGGCGATCTCCAGATCGGCATTCTGTCGGACGTGTACCTGAGCGGGGTGTGGGCGGCCGCGCTGGATCGCTTCGCGCGCATGGCCGAGGCCATGGGCGAGCGAGCGCTCGGTGACGGCGCCCGCGCGATCCGTGCCCGGGCGTTGCGCACGATGGAGTCGCGGCTCTGGATGCCGGCGCGCCGGCAATATGCGTTCGCGCTGCTGCAGGATGGCACGGTGAACGAGAACCTGACCGCCTGGCCGGCCACGGCGATGGCGTTCGACGGGTTCGATCAGGTCCACGGCGCTGCCATGGCTGTGCGGCTCGCGTCGAGCGAGATCATGACCGACTGGGGTGCCCGGCCGCTCGCCGCCTCGAGTCCCTTGTTCGACCCCCTGCACTACAACAACGGCGCCGTCTGGCCCTACGTGACCGGCTGGGTATCGCTCGCGCAGTATCGGTATCACAACGCGGCGGCGGGGAAATTCGCGCTCGATGCCATTGTCCGCACCGGATTCGATGAGGCCCGCGGCAGAAACCCCGAGGTGATCTCGGGCCGCTTCTACAAGCCCCTGGACACCGCAGTCCCGCAGCAGTTTTTCGCCACGTCCATGGTGCTCACGCCACTGCTTCGCGGCCTCCTCGGGCTCGAGGCGGACGCCCCGGCTCGGCGCTTGACGCTGGCGCCGCACCTGCCGCCGGAGTGGGATTCGGTGGCGGTCGAGCACATTCCGTTCGGCAAGGGAACCCTGAGCGTGCGGCTCACCCGGAGCAACGCCGGCCTTCGCGCCGAGCTCGTGGGGCGGGGCACCGGCGGAGCCATCGACGTGGTCTTCAGCCCAGCCCTTCCCCTCGGCACGACCACGGCTTTGGAGACGACGGAAACGCCGGGCGACGTCCACGTCACCGCACGCGGCGTGCTGCGCGACACCTTGACGCTGGAGGTGGCGTATCGCGGCGGGCGGAGCATCGCGCCGCCGGAGCGGCACCCCGCCATCGGCGAGCGATCGTCCGCGCCACGGGTGCTCAGCGAGCGGCTCGACAACGGATCATTTGTGGCGACTCTGGAGGGGCGCGCCGGACGCACCGAGAGATTCAGGCTCCGCGAGGGAACTCGCTGGCGCGAGGTGGAGGTTAGCTTCCCCGCTGCGGGCGCAAACGCCGACGGCTACACGACGACGAGCCTCGTGCTCGATTCCTCAGACACTCCTACCGCCATGGCGTTACCGCGCGTTACCCGGGCCCCCTTCGGTCGTCTCCCTGATGGCTCCCAGGTGGACGGCTACACCATTCGCAACACCCGCGGCACCGGGATCCACGTCATCACCTACGGCGCCATCATCAACTGGCTCCGTACCTCGGATCGCCGGGGCCGCTTCGACGACATCGTCCTTGGATTCGACGACCTGGAGGGGTATCTCAAGGACTCGCCGTACTTCGGCGCCATCGTGGGCCGCTACGCCAATCGGATCGCCAAAGGCCGTTTTTCCCTTGGCGGCCAGACCTATCAGCTGCCGGTCAATAACGGCCCGAACTCGCTGCACGGCGGAACCCGGGGCTTGGACAAAGTCGTCTGGAATGCGACTCCATTCGAGACCGACACGGCCGCCGGGGTCGTCCTCACCCACGTGAGCCCCGACGGCGACATGGGATACCCGGGCCGCCTGGAGGTGCGGGTGACTTATACGCTGACCGACGGCGACGAGCTCGCCGTCGACTACCAGGCGACAACCACCCGGCCGACGCCGGTCAACCTGTCGCAGCACAGCTACTTCAATCTCGCGGGCGGTGCCCAGCGGGACATCCTGAGCCACGTCCTGCAACTCGAGGCGAGCCGGTTCACCCCGGTGGACTCGACCCTGATCCCTACGGGCGAACTCACACCGGTCGCCGACACCCCCCTCGACTTCCGGGCGGCCACCGCGATCGGCGCCCGTATCGGTGAGGCCCACGAGCAGCTGAGGTTCGGTCGCGGCTACGACCACAACTTTGTGATTGATCGCCGCGATCGCGGACTCCAGCATGCGGCGCGCGTCGTGGAGCCGGCGAGCGGCCGGACGCTGGACATCTTCACCGATCAGCCGGGCGTGCAGTTCTACTCGGGCAATTTCCTGGATGGATCGATCCGCGGGAAGGCCGGCCGAGTCTACGCCTACCGGTCCGGGTTCTGCCTGGAGACGCAGCACTTCCCCGATTCACCGAACCGGCCGGGGTTTCCTTCGACCATCCTGCAGCCGGGAGAGCGGTACCAGTCGCGAACCGTCTTTCGGTTTGGGACTGCGGAGTAGCTTGCGGCTGCGGGCTTTCAGGTATGCGGTCGTCGCGGCCCGGATCGGTGAGTCGGACATGAAGACTGCGGCTTCGCCGACGCCGGGGATTACCGAAGCCAAGCTCCGCGGAGATGGTGCTCGAAACCCCAGCCCCCAAGATGGGCGCTCGGAGCGAGGACCTGGATCTCGGCGGGCTTCAGCAGCGTACAGGGATCCTTGGACGGAGAGCTCCCGCCGCTCGCAAGGCCGGCAACCGGGATGGTGGCAGTGGTCAACCCGAGGATGCGCGCGTTCGCATTCATGGGGAACCTCCGCCTGTGAAAGAATAGCCCAACCACTCTCAGGGAACGAATACCGCTCCGTGCGGCATGGCAATGCCTTGCGCTCCGTCAGGTGGACGCTCGCAACACCTCTCCCAGCACCCGGGTGGCGTCGAGCAGGCGCCGCTCGGTCGAACCGCCGAACCCCAGCAGCAAACCGCTCCGGCGCGCCTTTCCCGCGTAACAGGTGGAGAGCGCCGTCGCGGTCAAGCCGCGCGCGGCCATGCGCCGGACGACGTCGCCATCGTCGAGCCCGGCCGCCAGCAGCACCGCCACGTGGAGCCCGGCGTCGGCGTTGTGCACGGTGAGCCGGTCGCCGCAGTGCCGAGCCAGGCCGGCGAGCAGCGCATCGCGCCGTTCCAGGTACACCCCGCGCATGCGGCGGAGATGCCGGGCAAAGTGGCCCTCACGCAGAAACTCCGCGAGCGCGAGCTGGTACAGGGTGGGAGAAAAGAGATCGAACGCTTCCCTCGCATCCACGAACCGTTGCCAGAGCGAGGGCGGCACGACCAGGTAGCCCACCCGCACTGCCGGAAAGAGCACTTTGCTGAAGGTGCCTATGTAGATCACCCGCTCGTGGGCATCCATCCCCTGGAGCGCGCCGAGCGGGCGGCTGACGTAGCGATACTCGCTGTCGTAGTCGTCCTCCAGCACCCACGCCCGGTGGCGGAAGGCCCAGTCCAAGAGGGCGAAGCGCCGGGCGGCGGTCATCGACACGCCGAGGGGATACTGGTGCGACGGGGTAACGTACGCGGCGCGTACTCGCCCGCCGCGCTTCCGGAGCGAGGCAACACTCAGGCCCTCGTCGTCCACCGGCAACGAGACCAGCTCCGCCCCGTTGGCGCCCAGGGCGGTCCGCGCACCGGGATAGCACGGCTCCTCCACCGCGACGCGGCTTCCCCGCTCCAGGAGTACCGCGGTGGCCAGGCGCAGCGCCGCCTGGGACCCGGACACGATGAGGACCTGCTCGGCCTCGCACCGGACGGCGCGCGCGGCGCGGAGGTGTTCCGCGACGGCCTCGCGCAGAGACACCTGTCCCGCCGGATCGCCGTAGGCCATCTGCGCATGGGTCAGTCCGTGCGCGTACCGCGCCACCAGCCTGGCCCACACGGTGTGGGGGAACTGGTCCAGCGCGGGAAGGCTCATCCGGAACGGGCCCAGCCCCCCTTCGTCCCGGGCCCGGAGAGGCGGCGAGTGGCCCCGGGCGGCGGCGGCAGGCGTGACCGGGGACCGCAGGAGATCGTCGGGGAGCGCGGCGCTCACGAACGTGCCCGAGCCGATCCGGCCTTCGAGATAGCCCTCGTGGAGGAGCTGGTCGTACGCGCAGAGCACCGGGAGACGGGAAACGCCAAGGTCGGCGGCCAGAGCCCGGGTCGAGGGCACCCGCTGACCGGGACGGATCCGGCCGTCGAGGATGGCTCGCCGGAGCCCTTCGTAAATCTGACGGAGGATGGGAGTACCGGAGGAGCGGTCGAGGGGCAGGTGGAATGTGGTCATGCCTGCAAGATACCAATTGGCAATGGCGGCAGTACCGGTCGATCCGGATATTGGGCCCACGCCCCTGATCCGGAGCTTCGCTCGTGCCGGCGCCACGCTCGCGAATCGTTTTCCTGCTGTGCGGCCTGGCGGCCGCCGGGTCCACCGTTCCTGCTCTGGCGCAGTCGAGCCCGGCACCGGCGCAGCCACGCGACGGGCAGCACGATTTCGACTTCCATATCGGGACCTGGACTACCCGCCTGCGGCGACTCTCGCGGCCGCTCACCGGCTCCACCACCTGGATCGAGTACGAGGGTACTACCATCGTGCGGAAGGTGTGGGACGGGCGGGCCAACCTGGTGGAGCTCCAGGTGGACGGCCCGGCGGGGCATCTGGAGGCTCTCAGCCTCAGGCTCTACAATCCGCAGTCCCGCCAGTGGAGCCTCAACTTCTCCAACAGCAGCGGCGGCACGCTGAGTCCGCCCTCCATCGGCGAGTTCAGGGATGGCCGGGGCGAGTTCTTCGCCCAGGAAACCCTGAACGGACGAGCCATCCTGGTTCGATTCGTCATCTCGGACATCACGCCGAGGTCCATCCGGTTCGAGCAGTCGTTCTCGGCGGACGGGGGCAAGACCTGGGAGGTGAACTGGATCGCGGTTGACACTCGCGTGAAGGAGTAGTCTCAGCGCGGCCCCGTCTCACCCCTCGACCTTGTAGATCTCCCGGCGTCCGTAGTCCAGGAGGTCGTGGTAGCCTTCCATGAGGCGTTCCATCTCCTTCAGGTCTTCGGGGCTCTGGCCGGTGCCTGCCATCATCTTCTCGAATTCGTCCACGCTCGACACTTCCATCTCGGCCACGACCGTCCAGTAGCGCTCCCCGCAGAAATCCGTCATCACTCTCATCCTGGGCATGCCGGCCCTGCGGCCGATCTTGTCCATCGCGATGAACTTCTCGACCATGGGGCGCACCTTGCCGGGCTTGCAGTACATGATTTCGCGGACCAGCAACATGGGACCTCCTCATCGACAAGTGAGACACGGTGGCTGTACCTGTTCAAGACGACGGCGAAGTATCTTCTCCCCACATGATCGTTCATCTGGTGGACGGCACCTACGAGCTATTCCGCCAGTACTACGGCCGGCTCCGGATCAAGTCAAAGACGGCCCGACCCCTTGGGGCCGCCGCCGGGGTGCTCCACTCCGTCCTGGAGATGATCGAGACCGGAGCGACCCACGTCGGCGTGGCGACCGACCACGTGATCGAGTCGTTCCGGAACGACCTGTGGCCGGATTACAAGACTGGTGAGGGCATCGATCGCGCGCTGTGGATCCAGTTCGGACCGCTGGAAGAGGCGCTGGCGGCCATGGGCGTCGCGGTCTGGCCGATGGTCGAGCTGGAAGCGGACGACGCGCTGGCGTCCGCGGCGCGGCTCGCGTCGGCCGACCCGCGGGTCGAGAAGGTATGCATCTGGGCCAACGACAAAGACCTGGCCCAGTGCGTCCGCGGTGACCGGGTGGTGCAGGTGGACCGGAAGGCAAAACAGATCCGGAACGAGGAGGCGGTGCGGGTGAAATTCGGTGTGGACCCGCGCCTGATTCCGGATTTTCTGGCGTTGGTGGGTGATGCTCAGGACGGCTATCCCGGCATCCAGGGGATCGGTGCGGTATCGGCGGCGCGATTACTCAGCCGGTACGGTCCAATCGAAGCTTTTCCGGCGACCGTGCTGGGGGACCGGCGGGAACGGGCGCTGCTCTTCAAGGACCTGGCCACGCTTCGGAGCGACGCCCCGCTGTTCCAGGACGTAGAGGAGCTCCGGTGGCGGGGCCCGACGGATGGGTTCCGAGGGTGGACCGAGCGGATGGCAGATCAGGGGTTGTTCGAGCGGGGCATGAGGGCGACGGGGTCGGGGTGAAACAGGGAGCGCCCCGGGTTTGACCGAGGCCGGGAGCCCCCGCTTGATGGTTTGCGGGGCTCCTGCCCTGGAATGGGTCGGGCTAGTGCCGCATGGTTGCCGACCCGCCCACCTCCGGCGGAGCGGCGGCGCAGGAGACCAGGGGGTTCCAGTCGGCGAAGATCCCGGCGGGGTTCTCCTTATAGAGCCACACATGCAGCGCCCACACCCCGAACGCCTCGTTTCGTTTGAAGGTCTGCCCCATCAGCACCGGAGGATTGGCCGCGGTCCAGGCCTCGAAGGGCACGATGTACTCGACCGCCACGAGCTCGGGGAAGTCCACGATCCGGGGCTCGTACAGGAGCACCTCGGGCCGCTCCAGCTCCACCGTACCGTTGATCCGGCCCGGATTGCCGATATGAAACCCCATTCCGCCCAGCGCCGGATCGGACAGGCAGGACGTGAGCTGCGCGGTGTACCCCGCTTCCGCAGCCGTGGTCACGTCGGCGAAATCCTGAGTGGCGCTGCGCAGCGATGCCAGCTCCGCCTCCTGCGGATCCGTCACCGACTTGCATCCCAGCGCGGTCGCGCTCACTAGCGCGCCCGCCACCACCAACCGCATACCCGCGAACCGCAACATGTGCATCTCCTCTTTCATGTGAATGGTCAGGCGACCCGCGCCTGTACGTCGAGATATTCGCCCACGATGGCCGTTGTGCCGTCGGTGGCGCGGTTGTGCTCCTGAAACAATCGGGTGAGCTCGTCGCGGAGCCGGCTCGCCCCATCGGGATCGGTCGCGCGGAGCGTCATGACCGTGGGCCCGTAACAGGCCGCGAAGAGCTCCGTCACGGCCGTCGGCGGGAACGGAAACCGCAGCTCCAGGGTTCGCGTCGTGGTGACCAATGTGGCAATCCGGCTTTCCAGGCGGGCCAGCACCACGTCCGGGTCGCCCCAGCCCAGCGGACTCGGCACGCCCGGCGGTGCCGGCACCAGGGAGGTGTGGGCCCGCAACATCTGGCCGATGAATCCCTCCGGAGTCCAGTTTGCCATCGCCACCCGGCCACCCCGGCGGGTTACCCGAAAGAGCTCCGCCGCGGCCCGTTCAGGCCGATAGGCGAACATCGCGCCGAACATCGTCACGGTGGTGTCGAACTTGCCGTCGCCATAGGGAAGCGCCTCGGCGTCGCCTACCTCGAACGTGATGCCGCAGCCGAGGCTGCGGGCCTCGAGCCGGGCCTGCGCGATGAGATTGGGGGCGATGTCGATTCCGGTGACGCGCGCACCGGCCCGGGCCGCCGGGATGGCGAGGTTGCCGGTGCCGCACCCGACGTCGAGCACCGATTCCCCCCGCCGAAGCACCAGCCGGTCGATGAACTCCTCGGCGCCGGCCGCGAAGCTCCTGGCGATAGGGCGAAAATCGCCCGCGGTCCAGACCGATCTGGCTCGGGCCGTAAGGGGGTCTTCGGACCACACGGGGACCATGACGGAGGGCTTCACAAGGCCCGCCGAATGGCAGCGAGGTGGTGATAACTGTGCCGGACGGCGTGATCCTCGAGCATGAACTGGCAGGTGAGCGGGGCATCGGAATTGAGGGACACCGGAGCGGACCGATCGAGCTCCGCGTCGCTCAACGCCCGGATTGCGGTCGCGGCGGCGGTGCTGTTCTCCCGGAGCAGTTCCAGGGCCGCTTCCTTCGTGACGGCGTCGTACTTCCCGGCGTGCCCGGCATTCAGCTCGTGGACCGCATCCCAGGTTACACCCGCCACCGGTTTGCCCGCGGCGAGCGTCTGGGCCAGCTGGATCTCCAGGGGGTACATGGTGGCGACGTGATGGACGGCGACGCCGATCTTGCGTCCATCCTTGGGGATCGGGGTGCGCCACTCGAGGTCGGTGAGACCGCTCGCGAAGGCGGCAAGGTCGCGGGCCCCCTGCTCGAGGCGATCGGCAAGGGCGTTACTGCGCTGGCTCATGGTGGAACTCTCCGTCACGGGGCAACCCGCGCCCTCGTGGCGCGCGAACCCAATGTGGAGAGACGGAACGAGGCGGCCAATGACTAGGCGTCCCGACTTCCTGCTCCAGCGTAGCGGCGATGGTTTTTCCTGCGCGAGCGTCCAGCGGAGATGCCCGATCGTCCCGATCGGACCGAGGGGAGGGACCACTCACGCGGAGCCCCCACACATTTTCAGATACGCCTCCACCGCCGGCGACCGCGCTCCGCCCCCGGTACACAGCGCCAGACTGTAGGTTGGCGCGGGACCGGAAAGCTCGCGGTATGTCACCCGTGGGATGCGCAGCCGGCCGACGCTCTTCGGGGCAATCGTCAGGCCCATCCCGGCCGCCACCAGGCTCACGGTCGCCTGCCATGATCCCGCCTCCTGCACAACGGATGGGGTGATCCCGGCCTTGCGACAGTCCCGCATCATCTGATCGTACATCTCCGGTGACGAGTCTCTCGTCACCGACACAAAGGTTTCCGCCGCCAGGTCACGAAGCCGGATCGTCCCGGCCTTCGCGAGCGGATGATCGCTTGGCAGCACCGCCACGTACGGCTCGGTCCACGAGCGGTGGGTGAAGATCCCCGGTTCGGTCACCGGATTGCTCAGGAAGCCGATATCGAGCTCGCCTTCACGGTCGGCCCCGCGGGTGAATCGTACGACGACCTGACCCTCTACCTCGAGCTCTGACACCATGCGCTTCGCTCGTCTCCAAGCCTCGCTTGCCCTCTGGTTCTCTATCGCCGGCTGCGGGCACTCGCTGTTCTGGGGCGTGGCCTTCCGGCCCAGCCCCGCGGGGCTGCCGCTGAACCGACGCTCGCCGGTGCGCCCGCCATCGGGCAACACCTGAAATGAGACGTTCACGTTCGTCACCAGAGGGGAGAAGCGACCCATGACCGCGGTGATCCCTGAAATAGGAACGCTGAAGACTCGTCTCAAAGCGATGTGGATGGCCGGCGAAACTACGGGCATTTCGCCACCCTTCTGGAGGAGGGGCGATGGAGTTTCTCGCGCGCCTCGGTGTCGCGCCAGGCACCCGGATGCTGGATGTGGCCTGTGGGGCGGGACAGATCGCCATTCCCGCCGCGCGCGCCGGCGCGCGCGTGACGGGCATCGACATCGCCTCCAACTGGATCCAGCAGGGGCGGTCTCGTGCCAAGGCGAAGGGCGTCGAGGTCCGGTTCGATCTCGGAGATGCGGAGCTGCTCCCGTATGAGGATGGTGTGTTTGATCTCGTGGTCAGCATGATTGGGGCGATGTTCGCGCCGCGGCCCGAACGGGTCGCGGCGGAATTGTTGCGCGTGTGCCGCCCCGGTGGCCGCATCGCCCTGGCGAGCTGGACACCCGAGGGCCACATCGGCCGGATGTTCACTATTATCGGCGACCATGTCCCGCCGCCGCCATTCATGGCTTCGCCGCTGGAATGGGGTGAGGAGGCGATAGTTCGCGAGCGGCTGTCCGAAGGCATCGCCACGTTGAACATCACCAGGCGCCTGTATCCGATGCGGTTCCCGTTCCCGCCCGGGGAGGTGGTCGATTTTTCCGCGTCTACTACGGCCCGACCAATCGTGCGTTCGCGGCGCTCGATGCCGCCGGAAAGAGCGCCCTGCGCCAGGACCTCGAGCAGCTCTGGGCGGGCAACAATCGCGCGGTCGACGACTCGACCCACGTTGAGGCTGAATACCTCGAGGTGGTAGCGATCCGCGGCTGAACGCCCGTCCAAACCCTACAGCAAGCTCACCGGATCCCGATCCAGCACCACCCGCGCCTTCCCCCGGCCCTCCAGCCTCGGCGCGGCATACCGCACCACGCGCCCGATCTCCTCGACCGGCCCCTTCACCAGCACGTGCCAGCGCCATCGGGCCTTGATCCGGGTCAACGGACACGGCGCCGGCCCAAGCAGCACCAGAGGCAGGCCCTGCGCAGCGATCAGTTTCTCCAGCCAGTCCGCCACGCCGACCGCCTCCTCCATCGCCTTCTGCCCCTGCTCGGCCGACACGACCACGTTCAATAAGCTGGTCTCCGGGGGATAGGGCGGGCTTTTCCGCTCAAGAGCCTCGTGCGCCAGGAACCCTTCCGTGTCGTGCCGCGCCGCGAACTTGAGCGCGGGGTGTTCCGGGCTCCGCGTCTGCACCAGGACCTTCCCGCCCTTGGGACCCCGCCCCGCGCGCCCGGCCACCTGCGCCAGCAGCTGGTAGGTGCGCTCTCCGGCGCGGAAGTCGGGGAGATGCAGCGCCGTGTCCGCGTCCACCACGCCCACCAGGGTCACATTGGGGAAATCCATTCCCTTGGCGATCATCTGGGTGCCCAGGAGAATGTCCACCGCTCCCTTCTCGATCCGCTCGAGAATCCGGTGATGGCTGAAGCGGGTGGACGTGGTATCCAAATCCATCCGCGCCAGTCGCGCCTTGGGGAACCGCGCCGCCACCAGCTCTTCGAGCTGCTGCGTGCCGATGCCATGGGCCCGCTGCACCGCGTGGCCGCAGTTGGCACAGGTGGCCGGGGCCAGGAAGTGCTTGCCGCAATAATGACAGCGGAGCCCGGGCGGGACCCGGTGCAGGGTGAGCGCGATGCTGCAATCGGGACACTCCGGCACCAGGCCGCACTCGGGACACTGGACGAACGCGGCGTAGCCCCGTCGATTGAGCAACAGGATGGCCTGCTCGCCCCGGCTCATGACCGTGTTCAGGGCGCCGTCCAGCGCCTCGGACCAGGGCACCGCATGCCCGGTGGCAACCCGCGGTGCGGACCTCAGGTCCACAATCTCGACGGGCGGCATGGGCCGGTGGTCGATGCGCGAGGGGAGACGCAGGACGGGAAGACGGGAGGACGGGAGGACGGGAGACGGGAGGACCAGGCTGAAGGTCTCCAGCGAAGGGGTCGCGCTTCCTAGAACGTATCGCGCACTCTCCAGCCGAGCCCGCACCCGGGCGACTTCCCGGGCGTGATACCGGGGCGCTTCCCCATTCTTGTAACTGGTTTCGTGTTCCTCGTCCACCACGATGAGGCCGAGGTCTTTGACCGGCGCGAAGACCGCGGAGCGGGCCCCCACGGCCACCCGGCGCTCGCCGCGTCGGAGCAGCCGCCAGGCGTCGGCGCGCTCGCCGTCCGACAAGCCGCTGTGGAGTACCGCCACGGCGTTGCCGAACATGCCGCGCACCCGGCTCACCATCTGGGGCGTGAGCCCGATCTCGGGCACCAGGACGATCGCACCGCGGCCCGTGTCCACGGCGTGCTGTACCGCGCGGAGGTACACCAGGGTCTTGCCGCTTCCGGTCACCCCGAAGAGCAGTGCGCCGTTCCCCGGGGCAAGCCCATCGAGCTTCTCCAGCACCGCGGCCTGCTCGGGCGTGAGCTTGGCGGGTGGAGGAGTGCCAGGTTCTCCTTCGAAGGGATCCCGGAGCCGCTCGACCTTCACCACGCGGGCCAGACCGGAGCTGGCCAGCGCCTTGATGACCGAGTCGCTCATGCCGAGCGTGTCCTTGAGGTGCTTCACCGCGGCGGAGCCACCCAGTTGCTCGAGGGTCTCATAGAGCCGGCGCTGCTTCACCCGCCGCGCGAACCTCGCCTCCCGCTCGACCAGGGTGAGCGACTCGCCGGCGAGCTCGAGCCGGCGCTCCACCAGCCCGGACGGCTCCGCCTCCGCCGGCTCCACGACGAGCTCGGCCGCGCCGACCCGGGCGAGGCGGTCGGCGACTTCCCAGACCGGCTTCCTGAAATGGCGGGCCGCCGTGTCGAGCGGAGCCTCCCCGCCCCGACCATCGAGCCATTCGAGCAGCTGCTCGGCGAGCCCGCCGAGACGTCCGGGCCCGGCCCCGGTAACGCGGATCAGGACGCGTGAGGCGCCCCACATCGGGGCCGGCAGCATGGCCTTGAGCGCGAGTCCGATCGGCGCGCCGTAGTAACCCGCCATCCATTCGGCCGTGCGGAGCAGGGCGGGCGTCAGGGCCGTCTCGGAATCGGGGGCGGCCAGGATGTCCTTGACCGCAACCAGAGGTCGCTTCGCTTCGCCAGATTGCTTCGCTGCGCTCGCAATGACTGCGTCTTCGCTCGCGACGACTATTCCCACCAGCTCGCGCGCCCGCACCGGAACCACGACCCGGGCGCCGGGAAGGATCCGGTCGCCCAGCGCCTCCGGGACGCGGTAGGTGTATGGCTCAAAGAGTGGAAGGGGAAGCGCGACCTGGGCGAAGCGCTCGGTCATCTCACCGAGAGACCAAGCCCCGGCGCTTCCGGGATCCGCAGCTGGCCCTTGTCGATCGTTGCCCCGGCGTAGGGGTCGTGGGCGAGCAGCGCGGCGCCGTCGAGATCACAAATGTCCACCAGCGGTGTGATTTGCGCGGCAGCAGTGATGCCGATCGAGCTCTCGATCATGCACCCGACCATTACCATCATGTGATGCGCCCGCGCCACTGCGATCATGCGGAGCGCTTCGCGGAGGCTGCCGGTCTTGGCCAGCTTGATGTTGATCCCGTCCACCTTGCCGACCAGTTTCGGAATGTCGGTGGCCACCAGGCAGCTTTCGTCGGCGATCACCGGAATTCTGGCGTGGCGGGTGACCTCGCCCAGGCCGTCGATGTCCTCGGGGGCGAGCGGCTGCTCCAGCACGGTCACTCCGAAGTCTTCCAGCACCGGCAGCATCGAGATAGCGCGCTTGCGGGTCCAGCCGGCGTTGGCGTCGACCCGGAGCTCTTTGTCGGTGCTCTCCCGGATGGCGCGGAGGATGGCCAGGTCGTCCGAGGTGCCCAGCTTGATCTTGAGCACCGGATACTGCTCGGCTTCGGCCACCTTCAACCGGATGCGCTCCGGGGTGTCGATGCCGATCGTAAAGGTGGACGCGGGACACTTCGCGGCATCCAGCCCCCACATCCGGTGGACCGGGATGCCCAGCCGCTTGGCCGCCAGGTCGTGCAGCGCGGTGGAGAGCGCGGCGCGGGCGGAGTTGTTGCCCCGGAGCGCTTGGGCGAACCGGGTTTCGGCATGCTCGAGGTGGGAGGGGTCGGCCGGCAGCACCGTCGCATACACGTCGAGCGCCGCCATGACGGTTTCCGGGGTCTCGGCGTAGTAGCGCTGCGGTGCGGCCTCGCCCCAGCCCTCCTGCCCGTCCCGGTCGACCAGCTTCACCAGGACGGTGCGGTAGGTGTCCTGCGACCCCCGCGCGATGATGAAGGGGTGGCGGGTCTTGAGTTCCAGGATTTCGGCGATAAGGCGCAGCATCAGGGAATCCGGGAATCAGGGGATCCGAGGATCAGGGGGCGGAGTATATGGATACCGGGAGGGAGCGTCAAATCATTCGAGCGCTTTGAGCGTCGCGACCACGCCCTCGGCTACCCGAGCGGGGGCATACCCTCCTTCGAGCACCGCTACTATCGGCACGTCCGGACACCGCGACCGCAGCGAGCCGACAACCTCGGCATAGTGCTCGGGCTCCAGGGTGAATCCCCCGAGCGGGTCGCCGGCCATGCTGTCGTACCCGGCCGAGATGAATACCATGGCGGGAGTCCACCCCTCCATAGCCCGGAGAATTGCCTCGCGAAGGTCCCCGACGTACCGGAGGGGCGGAAGCCCTTCGGGCCTCGGCAAATTGAACACATTCCCCACCCCGCGCTCCTCCGCCCGGCCGGTGCCGGGATAGGCCGGCCACTGGTGCAGCGAGACGAATCTCAGCGTGGGATCGTGCTCCATCAGGGCCTGGGTCCCGTTGCCGTGGTGCACATCCCAGTCGACGATCAGGATGCGTTCCCGGCCAAGGGCCTGCGCCTCGCGTGCGCCGATGACGACGTTGGCCAGGAGACAAAAGCCCATCGCCCGCGACGCAAGGGCGTGATGACCCGGCGGACGTACGGCTGCGAACGCGTGAGCACCGGTATTGTGGGCGTGGGAGACCGCCGCCAGCACCGCCCCGACGGCTCCCAACGCCGCCTCCCAGCTCGCCGGGTTCAGCGCCGTGTCGGAGTCGAGCGTTCCCCCGCCCCGCTGGGAGAGCGTCGAGAGCATGTCGAGGTATTCGCGGGGGTGAACCCGAAGCACGGGCGCGAGAAGCGCGGCCGGCGCCCACCGTACCGGGCCGGCCGACTCCTGTTCAAGTCTTTCGAACAGCACCCGGAGTCGGGCGGGTGCTTCGGGATGGCCAGGCCCCGGATCGTGGTCGAGGCACCGCGGGTGGGAGAAGACCGGCGGGAGCGCGATTACCGCACCGGGGCTCGGCGACGGCGAAGGACGATCAGCGCGCCATTGGCCGGGACGCCAGCCTGGCCGAGGGTGTTGCCCGCTTCGTACAGCTCGGCGCCGTTGTATTTCATCACGTACTCGGCGGCAGGGCGTCGGACCCGTGATTGGACCAGCGCAGCCCGTTTGACATCGGCGATCGGCGTCGAGGCGGGAACGGTCAGGGAAACCTCTTCCCAGGCATCGAGCACCATGATGCGGACCGGTGTGGAATTCGAAGCGGTCATCCGGCGGCCTCGACCGGCACCGGCATAGTGGAGAGAAACCGCTGGACCGCCTGATCGAAAAAGAGGGTGGAGGCCCGGACTCTGGAGCCACCCGGCACCGGCATGACGGCGAGCGCGATCTCCTCGCCTCCCTGGCCGCGCAGGGTCAGGAAGGTGGGACCCTCCTGCTCCGGATAGGCGGCGTTGTTGGGCACCCGCTCCGCGAAAAACGCCTTCGCTCGGGAGAGGATCTCGGAGGCCGGCAGGGTGGTCAGCGCTTCATGCGTCATTTGGCTCCTTCACTGGTCACTGGTCACTGCTCACTGGAAGGTACCGCCTCCACCACCGCAGCGAACACCGGCGGCCGCTGAAACAGCCGGAGCCACCCCCCCTTCTTCTGCAACACCAGGACCAGCTCGCCAGGAGGAGGAGCGTCCACGCCCTCCAGCGTCAGAAATGCCGGTGGTGACGCGTCCGCCGGTATGCTCACGTCGTAGTCGCTGCCTTGCCAGCGTACTCGCACCGCCGTCTCCCTGGCGGGAACGATCCGTTCCAGGAACACGTCGTCATCCACCTGATAAGAGCTCTCGCCTAGACGAATGCCGTCCCGGTAAAAGGCGGGGTCGAACGCCTGCCCGTCCTGCCGGGCAAAGTTCGCCTCCGCGGCCTGGTCGAAGGCCTCCAGGTCGGGCGCCCGGGCCTTCCATTCGACGTGGTGCCGCACTTCGTGGGTCAGGGTTTCCCACGCTTCGCCGGGCCAGTCGAACTCGGTGTCCCGGGCGAGGGCCTGGAACGAGCCGTGATAGAGCACCACCCGGCTCTGCAGGTGGCGGGGCTCGCCATCGTCGACCGGGATGGGGATGCACTCGCCGAGGGTCCAGATTTCCGCTCGCTCCGGATGGGGCACCGTTCGGGGTGACACCACGATCTCCGCGATGCCCTCGAGGAATTCGGCCGGGATCTCAGCCGCCTGGCGGCGGACAAGGGATTCGAAGTCGGTAAGTCTCATTCAGCGGTCAGGGGTCAGGAGTCAGGTTTCAGGGTTTTTACGAGTGGTTCCCTGACCCCTGATTCCTGACCCCTAGTCCCTTAGCCTCTCACCCAGATAATCCGCGACCCCCGCAATCCCCACCCGATCCTGCGCCATGCTATCCCGGTGCCGGACAGTGACAGTCTGGTCGGTGGCCGTCTGTCCATCCACCGTGATGCAGTACGGGGTCCCCACCTCGTCCATGCGTCGATACCGCCGCCCGATTGCGCCGCCGTCGTCATAGAAGCAGGCAAACCGCTTCCGGAGGTCGTTAAAGAGCGCCGTCGCGGTTTCCGGCATGGCGTCCTTGTTGACCAGCGGCAGCACGGCTGCCTTGATCGGCGCCACCGAAGGGAGAAAGCCCAGCACCGTCCGGGTGTCTCCGTCGACCTGTTCTTCCCGAAAGGCATCCACCAGGACGGTCAGAGCTATTCGGTCGGCTCCGGCGGAGGTCTCCACGATGTTGGGGAGATAGCGGGTATTCGCCGCCTGGTCGAAGTACTCGAGCTTCTTCCCCGAGGCCTTCTGGTGGTTGCTGAGGTCGAAGTCTCCCCGGTTGTGCACCCCTTCGATCTCGTTCCAGCCGAACGGAAACTCGTACTCGATGTCGTACGCCGCGCGGGCATAGTGGGCCAGGTCGGACTCGGCGTGCTGGTGCCAGCGGAGCTTGTCCGGTGTGAGCCCAAGCTCCTGGTGCCACGCCATCCGAAGTGCCCGCCACCGCTCGAACCACTCGGCGTCCTCGCCCGGCTTGACGAAGAACTGCATTTCCATCTGCTCGAACTCCCGGGTGCGGAAGATGAAGTTTCCGGGAGTGATCTCATTCCGGAACGCCTTGCCGATCTGCGCGATCCCGAAGGGGATCTTTTGCCGGGAGCTCTGGAGCACATTCAGATAGTTGACGTAGATACCCTGGGCGGTTTCGGGGCGGAGATAGACGACGCTCCCCGACTCCTCCACCGGGCCCATCACCGTCTTGAACATCAGGTTGAACATCCGCGGCTCGGTCAGGGCGCAGGTACTGTGCTCACCCGGATGTTTGGACGGCTTCTGGGGACACGCTGCGTCCCCGATCTGGTCTGCCCGAAAACGCGCCTTGCAGGTCTTACAGTCCACCAGCGGATCGGTGAAGCCGGCGACGTGGCCTGAGGCTTCCCATACCTTCGGGTGCATCAGGATGGCCGCATCGAGACCCTCGATGTCGTCCCGGGCGCGGACCATGGCATGCCACCATCGTTCCTTGATGTTGCGCTTGAGCTCCACTCCCAGCGGGCCATAGTCCCAGACCGACCCCAGGCCGCCATAGATTTCGGACGACTGAAAGACAAAGCCACGGCGCTTGCAGAGAGAGACCAGCTTGTCCATCACCGAGGTCTGAGCCATGACTTCTTGGGTGCAGGAGTGTTGGCGAAGGTCTTGAGGCGCAGAAACTTAGGAGCGGGGTTCGGGGGGGGCAAGCGATCCAGTGACCGGAAAACGGCCGGATGCGTTCGAACGGCCCCGGTGGCCGCACCGACTCGTACTCCGTCCGGTCGGTTCTTCGCTAGTTTACGTCGATCGCGACGCGCTGGCGCGCGGCAACCGCCGACCCGATCGGTCTCGAGAAGGGGATCCTGACCCTAGCTCCATTGGTGCAAGGAGGCTGAGTTGATGTGATGGGTAGACGTAGTCGGATGCTCTCCAGGAGAGCCGCGACCGACACGCGAGGTTTCAGCCTGATCCAGATGAAGGGCAGCTGGCTCAAGCGGAGTGCGACCGTCCCGGTCCCCGCGGCGCTGGCCATTATCCGCCCCGGCGACCAGCAATACTTCATTCCCCTGCAGAGCAACGTGAACTACAAGGGCGTCATCTACGTGCGCGGCCCGGTGGCGGTGAGCGGACGGCTCCGCGGCCGAACCACCATTGCGGCGACCGGTAGGATCATGCTGGCGGACGACCTCCGGTACTCGATCAGTCCGGGCACCGATTGCACCGAGACCGGCGACATGCTCGGAATCACCACGCCCGAGGATGTGCTGATCGAAGACAACAACGTGCAGGTCCAATTCAACGTGAACAACGTTGCTACGGGGCTCTTCGACGACACGTCGGACAACGATTTCTACGACATGTTCATCCTCACCCTGAAGGAGTTGTGGGCGAAGACGTTTTGACCTACAACTCGGGTGCGGCGATGGCGGGAGAGTATTGTTCCGCCAATCCCGCCGCCAAGAGCGGCTGCGTCCGCATCAACGGCGCTTCCCCACCACGGGAAGGTATCTGCGAAATCGGGTCTACGAACTCGATCCGGTGTGGCTCGACAGGACCGGAGTCGGGAACTACTTCGTGATGCTGCAGTCCCAATAGCGCAGCGAACAACGACCGCGTTACGCGCTGCAGTCGATGATCTGGTCCCGGCGGGTCCCGACGCTTACATAGCGCACCGGAACGTCGGCCAGCTGCTCCAGGCGCTCCAGGTACGCCCTGGCCGCCCTGGGGAGGTCCGCCAGGGTCCGGGCCTCGGCGGTGGACGCGAGCCAGCCGGTGAGCGTCTCGTAGACCGGGCGCACCCGCTCGAGCACCTTCACCTCCGCCGGCATCTCGTCGCAGGGCGCGCCGTCCACCTGATACCCGGTGCCCACCAGAACGCGCTCGAAGCCGTCCAGGACGTCGAGCTTGGTGACGGCCAGGGCGGTGAGGCCGTTGACCCTCGCGGCGTAGCGCACCACCATGGCATCGAACCAGCCGCAGCGGCGGGGCCGCCCCGTCACCGACCCGAACTCGCCCCCCACTTCGCGAAGCCGCTCCTCGTCCGCTGCCTCCGCGGCGGTGGGCAACGGCCCGTTTCCCACCCGGGTGGTGTAGGCCTTCACCACGCCGAGGACCCCATCGATCATGGTGGGCCCGATGCCGGACCCGACGCTGGCGCCACCCGCCGTGGTATTGGACGAGGTGACGAACGGATAGGTGCCGTGGTCGACGTCCAGCAGGGCCCCTTGGGCGCCTTCCAGGAGCACCCGCCGTCCACCGCTCAGCGCCCTGGATATGTAGGCCCCGCTGTCGGTGGCCAATGGGAGCATCCGCGGCGCCATGGCCCGGAGTAGCGCCGTGTGCTCCTCCACGGATGCCCGTTGCGCCATGCCCGCCTGGCACAGCATCTCGTTGGCCCGGCCGATCCGCCTCGGCATCACCGCTTCGGCCCCGGCCAGATCTCTCAGGTCGGCCACCCGGAATCCGCGGCGGCCATACTTATCCTCGTAGGTGGGGCCGATGCCCCGCCCCGTGGTGCCGATCTGCTGCGACAGCTCGCCCGCCTGATCCAGCAGCTTGTGGTACGGAAGCACCAGATGGGCGCGGTCCGAGATCAGCAGCCGGCCTTCAGTCTGGATTCCGCGGCCAGCAAGCCCCTCGAGCTCCTCGAACAGCGCTGTCGGGTCTACCACGACCCCGTTGCCCAGGATGCAGACGGCGTGGGGATTGAGAATGCCGGAGGGAATCAGCCGGAGTACGAACCTGGAATCACCCACCACCACGGTGTGGCCCGCGTTGGCGCCGCCCTGGTATCGCACCACCACGTCGGCCTGGTCGGCCAGCACGTCGACCAGTTTGCCCTTCCCCTCGTCGCCCCATTGCGCACCCACGACGACGAGGCACGACAGATCTTGGCCGAACACTATTCGGAGGACCCCTTCCGGCCCTTCGCCTTCCGCTCGACGTTGCCGCTTACCGCCTTGGCCGTCTCGGGGGAAATGGTTCCCGCGGCGACCAGCTCCTCGAGATGCTGCTGGAAGGTCCGCATCCCACCCTTGCCGTGGCCATCCGCCATCATGCTGCGAAGCTCGACCACCCGGGCCGGGTCCTTGAGGCAATCCCGGATGCCGGGATTGGCGACGAGAATCTCCATCGCGGCTACCCGCCCGGCCCCATCGGCCCGGGGGAGGAGCTGCTGCGAGACGATGGCGAGCAAGGCCTCGGAGAAACGCACCCGGCCGATTTCGCGTTCCTCGTGCGGCAGCATGCCCAGCACCTGGCCGATGGTGGTCATGACATCGGGAGTCGGGATGGCGGAGAGGACCAGGTGGCCGGTTTCGGCGGCCTTCATGGCGGTATCGATGGTGTCCTGGTCGCGCACGTCGCCCACCACGATCACGTCGGGATCCTGGCGCAGCGCGGCGCGAAGCCCGACACCGACCGACTCGGTATCTACGCCCACTTCACGTTGCGTCATGGAGCAGGAGAGATCCCGATGCAGATACTCGATCGGGTTTTCGATGGTGACGATGTGGCGCTGCTGGGACTGGTTCATGTGGTGCAGCATCGCGGCGATGGTCGACGTCTTACCGCTGCCGGTGACGCCGGTGACCAGGATCAGCCCCGACTTGTGCTCGGTGAGCCGGCCCAGTGCCTCGGGGAGTCCGAGCTGCTCGAGGGTGGGAATCGCGAACGGAATCACCCGCATGACGATCATGAACGACGAGCGCTGCCGGAGAATGTTGACCCGGAAACGCCCGACCCCGGGCATGCCCCAGGAACAGTCGTAGTCCTTGAGGGTGTCGAGGCGGCCGCGATCCTCGTCGGTGGTCATCAGCTTGAGCGCGATGGCGCGGGTCTGCTCCGGCGTGAGCCGCTGCTTGGTGAGCGGCACCAGCTTGCCGTCGATGCGCGCCCGGAACAGGTCGCCCGCCTTGATATGGAGATCGGACGCGCCTCGCTCCACCGCGGCCTTGATGATTCGCTCGATCGGGGCACTTGCCATCAGGTCGCTCCGAAGAATCCCATTTTGCGCTTGACCTCCGCTAGCGTGCCCGACGCGATCCGCCGGGCCCGCTCGGTGCCTCGCGCCAGGATGCCATCCACCCTCGCCGGGTCCGCCTTCAGCTCCTCGGCCCGGGCCCGAATCGGCGCCAGGGTTTCACTCATCGCGTCGGCCAGGCGCCGCTTGCAGTCCAGGCAGCCCCAGCCGGCGGTCCGGCACTTCACGTCCACCTCGGCGATGGTCGCCGCAGACGAAAAATACTTGTGCAGCGAGAAGATATTGCAGATCTCGGGATTGCCGGGATCCTTCCTGGTAACCCGCGCCGGATCGGTCATGGCCGGGCGCAGCTTCTGCCAGATCTCCTCCGGGCTGTCCAGCATCCCGATGGTGTTCCCCAAGCTCTTCGACATCTTGGCTTGGCCGTCGAGTCCCTTGATCCGCTTGGCGGCGGTCAGCATGGCGTCGGGCTCGGGAAGGAACGGGGCGTCCGCCGCGTAGAGGTTGTTCCACCTGCGTGCGATTTCGCGGGTCAGCTCGACGTGCTGAACCTGGTCCTCACCGACCGGCACCCGGTTGGCCAGGTACAGCAGGATGTCCGCCGCCTGCAGGATCGGATAGCAGAGCAAACCCGCGGGAATACTCTCGAGCCGTTCGCTCTTATCTTTGAACTGGGTCATCCGCTCCAGCTCGCCGAGCGGCGCGACCGTGGTAAGCAGCCAGTTGAGCTCGGCGTGCTCCGGCACGGTGGACTGGACGAACAGAATGGTCCGGTCCGGGTCGATCCCCGCCGCAAGCAGGCCGATGGCCACGTCCCGGGTCCGGGAGGCGAGGAGTGGCACGTCGTAGGGAATGGTTACGGCGTGCAGGTCGACTACGCAGATGATGGAATCGAACCGGTCCTGGAGCGCGACCCAATTCTGGACCGCGCCGAGCCAGTTGCCGATGTGCAGGTCTCCGGTCGGCTGAACCCCCGAGAAGATCCGGTCCATTTGGGCAAAGTAGCCATCTCCTCCACCACGTGCAAGATGAATTCTTCCTTGGACTTACTGCATTTGGCTGCCCGGGCGGCGAAGGTCGCGGGGAGCTATATCAGGTCGGCCGGACCGTCGGTAAGTCGGTATGTCGGTAGGTCGGTAGCGGGCACCCCGGACACTACCGACGTACCGACCTACCGACCTACCGAC
>JAXIPC010000203.1:0-20860 GCA_045403135.1 Gemmatimonadales bacterium | reverse complement strand
GCGACGGCGGGGTTCGTGGCGGTGGGCACCGTGTTCGCCGCGATCGCGGTCCGCACCCGCTTTGCCGAGCTGATGCTTCCGGTCCTGGTGCTGCCCTTTCTGCTGCCGCCGGTGATTGGCGCGGTTCAGGTCACCTCACGGTTGCTCGCCGGGCGTCCGATGAGCGAGATTCTCGGCTGGCTCAAGATCCTGGCGCTCTACGACCTGGTCTTCGTGACCTTCTGCATCCTTCTCTTTCCCGCGTTGATGGACGAATGACCGCTTCGACCGAAGGGGCACGGCGGGTGGTCCGGCGGGGCCTCGGCCTGATGCTGGCGGGATTCGCGGGGCTGGCGGCGGTGTACCTCGTCGCCCTCCGGTTCACGCCGATGGAGCGATTTCAGGGCCTGCCGCAGAAGATCTTCTACGTCCACGTGCCGGCGGCGTGGTGCGCGCTGCTGGCCTTTTCGGTGGTGGGCGTCGCGAGCATTCTCTACCTCTGGCTGCGGGATCCACGGCTCGATCTGTTCGCGGAGTCGGCGGCCGAGGCGGGCATCGTCTTCAGCCTAGTGATGCTCACCACCGGTCCGCTGTGGGGCAAGCCGATCTGGGGCACCTACTGGACCTGGGACGCGCGGCTGACCTTCACCTTGCTGCTGTTCTTTCTTTTTCTGGGGTACCGGGCGCTGCGCAGCGCCCTGCACGACCCGGCGGAGCGGGCGCGCTACAGCGCGGTGGTAGGCATCCTCGGCATGGTGCTGGTGCCTTTCGTGCACCTCACGGTCTACCTCTTTCCTACTGTGCATCCCCAGCCGATCGTCCTCAAGCCGAGCACGCCGTCGCTCCCCTGGGAAATGCTGCGCACGCTGCTCCTGTCGTTGATCGTCTTCACAATTCTGTTGCTGGGATTCCTGGTGACCCGCTACGGACTGGGCCGCGAGGCCGAGGCACGGGGAGGGACCGATGGACGCTGATTCGCAGGCGAACGCGTGGTTCATGTGGGCGGCGTACGGGGTGGCCGCCGTGATCCTGGTGGGGTATGGGGTGGTGTTGTGGCGGAAGACGCTAAGACGCTAAGACGCTAAGACGTTAAGACGCTAAGGAACATTCCGGCTAGCCCTCTCGCTTGAAGAGCAGGGCCGCATTGATTCCCCCGAACCCGAACGAATTGCTGACCACATACTCCGGCTCGGCCGCGAGCCCGGCGCCGCGGATGTAGTCCAGGTCGCAGGCCGGATCGGCGTTCTCAAGGTTGACGCTGGGCGGAAGCCAGGACCGCCGCATCGCGAGCGCGCAGATGGCGGCCTCGATGGCGCCGCTCGCGCCCAGCGCGTGGCCGTAGTAGCCCTTGGTTCCGCTGACCAGCACCCGCTCGGCGTGCCCATCCAGCGCACTCCGGATGGCGATCGTTTCGGTGGGGTCATTGAGCGGCGTGGACGAGCCATGGGCGTTGACGTACCCGACCGCCTCCCTGGGGACGCCGGCGCCCCCGAGCGCGATCGTAATGGCCCGCGCCGCCTGGCGCCCGTCCGGACGCGGGGCCGTCATGTGATGGGCGTCGTTGGTCAGCCCGTAGCCCACCAGCTCGGCGTACGCTGTCGCCCCGCGCGCCCGCGCGCGCGCCCGCTCCTCCAGCACCAGCACCGCGGCGCCTTCTCCCATCACGAATCCGTCGCGGCCCTGGTCGAAGGGCCGGCTGGCCGAGGCCGGGTCGTCATTGCGGGTGGACATGGCGCGGATGATCGCGAACGCGCCAAAGCTCAGCGGCGAGAGCGGCGCCTCCGCCCCACCCGCCAGCATCACGTCCGCTTCGCCGCGGCTGATGGCGCGAAAGGCCTCGCCGATCGCGATGGCGCCCGAGGCGCAGCTCATCCCGTTGGTGATGTTGGGCCCGCACACACCCAGCTCGATGGCGAGGTTGCAGCTCGCTGCCCCGACAAAGACGGTGAGGGCCAGCCCCGGCTCCACCGCCCGGATCCCACCAGTCAGGTACTTCTCGTGTTCGCGCTCGGCGAATTCGACACCACCCAGCGCGGAGCCCATCATCGCGCCGACCCGCTCGGGGTCTTCCGAGCTGAGATCGAGCCCGGCGTCGGCGATGGCGAGGCGCGCGGCCGCGAGGGTGAACTGGGAGCAGCGGTCGAGCCGTTTGGCCCGGCGGGGTTCCATCCAGGCGGCCGGATCGAAGCCGTCCACCTCGGCGGCCAGGTGGCTGCGAAACGGCGAGGGATCGAACCGGGTCACCCGGCGGACCACCGAGCGTGCGCCGCGGAGTCCGTCCCAGAAGGGCTCGCGGCCGATCCCGATCGGAGTTACCGGTCCCACTCCGGTGATCACCACTCGCCGCTCAGCCATGGCCCGCCTCCGCCGCGCGACGGATCCCCGCGAGGGTCCTCGAGGCGATCCCGGAGACGAAGACGGGCCCGATGACCGTCGATGCCGCGAGACCGCCGATGGCCGGCCAGGCCGGCCCGGTCCACTCATGCACGATGGTGGCGCGGGTCCCGTCGGCCTCGGGCTCGACCCGCCACACCACGTCCATGCCGCGGGTGATCCCTTTCACGTGGCGGTAACGCACCTCGCCAAGCTCCGGGACGACCCACATTTCCGACATCCACCAGGTCGGCCACCCGAAGGGTCCGAAGGGCCGGTAGGCTGCCATCTCGACCACTCCGCCATCGGGGCGGCGCTCCAGCATCCGTACCCAGCGGTAGTGGGGGAGAATCGCCGGCCACCGCTCTACCAGGGAAGCATGCCGGAACACCCTCTCGGGGGGCGCCGAGATCCACACCGTATCCACGGTCCGCATCAGTGGCCGGGCCGCCACACGGCTACGAGCCGCGAGCCGGGACGCCGCGAGACGCGGGCGGAGACCCCGGCCCGCGCCAGCAGCGCGGCCAGCGATTCCGCGCTGAAGCCCCGGCGCAGCGAGGTGACGCCGTCTCGCATGGTATCGGTGTCGAAGCGGAGGGCATGGCCTGCCACACGGAACCCGACCGCGGCGAGCTCGGAGCGCCGGAGATCCGCCAGGATCACGGCGCGCCGGGCGACCCGGTCGCACTCGCGGATCAGTCGCACGATAGCGTCCGGCGCGAAGTGGTGGGCGACCTGGCTGAGCAGCACCAGATCGACCCCGCGATCGCGAATGGGAAGCTCGGCACCCTCACCCACCAGGACCGGGAGCCCCGTCCGGTGCGCCAGGTGCGCCGCCGCGGTGTGGCGTTCGACGCCGACCGGCCGGAGCGAGATGCCCCGCTCCCGGGCCCAGGCCTGCGCCATGCGAGGCAGGTCTCCGAGCCCGGTGCCCACATCGAGGAAGGTCAGGGCATCGGGGAAGCGGGAATCCGGGGCCAGGGCCTGGCGGAGCCCGAAGCGCACCGCGGCGCCGCCGCCGAACCAGCGGTTGGAGCGCGCGATGTTGCGGAGCGACTCGCACACCTGCGCCGGTTCCGCGCAGGGATCGTCGAGGAGCTCGACGCCCGGGGCCCGCTCGAGCCGATTCAAGGGAGCCCCGCGGTGACGTACCCGCCGCGATAGTAGAGCAGCGGCCGACCCGGGGCGACGCTGCCTCCGACCACCCGCCCCACATAGACGTTGTGATCGCCGGCCTCGAAGGATGCGTGCGCCTCACAGGTGACCGTCGCGAGCGCCCCGTCGAGCAGCACGTATCCGTCCTCGATCCGGTAGCCGATCCCGTCGAACCGTCCGCTGGTGTTGCCGGCAAACCGGCGGGAGAGCGCCTCCTGGCTACTGCCCAGGATGTTGATCGCGAACTGCCTGGCCCGGCCGAGCACCGCGTGCATGTCCGCCGCGTGATCCACGTTGATGGAGATCAGGGGCGGCACCAGCGATACCGAGGCAAAGCTGTTCGCCGTCATCCCAGCCGGATCACCGGTGAGGCCGGTGGCGGTGATGATCACAACCCCGGTGGCAAAGTGGCCACAGAGCTGGCGAAACTCGGCCGGATCGACGTCGGTCCTTGGCATCAGAAGACGACCTGGGAGAGGAAGAGGGGATTGAGCACCGCACGGGGCGGCACGAAGTCTCCGGTGACCCCGATGAGGGTATGGGCGAGCCCGCGGCGCTCCAGCCGCGCGACCGCGCGGTCGAAGATTGCCGGGGCGAGCATCGCGTAGCCGATGGCCCGTTCCACGGCCCATTTGCCCAGGAAGGCGCGGCACCGCGCCCGGACATAGGGCGCCAGGTTCCGCGCCGAGATCGATCCGGAGGCGGACAGCGCCTTTCGCGCGGTGGCCTCGACCAGCTCGGCTCCTCGGAGCGCCGCGCAGATTCCTTCGCCGGTAAACGGGTCGAAGAAATCGGCCGCGTCGCCGGTCAGCATGGCACCGCCGGTTACCACCCGGCCGGACCAGGCGGCGAAGGGCCCGGTCACCATCACTTCGCGCTCGATCGCGGCGGCCGTCACCCGGCCGCGCACCCCAGGAAAGCGTTCCATCTGCTCCAGAAAGAATCCCTCGGCACGGCCCCGGGCCGCTGCGGCGCTCTCCCTCGGCACCACCAGCGCGACGTTGGCGAGCCCGCCCCCGATCGGATTGATGCCCACGTAGCCGTCGGCCGAGACGTGCATTTCGGCGGTATCGGCAAGGCCGGGGACGTTTGCGACGTGGGCGACGAAGGCGAAGCGGCGGAGCGGACCGAATCGGCGGGCGCCGAGCGTTCGCGCGAGAAGGGAGTGGAGGCCGTCGGCGCCGATGGTCAGCCGGGCGCGGAGCTCGCGGATGGTGCCGTCCTCCGCGCGCACCGAAAGGCCCGTCACGGCGCCAGCCTCCCGGAGCACGGCCTGCACCGCGGTTCCCTCGAGGACCGTGGCGCCGGCGTGCCGGGCGGCGGTGACCAGCGCCTGGTCGAGGATGCGGCGCGGCACCGAGAGGCCGGTAGCACGGAACGGCGCCGTGCCGGCGCGGGCGAACAGCCCGGTAAGCCGCGAGCCGCGCGGCGCCTGCACCGTGGTGCCCCGGATCGGGTGGCCGGCCTCCCCTTCGACCGCGGCGAGCACGCCCAACGCGGCGAGGTGACGCACGCCCTCCGGGCTCATGTATTCGGCGCAGATTTTCTCGCGCGGGAAGCGGGCGCGATCCACGGCCGTGACGCGAAATCCGCACCGGGCCAGTCGGAGCGCCACGGCGGCTCCGGCGGGGCCGGCCCCGGCAACTAATACATCGATTTGGGGGGTCATCCGAGCGGGATCACCCGGAACAAGCCCACCAGGCGCCGGCCGCGGCGAGCGCGGCCAGCGTCGTGCTCAGGGCGTTGACGCCGTCGTTGTCCAGCCATCGCCATCCTCCAACCACGCGGGCCGGTGTGCCGCACCGATGGGTTCGGCGCTCGGTGGCAACCCCGCATCGGGGGCACTCGAAGCGTCCCTGCAGCGTGGCGCCCAGAAGGGAGTCCAGAAGCATACCCCCGAAGCCGATGGACACGCCCGCCATGAAGAGAGGCACCCCGCCGCCCGCCAAGCGGCCTGAAGCCGCCACGAGCGCGGCACCGGCCAAGGCTGCGAGAGTGCCCATAGCGGAGACGCCGCCGCTGGTCCCGCGAGGCACCGGGCGGCGGGTGAGGAGGTGGCGGGGTTGCTTCCCGCTGAACGAGCCGATCGAGGTGGCCCAGGTATCGGCGGAGGCCGCCGCGAGGGCGCCGCAGACGATCCAGATCCCGAGTCCGGAGAACGAGGGCTCGAGGAACGCGCCCAGCGCGGCGGCGCCGCCATTGGCGAGCACCTGCGCGGCGGTGCGCCGCTCCGCCGCGGGGTCGGAGGCGACTCCCCGGGCCAGCGCGAAACGTCCGACGGCGGTGCTCGGGATGAAGAAGGCGGCGAGCATGGCTGCGCCGCCCCAGCCGGTGCCGAAAAGCACCGCGCCTCCCACCAGCGCCGCGGCCAGGGCGCCATCGCGCGTCAGGGCGCCCGCGCGCCACGCGACGAGGGCTAGGCCCACGGACACCGCGACCGCGAGAATCGCCCCCATTCGCGGAATGTCCCACGAGGACCCAGGGGTGGCAAGCGCCCATTTCGCCCCCGCTCCGAAGGCGCTAATTTGCCGCGCCGTGACCCACGCTCCCGCCGCCATCCACTCGCTCATCCCGCTCAGCCTGCTCGAGGCCATCCGGAATCTCGACACTCCGCTCGACGACGGCCTCAGCGAGCTGGCCGGCGAAACCGTTTCCAAGCGGCTCGGCCTCTCGAACACGGTGGCGCAGCAGATCGAACGCTATCGCGAGAGCTCCGAGGCTGATGGGAAGGTTCCGGCGGAGGAGGCCATCTCGGTTTTCCGGCTGGTGGGGCGCCGTCCCGACGCCACGCTGGTGTATTCCGATGCCGGCCGACGCGCGGCACGCTACGTGGCGCGATCCGCCGGGCTGGGCACCAAGGTGCTTCTGGGGGTAAGCCCGAAGCCTCTGCGGCGGCACCTGGGGGCCCGGTCGGCGGCTCAGGTGGCGAAGAAGCTGCTCGGCATCCAGCTCGAGCTGGTCGCGAGCGGTTATCAGGTCCGGTTGTCGGAATCGCTGGCCACGTGGGCTGGATTTCCGGGGACCGGCTGCTACTTCTACAGCGCCGTGATCGCCGAGCTGCTGCGGGTGGCGACCGGCTTCGAGGGGGCGATGATTCACGAACGCTGTCACTCGCGGGGCGACGACCATTGCTTCTGGCGCGCCGCGGAAGCAGGAGGATACGAATGAAGGCCTTCTCCGCGGGGGACCACGCGGCGCTACGGTCCGGGCTCAGCACAGCGGGCGCGGACGGCTGGCTGCTCTTCGATTTCCAGGGCCACAACCCGGTGGCGAACCGGTTTCTCGCCCTGGGCGGCCTCGGCTCACGCCGGCTGTTCGTCCTGCTCGTCCCGGACCAGGAGCCGGTGGCGCTCGCCCATAAGATCGAGTTGCAACCCCTGGTAGGGTTTCCCGGGCGGATCGTGCCCTACGCCAGATGGGAAGAGCTGCACGCGGGGCTCAAGTCCCTGGTGGCCGGGAAGACCGTCGCGATGGAAATCTCTCCCAAAGACGGGGTGCCCTACCTCGATCGGGTGCCGTACGGGGTGGTAGACCTGATCCAGTCGCTGGGCGGTAAGGTGGTGTCGAGCGCCCCGCTGGTCACCCAGTTCGCCGCGCTCTGGAGCGACGACGAGGCGGCCCGTCATATCGAGGCGGCGGAAGTAGTGGCGCGGATCGCGAAGGACGCGCTGACCTTCGCGGTGAGCAAGGGTGGGACCGGGCTCACCGAGTCGGCGCTGATGCAACGGGTGGTAGCGGCGATGGAGAAGGAAGGCCTGGTCCCGGATCACCCGCCCATCGTCGGTTTCGGCGTGAATTCGGGGAACCCCCACTACGAGCCGATGCCGGGCAAGGACCTGGCGCTCGAGCACGACCAGGTCGTGCTCCTGGACCTGTTCGGGCGCTATCCGGGCGCGATTTCGGCGGATCAGACCTGGATGGGGTTCAGCGGACCACGTCCACCGGAGCGGGTGCTCTCGGTGTGGACGACGGTACGGGATGCCCGGGATGCGGCGCTGGACGTGGTGCGTCGCGCCGGAGCGAACGGGTCCCGGATCGCGGGTTATCAAGTGGACCGCGCGGCCCGCGACGTCATCGAGAAGGCGGGCTTCGGCGAATGGTTCGTGCACCGGACCGGCCACTCGATCGACCAGAACCTTCACGGGTCCGGCCCCCACATGGACGACTACGAGACCAAGGACGACCGGATCATCCTGCCCGGCTGCGGCTTCTCGGTCGAGCCGGGGGTCTACCTGCCCAACGAGTTCGGGGTGCGGAGCGAAGTGAATGTCTTCTGGGGGGCGGAGGGACCGGTGGTGACGCCTCGCGAGATCCAGCAGGATTTGATACTTGGGTGGGACGCTAAGACGCTAAGACGCTAGGTAACTACCTGGCGTCGGGCGGGTCGAGAATCACCACTTCGGGCGGCGGTGTGCGGTGCCCCACGGGGATGTACTTGTCGATGCCCATCGCACAGAAGAGCAGCGCCAGATAGAGCAGCGAAAACTTGTACATCTTCCACGCCAGCGGCGTGACCGTCCGCTGCTTCAGCAACTGCAGACAATACCAGAGCAAGCGTCCTCCGAGCAGCACCGCCGCCACCGCATAGAACACGCCCTGGGTACCCGCGAGCGCTGGCAGGAGGGTGAGCGGGAGCAGCATCAGGGTTTACCCCAGCATCTGCACCTTGGTTTCGTGGGCTCCCTTGACCACCGGCATCATCGGCACGCCGGCCCGGGCGTACTCCTGCTCCTTGATCAGGGCCAGCGCCCAGAAATGCGGAGGGGTCCAGTAGAAAATGATGGCGACGAGGTAGAGCGCCGCCAGGTCGAGCGAGCCGGTCATGGCCGCCCACCCCAGCAGGGGCGGGAAGGCGCCCGCCGCGCCGCCGATGACGATGTTCTGGGGGCTCCAGCGCTTGAGCCACATGGTGTAGATGAAGACGTAGAACAGGAGCCCCGCGAGCGCGAGAAACCCCGCCAGCGGATTCACCAAGCGCCAGAACAGCGCAAAGGACACTCCACCCAATGCGCTGCCGAACAGCAGCGCCGCACCGGCCGGCAGCCGCCCCGCCGGAATGGGACGCAGCATGGTCCGCGACATCCGGGTGTCGATGTCCCGTCGAACCACATGTTGATCGCGTTGGCGCCCCCGGCCATCAGGAAACCCGCCACCACGACCCAGAAGACCAACGCGGGGGGCGGAAGGCCGCGGTCGGTGATGAACATCGGCGCGACGGTGGTCACCAGAAGCAGCGAGATGACGCGGGGCTTGGTCAGGGAGATCAGGTCGCGAGCGAGGGACACTGTGTCAGGGGTCAGGGGTCATGGGTCAGGGCGGTCGTGCTAGGGAACGACCGATGCAGCGGCTACAATATAGCAGCGGTTCCCTCATCCCTGACCCCTGATCCCTGACCCCTCCCGACCATGCCAGAACGCGATTCCTGGGGCGAACGCCTCCCCCGAACGGTGGGCCTGCTACCCGCAATCATGGTCGTGATCGGCATCACGATCGGGAGCGGCATCTTCCGGGTTCCGGCCAGAGTCGCCGGCCTGGTGGGCTCGCCGGGCATGGTGGCGGTTGCCTGGGTGCTGGGAGGAGTCCTGGCGCTGTTCGGGGCCCTCACCCTGGCCGAGCTGGCGGCGATGTACCCGCGAAGCGGCGGGGTGTTCGCCTACATCGAGGAAGGCCTGGGGCCGTTGCCGGCCTTCCTGTTCGGCTGGTCCCAGCTCGCCGTGATCCGGGCGTCGGCTCTGGGCGCGATCTCCACGATCTTCGCCGAGTACTTCAGCCACTTCGTCCCCCTCAGCGACCAGCAGATTCACTGGGTAGCCGCCGCGCTCATTGCGGGTGTGGGACTTCTGAACTATGTGGGGGTGAAGAAGGCCTCCGCGGTAACCAACATCGCCACCACGTTGAAGTACGGGGCGCTGATATCCCTGGTCGTGCTGGCCTTTACCTCCCCCACCGGGTCCACCAGCAATTTCACTCCGCTCTGGGTCGGCGGTCTCGGCGTGTCGGCCCTGGCCACCGCCATGGTGTCGGTGATGTGGGCGTACGACGGCTGGGCCGACCTGTCCTACATGAGCGGGGAGATCAAGGACCCGGCCCGGAACCTCCCCCGGGCGCTCATCTTCGGCACCCTGGCGATCATCGCGATTTACCTGCTGGTCAATCTGGCCTATATGTACCTGGTGCCGCTTCCCGAGATCGCAACTTCACCACTCATCGCGGCCACCGCGGTCGAGCGGATCCCGTTCCTGGGCACGGCTGGAGCCGGGCTCATTGCCGCGGTCGTGATGGTCTCGACGTTCAGCAGTGTCAACGGCACCATGATGGCCAGTCCCCGGATCTTCTTCGGGATGGCGGACCGGGGGCTGTTTTTCCCCATCATCGCGCGGGTCTCGCCCCGGTTCCAGAGCCCGTCGACCGCCATCCTTCTGGCCACGGGGCTTGGGGTGGTGTACGTCCTCTTTAACGACTTCCAGCAGCTCGCCGAGAAGTTCATCCTGGGAATCTGGCCCTTCTACATTTTGGCCGTCCTGTCGGTCTTCGTCATCCGCCGCCGGTCCCCGGATCTGCCCCGGCCCTATCGGGTGATCGGTTACCCGCTGGTTCCGGTGGTTTTCCTGCTTTCGGCGGTAGGAATGATCGCCAATGCGCTCCTGACCGACCCGGCGGGCACCGGGTTTACCTTCGGGATCATCCTCGCCGGAATCCCAGTGTATTTCATCGGGCGCGCGGCCGGCAAAATCAACCCGGTCGGGAGCGTAAAAGGGCCGTAACGGTTTGACGATCTGCTTGATTTGGCTCGTTCTCACGGTAACTTAGGGCTTCGGCGGGGCGCTGTTTCGGCAGGGTATGTGGCTTTTCCTCCAGCGTCGGCATTCGCCGGCTTCCCCACTCCGGGAAAGCCGGTCTGATCGCAGCATCCAAACATGATCCGGGGAGTTGTTCCATGCGGCCAATCGGGCGAGCAGTACGGTTCGGGGCGGCGGCGGTGGCATTGCTGGCCGGGGCGAGCGAGATCCTCGCCGGCCAGGGGGTGACCAGCGCGGCGGTGCATGGCCGAGTGACCTCGGAGACCCGCGGCCACGTCCAGAGCGCCATCGTCGTGCTGACCAACACCACCACCGGCGCCAAACAGCAAACCACCACCAACGCGGCCGGGCGGTACAACTTCGAGAATGTCACACCGGGTGGTCCGTTTACGGTCGACGTGAGGGCGATCGGCTTTCAGCCCGCGAACAAGACGGGAATCATGCTCGCGCTGGGACAGCGATATACCCAGGATCTCGAGCTCAGGCAGCAGGTGGTGACGCTGGAGGAATTGACGGTCGTGTCCGCCACCAATGCGCTGATCAACAGCGGGCGGACCGGCCCGGCACAGATCGTCAACGACACCACTATTCAGCGCCTGCCCCTGCTCGGCCGGAACTTCATCTCGCTGCTCAACACCAGTCCCCAAGTCGTACCGACGCAAGGCGGCGGGCTGTCCATCGCCGGGCAGAACAACCGGTTCAATACCATTCTTATCGATGGCGGCGTCAACAACGACATCTTCGGCCTCGCGGCCAACGGCACACCGGGCGGCCAGGCCAACGCCAAGCCGATCTCGATCGAGGCACTCCAGGAATTCCAGGTTCTGGTGGCGCCGTTCGACATCCGCCAGGGGAGTTTTTCGGGCGGCCTGGTGAACGGCATCACCAAGTCCGGGAGCAATTCGTTTCACGGCTCCCTCTTCGGCTACATCCAGCGGCCGGAGCTCGTCGGCGTGGATACGACGAAGCCAATCGGCGTGAAGGTGACCAGTTTCCAGATCAAGCAGTACGGCGGCACTTTCGGTGGGCCCATCATTCGGAACCGGCTGCATTTCTTCGGGTCGGCCGACATCCAGTCGTCGACCACCGAGTTCTTCGGGGCCGAGGTGACCGAGCCGGCGACCGGCATTTCGGCGGCCACCGCGCTCCGGGTGCAGGACATCCTCAAGACCCAATACGGCTTCGACCCGGGTGGTATAGACAAGCCGGTGCTGGACCGGCCGGACAAGAACCTGTTCGGCAAGGTCACCCTGCAGCTGGGAGGAAGCTCCCAGCTCGAGGTTTCGCATAACTATGTAAAGGCGGCGGACGACAACTTCGCCCGGGGCGTGAACCAGAGCAGTAGAAACCGGGTCGACCGTGATGGCTGGATGCTCAGCAACAGCGGCTATTTTTTCCAGTCCATCACCAACAGCACTCGGGCCAAATACACCAGCCTGATGGGGGGCGCGAATCTCGAGGTTCTGCTGGGCTATCAGACGGTGCGGGACGGCCGGGAGATCCCCAATCGAGTCCCGCTCATCCTGGTCCAGGGTGATGCCGCGAACAATTACATCGCTGCCGGCGGCGAGAAATTCTCCCAGGCCAATACGCTCGACCAGGACAACATCGAGGCCACCGCGAACGTGACCTTCGGGCTGGGCCGGAATCATCAGATCACCGTCGGGACCCACAACGAGTTCTTCAAGTTCAACAACGTATTCTTCGCGGGCTCGCTGGGAGTCTGGACCTTTGGCAGCGTGGATTCCCTCGACCTGGCCGAGCCGAACCGGTACGAGCTCTCGATCGAGACGCGGCCGGGCGGCGCCACCGCCGACTTCAACGTCAAGCAGTTCGGCGGTTACCTGCAGGACGCCTGGCGCCCGAGCGACCGGCTGACGCTCACCGCCGGCCTCCGGTTCGACGTGCCGACCAGTCCGGCGCCGGTGGAAAACGAGCTTCCTGCCCTCATCTCACCAGATACTCTTGGCGTGCACACCGGCCAGTTTCCCTCGGGAAATGCGCTGATCTCGCCGAGGCTCGGATTCAATTGGGATCCGATGGGCAACGGCAATACCATCGTCCGAGGCGGCGTGGGCATCTTCTCCGGCCGCCCGCCGTATGTCTGGCTGTCCAACGCCTTCACGAACACCGGTAAGGAGCAGGTGGTGCTGATCTGCACCGGCCCGGCAGCGACGCCGGTTTTCACGGTTGATCCGGCGAGTCTCCCGCAAGTCTGCGCCACGGGCGGCGCGCCGACGCCGCCCACGGCCAACGTCAATTACTTCGACAAGGACTTCAAGTTCCAGCAGGCGCTCAAATACTCGCTGGGCATCGATCACCGGCTGCCGTGGGGCGTGGTGGGCACGCTCGACTTTCTGTACACCGCAGCGAAGAACCAGATGTACCAGATGGACGACAATGTCCGGCTGGGGTCGGTGAACGCCGAAGGGCGGCAGCTCTATGCCACACCCAACGCCGCGGGCACGGCGCTGACCCGACTCACCAAGACGTCGTCGGTCCGCCAGGTGGTCCGCCACGAAAACCGGAGCGCCGACAAGGCCTACAACTTTACCGCCCAGCTCCAGAAGCAATTCAGCAATGGGGTGTCGTTCAGCGGGGCGTACACCTATTCCAACGCCAAGGACCTGATCACGCTGACGTCCAGCATCGCCACGTCCAACCTGGCGAACACCTCGCTCGACGGAACCATGGAGAACCGGAACCTGCGGACCAGCGGCCTGGATGTGCCGCACAAGATTACCCTCAGCGGATCGGCGGACCTCTTCTTCGGGGTCCAGGGGTCGATCATCTACAACGGCCGCTCGGGCACTCCGTACACTTACACGGTCACCGGCGATGCGAACGGAGACGCCATCACGGTGAACGACATCATGTACGTTCCCCGCGATGCGAACGACATCTCCCTTCCCGCCGCGACCGCCACGGCAGACTGGGACCGCCTGAACGCCTATATCGCGAGCGAACCCTGTCTCTTTCAGCAGCGCGGGCGAATCATGGAGCGGAATACCTGCCGGAACCCCTGGGTCAGTTTCGTCAATGTTCGCCTGGGCAAACTCATTCCCACCCGGGGAGGTCAGTCCCTCGAGGTTTCGGCGGACATCTTCAACCTGCTCAACCTAGTGGACCGGGATTGGGGCCTGACCCGCGAACATCAGGGATTCGAGGAGCGGCCGCTCCTGGCCTTCGTGGGCTATGATACGCGCGGGACCGCCACCCAGGCGGATGACCGGGGTCGCTATACGGTTCCCGCCCTCGCGGCGCTGCCGGCGCTCAACCGGGTGCAGGTGGGATCGTCGCGGTGGCGGATTCAGCTGGGCGGGAAGTACACGTTCTAAGACGCTAGGACGCTAAGACGCCAGGAGGCTAGGAAGCAGGAGGCTAGGAGGCTAGGAGGCTAGGAGGCTAGGAGGCTAGGAGGCTAGGAGGCCGGCAAGATGTCGGCCCCCGCGCGCTTCTTTCTAGCCTCTTAGCCTCTTAGCCTCTTAGCCTCTTAGCCTCTTAGCCTCTTAGCGCCTTAGCCTCTTAGCCTCTTCCTACGTCCGCACCCTCACCAGCAACCACCCCGCCAGTGCCAGAAACACCAGGTTCGGCGCCCACGCCGCCACCGCCGGGTGCACGATGCCGGAGGCACCTACCGCGATCGCGAGGTTGATCATCAGCAGATAGATGATGGTGGTGCCGAGGCTGATGGCAATGCCCATGGCGGCGCCGGCGCGCGGGGACGAGACCGCCAGCGGCGCGCCGAAGAGCGCGATGATCAGGCAGGCACCGGGCAGCGCCAGCTTCACCCCGCGCTGGACCTCGAGCTTGCGCGTGTCATTGCCGGAGCTCTTGAGCGACCCGATGTAGCGCCCCAGCTCACCGAACGTCATCTCCTCCGGATTCTTGGGTTCGATCAGCAGCTCGCGCGGCGCTTCCTTGAAGGAGGGCAGGCGGAGCTCGGCGAAGCTCAGGGTCAGCGCGTCTCCGTCTCGCCGGATGACGTGGCTGGCGCCGTGGGTGAAGCTCCAGTGCCGCGCCTTGGGATCCCAGCGCGCGCTATCCGCCGTAATGGACAGGGTGGGGATCGCGGTATCCCGCACGGCGCGCTCCAGCACCACCTGCTGCATCTGATTGCCGACGGTGTTGAGCTGGCGGACGGTGTACACCCACCCGCTCGCCGCGCGGTACACGAAGTTGGTCCGGGTGGTCACGTTGCGGGCCTGGCGCTCCTTCTGGAGCTCGAGCTGGCGGGTGGTGGCCTCGGTGGCCCACTCGCCGATAAAGAAGCAGAGCACCGCCGCCAGCGCCGAGGCGATGAACAACGGCCTCACCAGCCGGTGGAAGCTCATCCCGCCGGCCTTGGCCGCGGTGAGCTCCGAGTTGCGGGCCAAGGGCCCCACGGTGAACACCGTGGCGAAGAGAGCTGCCGCCGGCATCATGGTCGCGATGTTCTGGGGCAGCGCGTATAGATACGAGAGGGCGATGGTCGCGGCGGGCAGGTCCCGGTCGAGCAGGCGGCGCAGGTTATCGGTGAGCTGGGTCAGCACCGAGACGAAGGGCAGGCCGATCGCGGTGAGCAGGAAGATCCGGAGCCAGAGCCCCAGCAGGTAGCGCGACAACAGCCGCATCAGGAGGCGGCCCGCCGGCGGCGCAGCCATCCCAGCAGGAGATCGCCCAAGTCGCCGAGATCACCCCCACGAGTGGAGCCGAACTCGCGGTTCACCCGGACCAGGCCCAGAATACCCGCCCCCAGCACGACCAAGTTGGGCAGCCACATCGCCAGTGGAGCGGAGATGGCGCCGCGGTCGGCGAGTTGCTCGCCCGCGGTGAGCGCCACGTAGAACAGCGCGAAGATCACCAAGCTTCCCCCGATAACCAGCCCGATGCCCCCACGCGGAAAGCGCAGCGCCAGCGCGATCCCGATGAGCACGAAGCTCAGGCATGCCGCCGAGAGGGTGTACTTCTTGTGGATTTCGACGGAAAACTGGTTCACGTCCCGGCGGGCGAACTCCTCGTTTTCCCGCGCGATGGTCGCGTCCGACAGGGTGGAGAAGGCGGCACCGTACGGCTGCCCCAGTCGCCGTGCGGCCGTATCCGAGGCGACAACCTGCGCGGCGGCCGGCTTGGGCAGCAGCAGGCGCCCCATCCGGCGCTCGAAGTCACGCCAGGGCCCACACCGCGGCGGGATCGTGGCAGGACGGCCGGCCGGCTCGGCGACACCCCAGAGATGCAGGAGGGCGCGGACGTCGTTTTCGGCGACCGCCCGCCGGTGCGCCGCGGCTGTGGCCCGGGACTGCCGCGAGGCCGCGACCCGGTCCATCATCTCGCAGGTGGTCATCTCGCGGTCGCCGCGCTGTACCGAGCCGAAGCTCTGCTTGAAGGCATTCTCGATGTCCTTGACCCGGATGGTGTTCAGCACGAAGCGGGTAGTGTTGACGGTGGCCGGCTCCGCGGTCTTGTACTCGTGCACCCGGCCATCATTGAGGCGAAGGCCGAGATCCCGGCCGCCGTTCTCGAAGGCCATGGAGCCGCTGTCGGCGTAGATCACCCGGCGCCCGTCCGATGGGCTCATGTCGTAGATCACCACTTCCTTCATCCGTCCGGTGCCCGGCTCGATCACGCTGGCCAGCAGGAAGTACTGCGAGCCGGGCAGGTTGTTCATCACCTGCTCCTTGAGCGAGAAGGTGGGCTTCTTCTGCCCGATGTCGGTCTGCAGGTTGAGCAGCCGGAGATTGGTGCGGGGAAGGATCTGGTCCACGAAGAAAAGGTTGGCGAGTGCCAGCAACACTCCGGCCCAGAACACCGGCCGCACCATCTGCACCACCGAAAGACCGGAGGCCCGCATGGCGGTGATCTCGTTGTCCACACCCATCTGGCTGAAGCCGTACAGCACCGCCACCAGGATGGCCATCGGGAGGGTGAGGGCCACGATGAACGGGATGAACAGCAGCAGCACTTCGGCGATGACGTCCGCCGGCAGGCCCTTGCCCACCAGGTCCCCGAACCGGCGGGAGAGCTGGTTGAGCATCAGCATGCCGGTCAGCGCCGCCCAGGCGAAGATGAACGGGCCGGTGAGGGTGCGGAGGATATGGTCGCGGAGGAGACGCATGCCGAAAAGTAAGAGGTGAGAGGGGTCAGGGATCAGGGGTCAGGGATCAGGGGGCTACCTTTCCAGATGCCGCCCATCCTTACTTCCGTTGCGCGGCAATGTCCCTGACCCCTCACCCCGGGCCCCCGACCCCTAGCTCATGCGCTCCTTGTTTGCCGCCGCCCTCATGCTCGCAGGCTGCGAAGGATCGGCGCCGGTCCCGCCCCCCGAATTCGACGGGGCAATCGCCCTTCGGTACGTCGAGACCCAACTCGGCTTCGGGCCCCGTATCCCCGGCAGCGACGGCCACCGGAAGATGGCGGCGTGGCTGGACAGTCTGCTGCGGACCCGGGCGGACACGCTGGTGGTCCAGCACTGGACCCACGTTACCCAGAGGGGCGACTCGTTGCCGATGTACAACTACCTGGCCCGCTTCAATCCCGGCGCCACCACTCGGCTCCTATTCCTGGCCCATTGGGACACGCGCCCGAGGGCCGATGGGCCCTCGAGTCGAGACACGACGCTCCCGGTGCCCGGGGCCAACGACGGGGCGTCCGGTGTGGCGGTGCTGCTGGGCATGGCCGACGCGTTGAAAAAAGTGCCCCCGGGAATCGGGGTGGACCTGCTGTTCGTGGACGGGGAGGACTACGGCAGCTTCACCTCTGGGCAGGATCAGGATGTGCTCATCGGCTCGCGCTACTACGCCGACCATCTCCCGCCCGGCCCGGCTCCCCGCTACGCGGTGCTCTTCGACATGGTGGGAGACAAAGACCTCCGGATCCCGAAGGAAGGCTACTCGGTCACCGGCGCCCCCGATGTGGTGGAGACCGTCTGGTCGATCGCCAGGAGGATTGGACACGGCACGGTGTTCGTGGACGAAGAGGGGATTTCCCTCACCGACGACCATATCCCGCTGCAGCAGGTGGGGATCCGCGCGATCGACATGATCGACTTCACTTTTGGTCCCGGCAACGGGTACCACCACACGCCGGATGACACGCTCGACAAAGTGAGCGCGGCCAGCCTCAAAGTGGTGGGGGACGTGGGCATGGCGCTTGTTCGATTGGAGAAGTGAGGGTGGCCATGGGCTATTGGCTATCGGCTGGCCAGTAGCCAGTAGCCCGCGCAAATCCTGCCCCCGCCCGCACATCGAGGCTCCGCAACGCAGGGACGGCCACAGGTAAGATGCGGCATGTCCAAAGAGCCGAGAGCCGTCCTGCTCCTGCTCGGTCTCGCGATCGCCGGGCACGCCGGCCGGCTCCTGTTTGGCGCACCGGGTGCCCCGCCGGGCGAGTTGCTCGCCCCCTCGCTCCACGGTGACGCCGATCCCTCCCGGCATCGGACCCGAGCGACTCAGCTGGCTCGGCCCCTTTCGGCTCATGAGACGGTCGATGTGAACCAGGCAACCGCGGAGGAGATCGCCCGCCTTCCCCGGATTGGCATGTCACTGGCAAAGCGCATCGTACAGGACCGAGGGTCGAGAGGCCTGTTTCGGGGCCCTGGCGATCTGGACCGAGTCCCAGGAGTGGGACCGGCCATGCTGGCGGCGATTCAAGGGAAGGTGAGCTACCGCGGTGCTGGAGCGGAAGTCGCTACCCTGTCTAGCGATGCAAAACTCAGCACATCTGGAGCTTACGGGAAGCTGGAAGGTCCCCGAAGTGCGGCTCCTGTGGACCTCAACTCCGCCTCGGAAGCGGATCTGATGGCCCTCCCCGGGATAGGTCGGGCCCGGGCCCGTTCGATTCTGGCATATCGCCGGGAGAAGGGGTCATTCGCCGCAGTGTCGGATCTTGGCAGGGTATCAGGGTTTGGGGGGGCACTGTTGGCCCGGCTCGCACCCTTGCTGGTGGTGAGGTAGCGCGGGGGCAGACACACGTGACAGGGGGAGACCGGCACCGCATGACGACGGCAGCGCTTCCCAGCGAACGTCTGGGCGATATCCTGGTCAAGGAGGGTCTGCTCACGCGCGAGAAGCTCGCGCAGGCGCTGACCGAGCATCGCTCGACCAGCATGCCGCTGGGATTCATCCTCGCCAAGCAGAATCTGGTGCCCGAGGTCGAGATCACCCGCATCGTGGCCCGGCTGCTCCGGGTGCCCGCGGTGGACCTCTCGCGCTTCGAGGTCGACGCCAAGATCATCAAGCTGATCCCCTCCGACATCGCCAAGCGCCACATCGTGTTGCCGCTCAAGCGCGAGGGCCGCACGCTGACCGTGGCGATGGCCAATCCGACCGACCAGGTGCTGCTGCAGGAGCTGCGATTCATCACCCGGTACGACCTGTTCCCGGTCTTCGCAGGGGAGTTCACCCTCCGCACCCTGGTCGACAAGTACTACGACGCCTCCGACATGCAGCTCCAGAGCATCCTGAAGGACATGGAGGGGCTGGCGGACGACGTCGAGATCCTCGAGGAGACCGAAGACGACGGGGCGTCTCAAGCCCAGATCGACGACGCGCCGGTCGTCAAGCTGATCAACGGCCTCCTGACCGATGCGGTGCAGCGGGGCGCGAGCGACATTCACGTGGAATCGTTCGAGCACGAGATGCGGGTGCG
This sequence comes from Gemmatimonadales bacterium, assembly GCA_045403135.1. Classification (GTDB taxonomy): domain Bacteria; phylum Gemmatimonadota; class Gemmatimonadetes; order Gemmatimonadales; family GWC2-71-9; genus JABFSM01. The sequence goes on along the minus strand of JAXIPC010000203.1, from coordinate 1,928 downwards.
CTACCGGGTCGACGGCGCCCTGCACGAGGTGATGAAGCCCCCGCTCCGGATGAAGGCGGCGCTGATCTCCCGCATCAAGATTCTCGCCCAGCTGAACATCGCGGAGCGGCGGATTCCGCAGGACGGCCGGCTCAAGCTCAAAATGCACAACCGGGTCATCGACTTCCGGGTATCCACGCTGCCCTGTCTCTTCGGCGAGAAGATCGTGCTCCGAATCCTCGACAAGGGCAACCTGACGCTGGACCTGTCGACCTTCGGCTTCGAGCCCAAGGCCGAGGCCGACCTGCTCAAGGCGATTCTGAACCCGTACGGCATGGTGCTGGTCACCGGACCCACCGGCTCGGGCAAGACGACGACGCTCTACTCGGCGCTCCAGCGGATCAACACCATCGACTGCAACATCATGACCGCCGAGGATCCGGTCGAGTACAACCTGCACGGGATCAACCAGGTGCAGGTGCGGAGCGAAATCGGCCTGACGTTTGCCGCGGCGCTCAAGGCGTTTCTCCGGCAGGACCCCAACATTATCATGATCGGCGAGGTCCGGGATCTCGAAACCGGCGGCATCGCCATCAAGGCGGCGCTCACCGGCCACCTGGTGCTTTCCACGCTGCATACCAACGACGCGCCCAGCACCATCACCCGGCTGGTGGACATGGGAGTCGAGGCGTTCAACGTGTCGGCGGCGGTCAATCTGGTGGTGGCCCAGCGGCTGGTCCGCCGGATCTGCAAGGACTGCGTGGACCCGGTGACCTACCGGCCAGAGGAAATCAAGTCTTTGACGCATTCGGGCACGAATCTTGACGAGATTCGGGCGATTCCCTTCATGAAGGGCAGAGGCTGCGAAACCTGCGGCGGCACCGGGTACAAGGGCCGCGCCGGGATCTACGAGGTCATGGACATGTCACCCGAGATCCGCCGCATGATCCTGCGGGGGGCGTCGGCGGTGGAATTGCGCGACCAGGCAGTCGAGGAAGGCATGCTCACGCTTCGCATGGACGGCATCGTGAAAATCAAGAAGGGTGTCACGACCCTGGAAGAGGTCGTGAAGGAGAGTGCGGGATGAGCCTCAACCTGCGTGCGCTGTTGCAGGAGATGATCGAGCGGGAAGCCTCGGATCTCCACGTCACCGCCGGAGAGCGCCCCAAACTGCGCGTCGACGGCGACATGACCAACTCTTCGGTGGAGCAGGTGCTCACGCCGAAGGACACGCTGACGCTGGCCTACTCGGTGCTCACCGAGACCCAGAAGAAGCGGTTCGAATTCGAGGACGAGCTCGACTTCTCGTTCGGCATCCAGAACCTGGCCCGCTTCCGGGGCAACGTCTTCAAGCAGCGCGGCTGCGTGGCGATGGTGCTCCGGATGATCCCGTTCAGCGTCCGGACCTTCGAGGACCTGGGCCTGCCGCCGATCACGGCCAAGCTGGCCGAACGGCCCAGGGGACTGATCCTGGTCACCGGGCCCACCGGCTCCGGCAAGTCCACCACCCTCGCGGCGATGCTCGACAAGATCAACAAGGAACGGAAGGGGCACATCATCACGGTCGAGGATCCGATCGAGTTCATCCACCGCCACCAGAGCTGCATCGTCAACCAGCGGGAAATCGGGACCGATACCAAGAGCTTCGCGGCGGCCCTGAAATACGCACTGCGCGAGGACCCCGACATCATCCTGGTGGGCGAGATGCGGGACCTCGAGACCATCGCGGCGGCGCTGACCATCGCCGAGACGGGACACCTGGTGCTGGCCACGCTGCACACCAACTCCGCGGCCGAATCGATCAACCGGATCATCGACGTGTTCCCCGCCACCCAGCAGCCCCAGGTGCGGGCCCAGCTCGCCTTCGTGCTCGAGGGGGTGCTGACCCAGTGCCTGCTGCAGCGCGCCCGCGGGAAGGGCCGCGTCATGTGCTGCGAGATCATGGTGGC
>JAXIPC010000221.1:0-34855 GCA_045403135.1 Gemmatimonadales bacterium | reverse complement strand
TCCCGCCGCACTACCAGCAGCCTGCTCTCCCCCCGGATGGCGGGCGGCTGTTGCGCGATCAGCTCGGGCGGCAGGTCATAGTCGAAATCGGACGTGCGGAGGGACACCGCGACGTCATCCATCGAAGAGCGCGGCCTGCCCTCCCGACGGCGGCGGCGTGATCCCGAATCGCTTGTAGGCATTCGCGGTGGCCATCCGCCCGCGCTGGGTCCGCTCGATGAATCCCTGCTGCAGGAGGTACGGCTCATACACCTCCTCCAGAGTTCCCGCGTCCTCCCCCACGGCCGCGGCGATGGTGCCCAGCCCCACCGGTCCGCCGCCGAATTTCTCGATGATGGTGGTGAGGATCCGTGCGTCCATGTCGTCGAGCCCGAACTCGTCCACGTTGAGCCGCGCCAGCGCGTCGGCCGCCACGGCCGACGTGATGATGCCGTCCGCCTTGACCTGGGCGTAGTCCCGCACCCTCCGCAACAGCCGGTTGGCGATGCGCGGCGTACCCCGGCTGCGGCGCGCGATCTCCGTAGCGCCCTCCGAGTGGATCGCGACTTTCAGAATCCCCGCCGACCGATTCACGATCTGGGCCAGCTCGCCCGGCGGATAGAAGCTCAGCCGCTCCACGATCCCGAATCGGGCCCGCATCGGCGGAGTGAGCTGTCCGAACCGGGTCGTGGCCCCGATGAGGGTGAACGGCTCCACCGTCATCGGGATGGTCTGGGCGTTGGGTCCGTCGGCGATTCGTACGTCGACCCGGAAATCCTCCATGGCGGGGTAGAGGAACTCCTCCAGCTGCGGCCGGAGCCGGTGGATCTCGTCGATGAAGAGGATGTCGCCCTTGCCCAGCCCGGTGAGCAGTCCGACCAGATCTCCCGGCTTCTCGAGGACCGGCCCCGACGAGGTGCGGAGCTGCACCCCCATCTCTTTGGCGAGCAGTATCGCCAGGGTGGTCTTCCCCAGCCCCGGTGGCCCGAAGAAGAGGATGTGGTCGAGCTGGTCCCCCCGTCCCTTCGCGGCGTCGATCGCGATCTGGAGCTGGGCCTTGAGGGTGTCCTGTCCCACGAATTCGTCCAGCCGGGATGGCCGAAGCGCCGCTTCGGCGCCGCCCTCGTCGGGCAGCGCCGCCGGCGTGGTGACTTCGATCCGGCTCAGAGGGCTCTCGCGTTCCAGCGGACTGGCCGGTCACCCGGAGTCAGCTCGTGCTTGGCGTGACAGGAGACGCAGCGGTCGACCGCCGTTCCGGTTGGCGCGGGTACGAGTTTCCGGTTGGTGGAGCCACAGCGGCTGCAGAGCCACTCGGCGGTGACGTGCGGGCTGCTGGATGCGACGGTCATCCCCGTCCTCCTCGTGGGGTCGTGAGATGCTGCAGGGCTCGCCGGACCAGCGCGGCCACATCGTCAGTGCGGGCGATGGCCAGCACGGCGCGCACCGCATCGTCGGCGGCGGCGGGGGCGTAGCCCAGCGCGAGGAGCGCCTTGACCGCCTCGTCCGCCGGACGGCCCCGCGCCGGCGCAGGCGCCACCGCCAGGTCGCTGAACCGGTCGGACAGCTCCACGATCAGTTTCTCCGCCCGCTTCTTCCCGATGCCGGTCACGGTGCTCAACGCCGCCACATCCTTGCCCTGGATGCTTCGCACCGCCCGCTCGGGGCCCAGCGTGGAGAGAATCGCCAGCGCCAGCCGCGGCCCGAGGCCGGTGGCGGAGAGGAGGCGCTGGAAGATGCTCCGTTCGACCACCGAGTCGAATCCGTAGAGCGTCCAGGCGTCTTCCCGTACCACCAGCTCGGTGTGCAGGGAGCAGCGGGCTCCCTGGGCGGGCAGCCGCTCGAACACACCCAGAGGCACCGACACCTCGTAGCCAACGCCGCCGTCGGTCTGGATCATGACGGTCTCGGCCCGGCGCTCAGCCAGGATGCCGCTGACGGTGGCGATCACCGCCCGACCCGGATCCGGTTGGTCGTGAAGAAGTGGGTGAGGGCCACCGCGACCGCATCGGCCGCGTCGGCGGGCCGGGGCGGGGCTTCGAGCTTCAGCAACTTCGCCACCATGAATCCGACTTGCGGCTTCAGCGCCGCCCCCCGGCCCACGACGGTCTTCTTCACCAGCGCGGGCGAATACTCGGTGACGGCGACGCCGGCCTCCGCCCCCGCGAGGAGGATCACTCCCCGCGCGTGACCCAGGACCACGGTCGTGCGCACGTTGGTGGCGTAGAAGATGTCCTCGACCGCCAGCACGTCGGGGTGGTGGCGTGCGATGAGCTCGGCGAGTCCCTCGTGGATGATCTGGAGCCGCCGGGGCAGCGAATCCCTGGGACCGGTCCGGATGACACCGCACTCCAGCAAGCGCAGGGACCGGCCCGGTTCCCGGGGCCGCTCCACCACGCCGTAGCCCACCGTCGCGGTGCCCGGGTCGATGCCCAGCACCTTCATCGGGGCTTGGGCGTCAGGCCCCGGCCTCCGCCAGCGTCGCCGCGTCGATATCGAAATTCGAGAACACCTTGGAGACGTCGTCCAGGTCCTCGAGCGCTTCCATCAGCCGGAGCAGCTTGGCCGCGTCCCCGCCCTCCACCTTCACGGTGTTCTTCGGCACCATCGCGAGCTCGGCCGACTCGATGACGTACTTCCTCGCCTTGAGCGCATCCTGCACCGCATGAAACGTGGCGGGCAGGGTGCTCACGACGTATTGATCGCCGTCGCGGGCAAAGTCCTCGGCACCGGCTTCCAGCGCATCCTCGATCGCCGGGTCCTCCGGGTGCCGGGTGGCGTCGAGGTAGATCTGGCCCTTGCGCTCGAACATCCACGCCACCGAGTTAGTGGCGCCAAGGTTCCCGTTGTTCCGGCTGAAGGCGTGCCGCACCTCGGCGACAGTGCGATTGGGATTGTCGGTGGTGGCTTCGATGATGATTGCCGCACCCCCCGGCCCGTAGCCCTCGTACGCCACCTCTTCGTATGTCTCCCCCTCCAGCTCGCCGGTGCCCTTCTTGATGGCCCGGTCGATGTTGTCGTTAGGGCAATTGACCGCTTTCGCGGCGTCGATGGCGGTCCGGAGGCGGGCATTGCCGCCGGGGTCGCCACCGCCGGCCTTGGCGGCCACGATGACGTCCCGGATACGCTTGGCCCAGACCGCCGAGCGCTTGTTGTCGGTGGCGGCCTTTTTGTGCTTGATCTGCTTCCACTTGCTGTGGCCGGCCATCGAAACTCCTCGGCGCCTTCGGCCGTTAATAATGGGCACGTCGGGATGTTCCGGCAATTCGACGAGCGCCCACTACCTTGTGCCGCACTATAGTTTGGGCTAAGGTACAGCATGCCCTCATCGTCCCCAGTGAGCCCGCCCGTCTACCACGTCCTGCTGGCCCTGGGGGACGAGGTGCTGCACGGCTACGGCATCATGCAGCGCTTCGAAGAGCTGACCGGCGGGGCCGACCAGCTCCTCCCCGGCACGCTCTACGCCACGCTGGCCCGGATGGCCGACCTTGGGCTGATCGAGGAGGCGCGGGCTCCCGCCGGCGACCAGAGCGGCGGTGCGCCGCGGCGGCACTACCGTGTCACCGCCCGGGGCCGAGCCCTGGCTCGGTCCGAGAGCGAGCGCCTGCGGAGGCTGGTGGAGGTGGCGCGCCGCCGTTCCTGGTTGCCGGGCGTCGCGCGGTGAGCCGGCGCGGATCCGCGGCCGAATCGGCCGCGATGCTCCTGTTCCGGCTGGCGTTGCGGGCCTTTCCGCGGCCGTTTCGCGCCAACGTCGCGGAGGAGATGGGGTACGCATTTGGCCAGGCGTTCCGATCCCGGAACGGCGGCGCCGCGCTCAGGTACGCCATCCGCGCCGCGGGCGATGCCGCGCGGTCCGGCTGGTCGGAGCGGTGGCGCCACCGGCAGAGACCACAACCGACGAGGCCCAAAGTGTCGACCCTCTGGCAGGATGCGCGTTACGCGGCGCGCACACTCATCAAAAACCCCGGTTTCACCGCCGTGGCGGTGCTGACGCTGGGCCTCGGCATTGGCGCCAACGCGGCCATCTTCGGCGTGATCGATGCCGTGCTGCTCCAGCCATTGCCGTTCCGCGAGCCGGAGCGGCTGGTGCAGCTCCTGGAGACCAGAGTGGAACGGGGCTGGACCCGTGCGTCCGTCACCCACGCCAACTTCTGGGACCTTCACGATCAGAATCACACCCTCGACGGACTCGGGGCGCTCCGGTTTGGTTCGATCAATCTCACCGGGCGGGAGTATCCTGAGCGGCTGAGCCTGGGCTCGGTGTCGGCGGATTTTTTCAGCGTTCTGGGCGTCGCCCCGGTCGCCGGGCGCACGTTCGGCCCTGGAGAAGACCAGCCGGGCCGAGACACCCACCTGGCCGTGCTCTCGCATAGCCTGTGGGCCAGAGCCTTCGGTGCGGACCCTGCCGTGGTCGGGCGCCCGATAACCCTTGACGGTCAGGCCTACCAGGTCATTGGCGTTCTCCCGGCGGGCGAGCCCTGGATCGACGCCGCCGACGTGTTCCTGCCCCTGGTTCGCGAGGCCAACCCGAACCGCGGGAGCTTCGAGCTGGTCGTGGTCGGACGGTTGGCACAGGGTGTATCGATCGAGACGGCCCGCACCGATTTGACCACGGTCGCGCAGCGCCTTGCCGTACAGTACCCCAAGGACGACGCGGGGATGGGCGTTCGCCTGGACCCTTCCGCGTCCTGGGTGGCCAGTGACTCCGTTCGGCGGGCGCTCTGGATACTGCTTGGCGCCGTCGGTTTCCTCCTGCTGATTGCGTGCGTCAACCTGGCCAACCTGGTCCTGGCCAGAGCCACCGGGCGCACCCGGGAGCGCGCGCTCCGGTCCGCGCTGGGAGCCACCCGGGGTCGCCTCGCGCGACAGGCCCTGACCGAATCGTTGCTCCTGAGCGGCGTGGGTGCGTCGGTCGGGCTGGCGGTTGCGCTCGGCATCGTGACCCTGCTCAAGAGCCTCGATCCCGGGGCGATCCCCCGCCTTGCCCAAGTGAGCCTGAACCTCAATCTGCTCGGTTTCACCGCGGCAGCGGCTGGGGTGACCGGATTGCTGACGGGAATCCTCCCGGCGCTCCATGCCACCCATGGAGATCTGGCCGGCACGCTCCGTGACGGCGAGCGCAGCCAGGGGCCGGGCCGCCTGATGGGCCGTGCCCGTGGACTCCTGGTGGCCGTCGAGGTTGCCGCATCCCTGGCGCTACTGATCGGGGCCGGCCTGCTGCTCCGCAGCTTCGGGCAGCTCCTGAGGGTCGACCGCGGGTTCGAGACGGAGAATCGGATCCTGGCGGAGATCTCCCTTCCCGAATCCTATACCAGAGCGCGCGCGACCCAGTTCATCCAGCATTTCAGCCAACGACTGAGCGGCAATCCGGGAATCGTTTCCGTCGCGGCGGTTTCGATGCGTCCGCTCCGGGGCGTCGGCACCGGCATGGCCATCGCCGCCGCGGACAAGCCTGTTCCGGCCGCCGACGCAGTGCCCTGGGCCGGCTGGCGCGTCATTACCGCCGGGTACTTCCGCACCCTGGGTGTTCCGATCGAACGAGGCCGGGATTTCACCGAGCAGGATCTCCTCGCCGAGCCCTGGCGGGTGATCATCAGCCACCGGCTCGCCGATCGGCTCTGGCCAGGCGAGGATGTGGTCGGACGCAACGTCCTCCTTTGGCAGGGGCAGTCGAACTTGTCGGCCGAGGTGATCGGCATTGCCGGAGATATGCGGGACTGGGGGCTGGAGGACACGCCGTCGCTCGCGGTCTACTTCCCCTACTACGGGGCCGGCGCGTCCTCCCTCTATTTCGTGATCCAGGGCAGCACGGCCACCGCGTCGCTTCGTCCGGTGCTGCGCAAGATCCTGGCGGAATTCGACTCTGGACTGCCGCTGGCCCGGGTAGAGAGTCTGGAGCAGGTCGTCGGCGATTCCGTCGCGGCGCGGCGGTTCATCATGGTGCTGCTGGCGGCGTTCGCCGGCGTGGCGTTGCTGCTGGCGCTGGCGGGGATCTACGGCGTGCTTTCCTACTCGGTGTCGCGTCGTACCGGCGAGATCGGCGTGCGTCTCGCGCTGGGGGCGAGTCCGGGCACGGTCCTCCGCCTCATCGTTGTCCAGGGCATGCGGCCCGTCCTGGTCGGCCTGGTGGTCGGCGTCGGCGCCTCCCTCGCGCTGACGAGGCTCATGGCCAGCCTCTTGTTCGGGATCACCGCCACCGACCTGGCCACCTACACCAGCGTGGCCGCGCTCCTCGCGGGGGCGGCGCTGCTCTCCTGCTACGTGCCGGCCCGTCAGGCGCTCCGGGTCGATGTCGTGGCGGCGCTCAGGAAGGAATAAGCAATGCCCGTCACCCTGAGCGCAGCGAAGGGGCGGAGCGTCGCCGCTTCGCTCCGCTCAGCGTGACAGTGTCGCGCTCCGCGCAGCCCGTAGTAGCACGTCCGCGGCCTCGCTCCCGAGCGCCTCGCGCGCCGGCGCCACCAGGAGCTGCAGCACCTGGCCGGCTTTCTCGCGGCGCGGCTCGGAGAGTTCCGCGAGCGCGGCCACCAACCCGCGCCTGAGCGGGGCCGGCAGGCTCAGACTCGAGAGCCGCCGCTCCAACGCGGCCACCCGCCGCTTGACCGCCCGTTCCGGCTGGGGTGGAGTCAGCAACAAATCTTCCGTCACTCGCACCGTGAGCCAGAGCGCAAAGATGCCCTCGCGCCGGGGACCGCGGGGGGTGTCTCCCATCAGCTTGACCAGCGCGCTGCCGGAGGGACCGTGCGTGGTCATCGGGGCAGCTTTCGGAGCGCCTCGAGGACGTCCTCCGGCGTCGTATCCTGCATACATCGGTGATGCGCGAGCGGGCAGGCCGGACCGCCGTGGGCTGAGCAGGGCCGGCAGGAGAGTTCCCGGGTGAGGACGGTGGCCTTGGCGTGGTAGGGGTAGAAACCGAAGGCCTCGACGGTAGGGCCGAAGAGGGCCACGACCGGAATGCCTACGGCGATGGCCATGTGCATCACCCCGGTGTCGCCGGAGACCAGGGCCCGCGCGCGCTTGAGCAGCGCCGCGGAGCCCGGCAGGTCGAAGGCGCCGGCCGCGTTCAGAACCCCCTCGCCACCGGCGGCCGCGACTCGGGTCCCGAGCCCGCTGTCGTCCGGTCCCCCGACCACCACCACGTCGTTCCCGTGCTCCACCAGCCGGCGCGCCAGCGCGGTCCAATGATGCTCGGGCCACCGTTTGGTGAAGTGCGCCGCCCCCGGCGCGAGCGCGATCAGCTGCCGGGTCACCCCGATGCTATGGGCGACGAGAAACTCCTCAGCCCGGCCGAGAGTCGGACGGGGGAGAAACAGCTCGAGCGAGCCGGAGTCGGGGGTGACGTCGAGCCCGCGCGCGGCATCGAAGTAGCGTTCCGCCACCGGGCGGCGATCCCGGTACAGGTCGCGCTTCGCATGGATCAACACCGATCGTGCTGCCCGATGTTTCGGGTGGGTCGTCCATTTCCCGCCGACGGTGAAGCGAAGCGCGCGACTTCGGAGGCTCTGGTGCAAGTCCAACCGGTGACTGAATCCACGACGCTTGAGCTCCCGGCCGAGCGCAGCCAGCGACTCGGGCTCCTTCCATCCGATCACCTCGGTAATGCGGGGATTGTGGTGGAGCAGTGGAGCGAAGGCGGCCTTGGTGACGACGGAAATCCGGGCATCGGGATGGCGCTGCCGCAGGGCGCGGAGCAGGGGCGTCATGAGCAGAATGTCGCCGATGGCGCTGAAGCGGACAAGGAGGATGTTCGGCGACACGGCGGGAATGTAGCCGGGTGAAATGGGGTCGCCAGCGCGTTAGCTTGTGTTTCATGGCGGATCGCACGGCGGGGCGTCTGCTCGGCGCGGCACGGCTTTATTGGGGAATCTTCCTCCTCGGGGTCGGGGCCACGCTAGTCGCCTCGGTGCTCGACACCGTGACCCTGGTCATCCTCGTTCCGCTGCTCAAGGCCCTCTTCGGCACCGCCGGCGCGCTCGCCGGACAAGGGACGCGGCTGGAGCAGATCACCGATGGGCTGCTCGGGCCGATCGTGGCCGGACTTTCCCCGCGGGACGCCGCGGGGCGGCTGGTGCTGGTGCTCCTCCTCGCCCTGGTTCTGAAGAATCTGATGCAATACGCGTCGAACCAGCTTTCGGTTGCGGTCCAGGAAGGGCTGGTGCGCGACCTCCGGGTGCGGCTCTATCGTCACCTGCTGACGCTCGACCTCAACTTCTTCCAGCGCACCCGCGCCGGACAGCTCATCTCCGCCGTCATGGTCGACGTCGATCGGACCAAGCTGGCGGTCACCGCCTCGCTCGCCTCGCTCTTCCAGAACGCCGTGCTCATTCTGGGGGCCCTGGTCTTCATGGCCGCCATCTCGCTCCGGCTCACCGCGCTCACGGTAGCCACCGCGCCGATTCTGGTTCTGGGGATCCGGGCGCTGCTGGGCCGGCTGCGCCGGCATTCGCGGCTCTGGCATCAGGAGCAGGCCGAGCTCACCGCGACCGTCACCGAGCGCCTGGGCGCAATGAAGCTGATCCGTGCCTACGGAGGGGAAGCGGCGGAAGCCCGGTTCTTCGCCGATCAGGCGAGCCGCTATCGAAAGCGAGTCCAGCGCACCCAGCGCTACGCGTCGATGACCAGCCCGGTCAGCGAGGTCTTCGGCGGCCTCGTGCTGATCCTGATCATCTGGGCGGCCGCCAACCCGTCGGTGACCGGGGTGGTTCTGCGCCCTGAAGTCACTATCGTGTTCCTCGCCGCGGCGCTCAAGATCATGTCGCCGATCAAGTCCATCTCCCAATTCCCCGCTTCCTGGGCCATCGCGGTGACCAGCGCCGAGCGGGTGTTCGGCCTGCTGGATGAGCCTTCGTCGGAGGGGGACGCGCCCCAGGCGAAGCCGGCCCGGTTCGATCAGGAAATCGCCTTTGACCGGGTGACGTTCGGGTACGATACGGTCACCCCGGTGCTTCGCGACCTGTCGTTCACGGTTCCCAAGGGCAGCGTGACCGCGATCGTGGGCCCCAGCGGTGCCGGCAAGACGACTCTGCTGGAGTTGCTGCCCCGCTTTCACGATCCTCAATCCGGCGAGGTGCGGCTCGACGGAGTTCCGCTGCCCGCCCTGCAGCGCGCCTCGCTCCGCGCATTGCTGGGAGTGGTGAGCCAGGATACCGTGCTGCTCAACGACACCGTTCGTGCCAACATCGGGTACGGCCGGCCCGGCGCGACCCCCGAGTCGGTGGAGGCTGCCGCTCGCGCGGCCAACGCGCACGAGTTCATTGCCCAGCTGCCCGAAGGGTACCTGACGCTGCTGGGCGAACGGGGCACCCGGCTTTCAGGGGGACAGCGTCAGCGCATCGCCATCGCCCGGGCGCTGCTCCGCGATCCCCCGATCCTGCTCTTGGACGAAGCCACCAGCGCCCTGGATACCGAATCGGAGCGCCTGGTACAGGACGCGATCGACCGCCTGATGCGGGACCGGACCGTTCTGGTCGTGGCGCACCGACTTGCCACGGTGCTCGACGCCGACGAGATCCTGGTGCTCGACGCCGGGCGGCTGGTGGAGCGCGGCAGCCACGCCGAGCTTCTCGCCGAGAACGGGCTGTACCGTCGGCTCTACGATCTGCAATTCCGCGGCGCGGAGGTCCTGGCGTGACCGGGCCGTCGGTCCTGGTGGTGGCGGAATTCGACGACGCCGAACATGCGCACGCGGCGCAACGCTGCCGCGCCTTGGAACGGCTCGGCTGCAAGGTCAACGCGTTCGACCTGCTGAAGCGTCCGAGTCTGCTGGGGCGGCTCACCGGCAGCGACCTTCGCTCCCGCCTCCGGAAGGCGGTGGAGACCTCCCAGGCCCGGTTGGTGCTGGTGCTCGGCGGTCACGAGCTGGGCCCGGTCATGGTGGAGCAGCTCCGCCGCGACACCGGGATTCCCTGGGTCAACTGGTTTCGCGACGATCTGCGAACGGCGGACGCCGTGGTGCGGCTGGCCCCCGCCTATGAGCAGGTGTTCGTCTCCGGCACCGATGTGGCGGCTCGACTCGAGGCCGCCCTGCACCGAGCCATCACGGTGGTGCCGCCGGCGGCGGATCCGTCGGTCTACCGGCCCCTGCGCTCGAAGGACCAGTACCGGGCCAACGTGGTGTTCGCCGGCTCGGCCACCGCGCGGCGCGAGGCGCTGCTCAGCGGACTCGTGGAGTACGGCTTGGCGCTGTGGGGGCCGGGATGGCGGAACACGTCGCTCCGCGACTATTGCCGGGGCGAAGTGCCAAGCACGGAGGACTACGTGCGGGCGTACGGAGGCGCCTCGGTGGCGGTCAACATCCACCATACCGCGGGCGGCAACGGCGACGGCGAAGCGTGCGTCAACGAGCGGCTGTTCGAGATCGCGGCCATCGGCGTCCCCCAGGTGGTCGATTATCGCGGCGACCTGAATCAGCATTTCCAGACAGGCCGTGACCTGATGGTCTTCCACGACGCCGATGGCCTGAAGGCCACCGTGGGCGCGGCGCTGCAGGACCTGCCAGCGGCCGAGCTGACCGGCGTCAGCGCGCGGCGGGAGGTGCTGAGCCGGCACACGTACATGCATCGGCTGAGGATTATTCTGGATGCCGTCAGTCGGTAGGTCGGTAGGTCGGCAGGTCTATCCGTCCGCTTCCCGCAACTTCGCGATACAACGCCAGGTAGCCCTCCGCCATGGTCAGATGAGTGAACCGGCCCAGCACCCGGGCCCGGCACGCCTCCGGGTCGATCCGGGCCAGGCCGGGCCGGGCTGCGACCAGCTCGTCGAGCGTGTCGCCCAGCGCGCCGGTGTCCGGCGAAACGATCTCGGGTAGCGCTCCCCGCCGGGTGCCCAGCACCGGGGTTCCGCTCACCATCGCCTCGATCAGGGTCAGCCCGAACGGTTCATCCCACAGGGCCGGCATCCAGAGACATGCCGCGTCGGCCAGCAGCTCGCGTTTTCGCGCTCCACCCACTCGGCCCACGGTGCGTACCCCGCGGCGAAACAAGGAGCGGAGGCCACCGGCCACGACGAGCCGGTGCCCGGACCGCCGCGCGCCGTCGACCGCCCACCGCCACCCTTTGGCGCTGTGGAGCCGGCCCAAGAAGAGATCGAAGGCTTCCTTGTCCGCGCGAAACCGGTACTCCGTGGGATCGAGGCCGTTGTAGACGTAGGCGGCGGCCCCGCTTCTCGTCGCGTGATCGCGGCTCAGGCCCACCATGTTCGGCGGATAGTCGGGGCGAGTGGCGGTGCCGTGCAACGTCCAGAGTGTGGGCACTCCCACCGCGGCCAGCGGGCGGTGGGCGTGGAGCACGTCGACGCCGGGTGGGAGGAAGGGTCTGGGGTCGAAGTCCACATGCTCCGCCGCACGAGGATCCACCGGAACCAGCCGCGCCTCCGGCACCCGCGAGCCCGGACCGGCCAGCAACACCACCTCGTGCCCCAGCTCGGCCAGACCGCGCGCGAGCCAGACCACAACGCGCTGGGTGCCGCCATAGTGTTCGACCGGCAACCGGCCATGATAAAGCAGGGCAACTCGCATCGGCGGACAAGCTATCACGGGATTACCTTTCGCGCGTGCCGCCCGTCTACTCCGGCGTCCGCCTCCTGCTCGTCGCGAAGTTCAACCTCCGCTATCATCGCACCGGCATCGCGCTTCGCGATGCGCTTCGGGTCATGGGATGCGAGTTGGCCTGCATCGAAGAGCGGACCCGCGGATGGGACTCTCTCTTTCGCCGTTCTCTGCCGCGCCGTCTCGCATCCGCGCTGAAGCGCCACCGGCCCGATCTGGTGCTGGTGTACAAGGGCGGAGGTCTCGAGCCCGAGGTGATCGACGCGCTTCGGCCCGTCACCCGGGCGCGCTGGATCAACTGGTGGCCGGACTCCCCGCACGTGCTCGACCGCTCCCTCCGCATCGGCCGCGCCTACGATCGCTGCTTCATCTTCGACACCTACATGGTGGAGCGACACCGCGCCCTGGGGCGGACCGCCGACTATCTCGGGCTGGGTTTCGATCCCGGGTTCTACCGCCCGCTGCCCGATCCGCGCATCCCGCGTGCCGGGATCGCGTTCGTGGGAACCAATGAGCCATACCGGGCCGGCGCGCTCGAAGTGCTCCGCGATCTTCGGTTGAGTGTGCGCGGCCCCGGATGGCCCGGGGGCCCGGCGTATGGAGATGATCTGGTGCGCTTCTTCTCGAACGCCGACGTGGCTCTGAACATCCACCAGTTCTTCGGCGAGCCGGCGGACCGGGGCCGCTATGGGACCGGCGCCAATCAGCGGGTCTTCGAGCTGGCCGGGATCGGCACCGTGCAGCTCGTCGACGCCAAGGCCGACATCGCTCGCCATTTCAAGGAAGATGCCGAGGTAGTTCTGTGTCGCAGCGCGGCAGAGCTGCGGGCCCAGGCGTTGCGCCTGCTGGCGGCTCCGGAGGAGGCTCGGGCCATCGGCACGCGGGCCCGTACGCGGGCTCTGGCGGAGCACACCTGGCGCCACCGGCTCGACGAGCTGCTCACGGTGTCGCTCCGGTGAAGATTTCCGGATTCACGCTGGTGCGGAACGCCGAGCGGCTCGACTTTCCGGTCGAGGCGAGCATCCGGTCCGTTCTGCCGATCGTCGACGAGGTCGTGGTCAATGTCGGACGATCGGAGGATCGCACCCTCGAGATGGTGCGATCCATTGCCGACCCGAAAATCCGGATCCTGGAAACGGAGTGGGACTTTGGCCGGGGTGAGTCGGTGCTGCGGGAGGAGACGCTGCGGGCGATGCGGGGGTGCCGGCATCCCTGGGGCATTTACGTCCAGGCCGACGAGGTGCTGCATGAGAGTGGACATGCCGGCCTGGCCCAGGCCATCGCGGCGGCGGATTCCGATTCGCGGGTGGAGGGGATCGTGGTGACCTATCATCACATCTTCGGCGATCCGGGCACCGAAGCGGTCAACCGGCGCTGGTACCGGCGCGAGGTGCGCGCGGTGCGACTCGACCCGGCGCGTGGCATCGAGCCCTATCGCGATGCCCAGGGGTTCCGGGTGGGACCGGAGCAGCGAAAGGTGCGCGCCCGTCTCGCCGAGGCGACGATGTTTCACTACGGGTGGCTTCGGTCCGCGGCGGCCCTCGCGGCGCGCGGCGAGGTGGACCGCAGTCTCTACCCCGGCCGCTGGGTGCCGCCCGCCGGGCAGGGAGCGGTGTTGCGCTGGTTCCCGGGGCTCCGGCCATTCCGGGGCAGCCATCCGCTCGTGGCGCGGGCGTGGGTGGCGTCGCGGGCCGTCGATCCGGACCGGGTGGTGACACCGCCGTTCTTCGCGCTCGAGAACCTCCGGTTCTACGCTTCGGACCTGGTCGAACGGCTTTCGGGCCTCCGGCCTTTCGAGTTCCGGAACTACACACTGGTATAGGGTGGACGCCATCCGCTGGTTCGCGCCCAATCGCTACTGTTCGCTTCCGGTGCCGGTGCTCCGCGCCACCGGGCTGAAGATTTCCCTGGAGGGGAACGAATCAGCCCGGCTGGCGGTGGCGGCGGATGGCCAGTGCGCGGTCATGGCCTACGAGTATTCGCGCCGGCACCGCTGCCCGCTCCTGTTCTATCTGTGGGACCTGCCGCCCTGGCGGCTGGGAAGAGGAAAGCCGGACCGGGTGTTCGAGCTGGGTGGCCGGATCCGGCGGATCCCGCGGCTGCTCGGCCGGTACCCTGAGCGAGGCGGATACTACAGCCGGATCCGATTCGTCGCACAACGGGCCACCAAGGTGTGGTGCCCGTCGGAGAATACCGTCCAGGACGTGCGCGCGAGGTTTGGAATCGATGCGGAACGAGTTCCCTTCTGTTACGATAGCGATCGCTTCAATCAGCGTGCAGTCCACGGGTCACCGGTTCCTGGGCACGGGTCACTGCTGTCAATCTCGCGGCTGGTTCCCCACAAGAACCACGCCATCGTCCTCCGTGCCGCGGCGCGGATCGACCCGCGGCCAGCCATCCACATCATCGGCCAGGGGGAAGAAGCCGGAAACCTTCGCCGCCTCGCGGCCGAATTGGGTCTGGCGCTCGAGCTCGGCGACCGCTGGGCCACTGACGAAGCGGTCGTGGCGGCGTATCGCGCGGCCCGCGTCGTGGTGGCGCCGAGCCGATTCGAGGGCTTCGGACTCACGCCGATGGAAGGGCTGGCCATGGGCCTCCCGGTGATTGCCTCCGACATTCCCCCGCACCGCGAATTCGTCAGCGGTGCGGTCCGGTTTTTTCCGCCCGACGACGACGCGGCGCTGGCGCGGGAGATTGCCGCGGCTGCTGCGCAGCCTCGCAATGGCGCACCCGCCCTCCCGTCCTCCCGTCCTCCCGTCCTCGAGGCCCTCACCATCGAAGCCTGCGCGTCCCGATTCCTCCCCAGGCTCGAGCGCCTGCTCGGACGGACGGTGTGACCTCGGGCCCCGATCTGCTGCTCACCTACGATTTTCCTCCCATCGGCGGCGGGATCGCGCGGATGATGGGGGAAATCGCCTTGCGGTATCCGCCGGGGGGCGTGATCGTCTCCACCGGACATGTCGAGGGCGGCGCAACCGCCGACGCGCAGCTCCCCAACCGGGTCGACCGGCTGTCGTATCCGGCGCGTCGGCTCAAGACGCTGCAGGGACTGGTGCTCTGGAGCCGGCGGGTCTCGGCGCTCGTCGCCGAGCAGCACGCGGGATTCATCTGGTGCGGCAACCTGAGGCCGGCCGCGTACCCCGCCAAGTGGGCCCACGACCGGAACGGCATTCCCTACGGCGTCATGGTGTACGGCGGCGACCTTCTGGCGCTGCGCTACAACTATCGGGACTCACGATTCAAGCGCCTCGCCGCGAAGAGCCTGCTCGGCTCGGCGGAGGTGATCGTCGCGATCAGTCGGTATACCCACGACCTCGCCTGCGATGTCCTCCGGGAACTCGGACTCGAACAGCGCACCAGCCGGGTGCGCGTCATCCCTCTCGGTACCGACCCCGCGATCTTTCGGCCCGGTCTTGACCCCGCGCCTCTGACCTCACGGCACGGCCTGCCAAAGGGGCGCTGGCTGGTCACGGTGGCTCGGCTGGTGCCCCACAAAGGCATCGATACGACCATCAAGGCCCTCGCCCAGCTCGCCCCCCGGCATCCCGACCTCCGCTACGCCATCGTGGGTGAAGGAACCTACCGGCGATCGCTGGAGGCACTGGCCGAGACTGAGGGGGTCGGGAACCGGGTGCATTTCCTCGCCGGCGTGACCGATGAGGAGCTGCCCCTGGCCCATGCCCTCGCCGAGATCTACGTCGGTGTCTCGCGACTCACCGCGCGGGACGTCGAGGGGTTCGGCATCGCGCTGCTGGAAGCCTCGGCGAGCGGAAAGCCGGTGGTGGCCGGCCGGAGCGGCGGGATGCCCGATGCGGTGCGCGAGGGGGAGACGGGACTACTCGTCGATCCGGAAGACGAGGCGAGCGTGGCTCGCGCCATCGAAGGTCTCCTCGATGACCCGGCGCAAGCCCGAGCGCTCGGCGAGGCCGGCCGGCGCGCGGCGGAGTCGTTCTACAACTGGGCCAGAGTCGTGACCGACCTCCGCAGGATCAGCGCGGAGGCCAGATCTGCTCGGCCTTGATGGCGTGCGTGGGGCAGGCGGTCAGGAGGTAATCGCCCAGCGGAGACCACCACTGCCGGTCGGCCTTCACCACCGCCAGCCCGTTGGGCCCCATTTCAAACACCTCCGGCGCGCGTCCGACGCAAGCGCCGCACCCGATGCAACGCGCGGCATCCACCGCCACCTGCACCTCCCGCTGGGGGTGGATTCCCGACGGCAGCCGGCTTATTCCCTCCGGGAGAGAGTCGAGCGCCTCGTTCATTGCCCGATAGCCCTCCGCGAGGAGGAACGGCGTGCGGTTGAAGGCGAACATCGACACGCGCTCCACCCGCGGCCGGACCAGCACCACCGGCGGCTCGGACCAGTCATGCAGATGCTCCGCGGCCAGGGTCTGCATGACGATTTCCAGACCACGGCTGTACGTCGACACGAATCCTTTGCGCTCCACGCCGCTGCGCTCGACCCGGGTGCCGCCGACGTCCACCGCGATGATGGGAGCACCGGAAACGGCGAGGGCGGCTCGAACCGGCAGGTTCTCGAGGACTGCTCCGTCGATGCAATAGCGTCCGAGAACAGCGCGGGGCGGGAGGATGCCGGGCAGCGCGCAGGACGCAAAGACCGCGTCGGCCACCTTTGCGTCCATGAGGCCGGGCAGACCCCACAGCACCTGCTGCCCGGTGTTGAGGTCCACCGTGTTCACGACCAGCCGCCGGGGCAGGTCCGCGAACGTCACGTCGCCGACCAGGGAGTGTATGAGGTGGTCCAGCGGCTCCCGGCGGTAGATCGCCGGTGAGAGCATGCGCTTCAGGGCCATGTCGAAGTGGGCGATCCGGAACACGTCGGTTCGAACCACCGCCAGCGCCCGGTCTTCCATCTGGGAAATCGGCATGCCCGAGGCCCACGCCGCGGCCACCAGCGCGCCCATGCTGCACCCGATCACCGCCTGGGGCACCAGGCCGCGTTCGTCCAAGGCCCGAAGCGCGCCGATGTGGGTGAGACCCTTGAGCCCACCGCCGCCCATCACGAGGTTGAACTGGGGAGATCCCGACATGGAGAGCATATTACCAGCATGACCCCGGTCCCCGCCGCCCCCGCCGCCCGTTACGATGTTCGGGCGCTCCGGGCGTCGGAATTCCCCGGTGCCGATGGGCAGATCTACTTGAACCACGCGTCCACCGGCCCGTTGCCGGAGCGTACCCGGCGGGCCCTCGATGTGTTTACCTGGGACCGCGCCATTCCCTTCCTCCTTCCCGACGACCGGCTGCAGGCCATCCTGGCCGATGCCCGCCTTCGGGCGGCGCGCCTGATCAATGCCGAGGTCGGGGAGATCGCACTGGCCACCAATACCAGCTTCGGTCTCAATCTCGCGGCGCGGATGCTGCCGTTGGAACCGGGAAGCATCGTGCTGGTGAGCGACGATGAATTCCCCGCCAACGTTTTTCCCTGGCGGCAGCTCGGCGATCGGGGCGTGGAGATGGAGCTGGTGCCGGTCACCGCCCGGGGATGGCCCGACGAAGCCCGCATGCTCGAGCGCATGCAGGACCCGCGGGTCCGCGCGCTGGCCATTTCCCACGTGCAGTTCCACAACGGCTACGCGGCCGATCTCGACACGCTGGGCCGGGCGGCGCGGGCCAGCAACACCTGGATCGTGGCGGACTCGATCCAGGCGCTCGGTCACCTGCCGTTCGATGTCAAGAAGACTCCGGTCGACATTCTGGCGTGCGGCGGGCAGAAGTGGCTGCTCTCGCCCTGGGGATCGGGATTCATGTACGTCAGACGAGAACTGGTACCGGAGCTGGTTTCGCCGCTCGCGGGCTGGAGCGCCTTTCAGGGTACCGACAACTATCTGACGCTCTGCGACTACGGTGGCGCCCTCAAGGCCGACGCCCGGCGCTTCGAGCTGATCACGTTGCCCTTTCAGGACATGCTCGGGATGAGTCAGGCGCTCGACCTGTTCCACGAGCTGGGCATCGAAGCGATCGCCACCCATATCGAGACGATCGGCCGGCCGGTGATCGAGTGGGCCGAGCGGCGCGGGGTTCGCCTCGTTTCACCGCGGGGCGCCCGGGGCTCGGGCATGGTTTGCCTGGCGGCAGCGGACATTCCCGGCGGCTTGGCGTCTCTTCACGAGGCTGGAGTGGCGGTGTCAGTGCGGGAAGGTGCGCTCCGGATCGCGCCGCACTGTTACAATACCATCGAGGAGCTCTCCCGCGTCGCGGACCTCCTCGACCGGGCGATGACGAAGCGGACGTGATGCCGACCGTCACTTCTTGGTGACGGTCTCCTCCCGAAGAACCTTCTTCGCGAACCAGAACACGATGAACGCCACAATCAGGAAGTCGATCAGCGCGCCCAGCATCTGGCCGGTCCCAAACTGAAAGAGGGGCTTTTCGGCTGTGCCGCCGATCTTGAGCACCGCGGTGCGCCACTCCTGTCCCGCAGCGCCCAGCAGGGGCGCCAACAGCGGCATCAGCAGGCCCTCGACGAACGCCGTCACCACCGCGTTGAGCTTCCCGCCGATGACGACCGCGATCGCCAGCCCGATCACGCCGTACTGCTTGAGAAACGCGAGGAATTCTTTCAGCATGGGGGCACCTCTCCGTGCGGGTGAGAAAGCGGGTTAGCCCGCGTCGATGATCGCGTAATGCTTCTTGCCTTTCTGCAGGACGATGAAGCGGCCTGCCAGCAAATCGCCGGCGCCCAGCGTCCGCTCGGGGCCGAGCTTTTCACCATTGACGCTGTAGCCGTTGCTGGAGAGACCGCGGCGGGCATCGGCCTTGGAGGAGGCGAGGCCGGTGCCGATGAGCGCGTCCACCACCGGAACCCCGGCCGCGAGCGCCTCCCGCGTGACGGCATGCACCGGAACTTCCGCCGCGACCACGCCGAGCGTATCCCGATCGGCGTCTCTGAGCTCGCCGTCGCCGAAGAGAATGCGGCTCGCCCGGACGACCCGTTCGGTGGTCTGGCCGCCGTGCACTCGCGTGGTAACCTCGTGCGCCAGCGCGCGCTGGGCGACCCGCCGGCCGGGATCCGCGGCGTGTGAGGTGATCCGCTCCGTGATGTCTTCCATCGGCAGAAACGTGAAGATCTTGAGCAGCCGCTCCACGTCCCGGTCGTCGGTGTTGAGCCAGAACTGGTAGAACTTGTACGGGCTCGTCTTGGCCGGATCGAGCCAGATGTTGCCGTCCTCGCTCTTGCCGAACTTGGCTCCCGCCGACATGGTCAGGAGGGGGCAGACCAGCCCGTGCACCCTGGTCTGCTCCCGCCGGGCGATCAGCTCGATGCCGGCGGTGATGTTCCCCCACTGGTCGCTGCCGCCGATCTGCAGCTCGCATCGTCCGGTCCGGAAGAGATGGTGATAGTCGTAGGCCTGCACCAGCATGTAGGCGAACTCGGTGAACGAGATCCCCGAGTCCATGCGGGACTGCACCGAGTCCTTCTGCAGCATGTAGTTCACCGTGAAGTGCTTGCCGGTATCGCGGAGAAACTCCATGAGCGGGAGCCGGCGCAGCCACTCGGCGTTGTTCGCGAGGCGGGCCGCGTTCTTGCCCTCGAAGGAGAGGAAGTGGCCCAGCTGGGTCCGGATCACGGCTGAATTTGCGTCGATCTCCTCGAGCGAAAGGACCGGACGCTCGGTGCGCTTGCCGCTCGGGTCGCCCACCAGGCCGGTCCCTCCTCCGACCAGCGCAATCGGGGTGCCCCCCTCCCGCTGCAGCCACCCCAACGCCATGATGGGCACCAGGCTGCCCACATGCAGGGAATCGGCCGTGGGGTCGAATCCGACATAGGCCGTAATCGGTCCCTGGGCCAGCCGGTCGGCCAGCCCCGGCGTGGCCTCGTGGACCAGGCCCCGTTCCGTCAGGGTATCGAGGAGGGTAGGCACCCGGGCCAATCTACCGGTTACCGGTCACTGCCTCCAAGCCTCGCTTATCTTTGGCTATGGCCAAGAAGCTCCCCGCCCGCCTCACCCGGTGGTGGCATTTTCCCCGTCGTCGCCGCAACATCCTGGTCGGTCTGGGCGCGGTCGTACTGTTCGGCACCGCGGTCCTGGCCGGGGCATGGATGCGGGTCTGCGCGGGGGGCGCGTGTCCGTCCATCGCCGGGCTCGATAACTACGACCCCGATCAAGCTTCCAAACTGTACGCTGCCGATGGCCGGCTGATCACCGACTACGGCCAGCAGCGCCGCACGGTCGTTCCGTTGAAGCAGATGTCGCCCGCAGTGGTGGCGGCCTTCCTGGCCGTCGAGGACCGCCGCTTCTACGAGCACCACGGCATCGACTGGATCCGGTTCCTTGGCGCGCTGAAATCCACGTTGCTGGGGAACAAACAGGGCTTTTCCACCATCACGATGCAGCTGGCCGGCAACTTGTGGCCGGACCAGATCGACCGGAAGCGGCGCGAAGGGTTCAAGGGCCTTTCGCGGAAGATTCGTGAGGCCCGGATGGCGCTGGAGATCGAACGGAACTACCCCAAAGACAAGATCCTGGAGCTCTACCTCAACCAGATCGATCTGGGGAATCGCGCCTACGGGGTGGAAGCGGCAGCGCAGCGCTACTTCGGGAAATCCGTCCGGGCCCTGAACGTGGCGGAGGCCGCCATGCTGGCGGGCCTGCCCCAGGCGCCGTCGACGTACAATCCTCGCAAGAGTCCGCGGCTCGCGGTGCGGCGGCGGAACACCGTGATCGGCATGATGGAGGTCTGGGGCAAGCTGTCCCATGAATCCGCCGAGGCGTGGAAGTCCTACCCCCTGGCCCTCTCGAGCCGGTCGGACTACAGCGGCGTCGCCGACTACTTCGTCGAATACATTCGCCAGATCCTCCAGGCGCGCTTCGGCACCGATCTCTACCGGGCGGGCTTCCGGATCTACACCACGCTGGACCTCGACATCCAGCAGGCCGCGGAGCGCGCGCTGGAGACCCAGCTGCAGAACATCGAGGATGGGGGCATGGGGCCCTATCCGCACAAGAGTTATCGCTATTACATGGACCAGCGCAATGACGCGGCGCCCGAACCGACGGCCGGGCCGTTCAGCCCCTATCTCCAGGGCATGGTCGTCACGCTGGAGGCGAAGACCGGGTATATCCGCGCCATGGTGGGCGGACGGGACTTCGAAGACAACAAGTGGAACCGCGCGACCCAGAGCCTGCGCCAGGCCGGCTCGGCCTTCAAGCCGTTCGTGTACTCCGCGGCCATCCGGGCCGGGATTCCCTGGTCTTCCATCTGGGAAGACTCTCCGGTTTCGATCGAGATCCCCGACCAGACCACCTGGGAGCCCAAGAACTACGACAGCAAGTTCGAAGGCATGATGTCGATGCGGCACGCGCTTCGGCAGTCACGAAACACCGTGGCCGTGCGGGTGGGACTCCGATTGGGTGAAGACGCGGTGGTCGCCGAGGCATCCAGCTATGGGATCTCGACCCGAATTCCCCGGGTCCCCTCGATTTTCATCGGATCGGCTGACGTGTATCCCCTCGAGCTGGTCGCGGCCTACACCGCCTTCGCCAACATGGGCGTGCTCACCACGCCGATGGGCATTCTCCGGGTCGAAGACCGCGACGGGAACATCGTCTGGCAGCCCGAAGTGCGGGATACCCGGGTGATCGACCAGGAGCATGCCTGGCTCATCCTGGACGGGCTTCGCGATGTGGTCCGGCGGGGAACCGCCGCCGGGGTCTTTGCCCGAGCCGGGTTCAACATTCCCGCCGGCGGGAAGACCGGCACCACCAACGACGGCATGGACGTCTGGTTCATCGGATTCACCCCGGACCTGGTCACCGGCGTCTGGATGGGATTCGACAAGAAGACCCGGATCAAGGGCGACGCCCAGGGTGGGCGTCTGGCGGCGCCGGCGTGGACCATGATGATGAAGGACGTGTACGAGCGCCGCCGCGCGCCGGGCGGCTGGAGCATCCCCGACGGCATCATCCAGGCGGAAATCGACGAGGGCACCGGGAGTCTGTCGACGCCCTTCTGCCCCCGGGCCAGCGTCGTTCGCGAATACTACTACCCCGGCACCGAGCCCACCGAGCGCTGCGCCCTGCACAGTCCGTTCCGCGGCGGGTGGTGAGGCCGCTCCGACTCAGAGCCCGCTGGGCGCTTCCAGTTGACCGCGGGCCCATCCACGCCGCCGCCATCCTGATCGGTGCCGACGGGCGCATCGCATCGGTGGGGCCCGATGCCGCGGTCCCCTCGCCCGAGGACGCGCTGATACTCGACCTGGGCGAGTCGGTCCTGCTCCCCGGTCTCGTCAACGCCCACACCCATCTCGAGCTGACCGGATTCGAAGGCGCCGGAGCAGACCTGGAGTTTCCCGACTGGATCGCGACGATTCGCGAGCTCAAGCAGCGGAGATCCCCGGCGCGATTTCTGGAAGCGGCGCGGACCGGCATTCGGGACTGCTGGGCTGCCGGCATCACCACGATTGCCGACACCGGAGATTCCGGGGCGGTGGTTCAGGCACTGGGCGAGCTCGGTGGCAGCGGGATCGCGTATCATGAAGTGTTCGGCCCGCACCCGGCCCAGCTCGAGAAGAGCTTGTCGGGCCTGGCCGAGCGGGTGCATGCGCTGCTGCCGCTCTGCGGTGAACGCGTCCGGCTGGGCGTGTCCCCTCACGCGCCGTATACCGTGAGCGGGCCCCTGTATTCTCGGGTGGCGGAGTGGGCCAGGCGGCGGGGCCTGCCCCTCGCGGTGCACTTGGCCGAGTCGAAGGCGGAGAGCGAGTTCGTGAGTCACGGCACCGGCCCGTTCGCGGACGCGTGGAGGAAGCGCGGAATACCGCTCCTCAGCGATCCGAGCCACCAGCCATCCGCCGGTCCGCTGGTCCGCCCGTCCCCACCGACCTCACCGGTCCAATGGCTCGACCAGCACGAGGTCCTCGGGCCCGATACGCTCTGCATTCACGCGATCCAGCTCACCGGCGAGGACATCCGGATCCTGGCCTCTCGCGCGGTAGCGATGGCCCACTGTCCGCTGTCCAACGCGCGGCATGGCCATGGCGCTGCTCCGGTCGGCGCACTCCTCCACGCTGGGGTGCGGGTTGGGCTGGGCACCGATTCGGTCGCCAGCGTGGGGTCGCTCGACCTGTTGGCCGAGGCACGGGCCGCCCGCGCGCTCGCCGGGTTTGGAGCGGATGAAAGCCTGGCACTGGCCACCGTTGAGGGGGCCCGGGCTCTCGGTCTCGAGACCCAGATCGGAACGCTGACGCCCGGCAAGTGGGGGGATATGGTCGCGATCGCCCTCCCGGAGGGCGTTTCCGGGTCCGAGTCCGAGCCGGCGGAACACCTCCTGGCATCTCGTCCGGCCGATACCCTGCTCACTGTTCTGGGCGGACGAGTGGTACACCGCCGTGACCGGGCAACTTGATCCGGCGGGGGGGAAGTCGGTAGAATGAAGTGGTTCTCTCAGCGGAGTCTGTCGTGCGCTGCCTTGCGCTGAACGCGTCTTTCGAGCCTCTGACCATGGTGCCCGTCAGGCGGGCGCTCCGGCTCGTTATTGACGGCAAGGCCGAAATCGTGGAGGCGGACACAGGAGAGCCCATAAGAAGTCCGCGGCTTTCGATACCGAAGCCCGCCATCATCCGCCTCGTCAAATTCGTCCACGTCCCCCGTAAATTCCGTCGCCAGGTCACCAACACCTTCCTCTTCGCGCGGGACGACTACCGGTGCCAGTACTGCCACCGGACCCAGGCGCAGCTGCGCTCGCGCGAGTGCCTCACGCGCGATCACCTGCTGCCGATGAGCCGGGGTGGGGGAAACGAGTGGACCAATTGCGTGACGGCGTGCAGCAGCTGCAATACCAAGAAGGGGAACCGGCTCCCAGAGGAGTGCGGGCTATATCCCCTTCACGCGCCGGTAGAGCCTCATTTCGTGCACCTCACCTGGGCGGTTCGGCGGCTCACCGCCACTCAGGCCAAGTACATCCGCTACTTCTACGGGGCGGCCGCCCTCCGCGCTATCCGCGCCTGAGCTCCTTCAGGGTTGCACCCTGAACTGCGGGCTTCTCTCCTCCCGCTGGTCCCACGGCAAGCCCGCGACCCGCAAAAGAATGTTCTGGATGCGCCGGCCCACAGAGTTCCGTTCCGGCCCGGCCGGTGCGGTGGGCTGACCCGCCAGGAATCGCTCCAGATCTTCGATATCCTTCGCCGACAGCGCCGTGATGGTCAGGGTCACCGTGTAGTAGAAGGTGCCGGTGCCCCGCGGCAGCGCCTCCACCTCGTTGGTGTAGTTGAGATGGCGTGCCACCTCCTCCCGGGTGGGAAAGCGGTGCTCCTGAGGACCCGAGAGCAGCAACAGCGTGACGCGATACTGGTCCTGGAGCGGCTCCCGCTGCACCACGGTGGCCCACTCGGCGGCCCGCTGGAATTCGTCGATCCAGCCTTGGCGGGAGCGCCAGATCTCCAGCCGAAAGTCCAGACGGATGGGGAAGAGCTTGTCCAGGGCGTCGGACCATCGCTTGTCGGCCAGGAGGTTGCGCACCTGGACCTGCGGCGCGCGGGCGTGCATGGGGAAGGTGTCGGGTCCCAGCGAGACCCGGAGCTCCACGCGCTGCTCCTGCGCCTCCACCGGCACGGCGTAAGCGAATCCCAGGACCAGCGCGAGCAGCGGCAATCGGCGCATCAGAACCGTCGCTGCAGGCGAACGCTGAACAGCAGCGGGCGGCTGCCGGTCAGCGGCTGCGCGAGATAGAAGCCGATGCCGCCAACGTCGACTCCGAATCCGAGGTCCGCGGCCCATTCGCGGAGCACCGGGAGCCGGTCGTTCGGGACCCGCCCTGGCCCTTCCCCGGTGATCCACGACTTGCCCAGATCGCCGAAGATCACGATGTCCGGCTCGCGGATGGCCAGCAGGCGCTGCAGCGCGCTGACGTAGGGATCCGACGATGCGAACGGCAACCCGATGTGGGTGCGGGTGCGCAACTCGAGCTGGGTTGCGAGCATGCGGTCGCACAAGGCCGGCTGGGATGGGTCCACCAGCGAGGGCGGCACGCAGTTGAAGCTCCGGAACGAATACCCGGGGAGGATGTCGGGCCCGCCGAGGGAGAGCCGGCGCTGAACCGGAAGGGGATCCCCGCTGATCCACCCGGCGCCGAGGACCCGGATCGCGGCGCGCACCGACGGGTTAATCCGCGCGTAGCGCCGGGCGTCGAACATGATCCTCGAGGAGGCGTACCGGCCGGGGGCAATGGGATTCCGCACTTCACTGGGCAAGGAGACCGGAGCCGCGTCGTTGCTCCGGGTTTGCTCCCAGTAGGTCCGCACCAGCCATCCCGAGGTCGGGCTCACCGGCTCGTTCCGGGTGTCCAGATCGAGGCCGACCCGCCAGGTGGTGTAGTGCCCGTCGTCCACCAGCGGGTTAGGCCGCCAGACCGTGTTGCGGAACAGCGAGATCGGATCGCCGGCCGGCACGCTCCGCTCCGCCTCGTACCGGATCGACGTACCGATCGTCAGCCCGGACCCCAGGTTGTAACTCAGGTGCCCGGCTGCGCCCTGGGCCTGATAGAAATCGCGGTAATCGCGCTGCAGCAGGAACCCCGCCCAGCCGCCTTCACTCCGGGAGAGGGGCTGTTCCTCGATCGGCGCGATCATGCGATATGCGTGACCGCTCACGGCCAGCCGCCGCTCGGTGCCGAGGCGGAACTCCAGCCGGGCGGAATACCCGAACTCGGATCGGCGGTCGGTCTTGTCGGGGGCGGTCCAAACGATCCCCCTGGCATCCAGCCGCGCCTCGACGTCGCGGAGGCCTTCACGGGTGACCGAAGGCCCGAAGATGATGGGCAGGCCTTCGATCCGGTTGTAGGTTCGCCCGGTTTCGAGTCCGACGTCGGTGCGGAAATGCCCGGTCGTGATGGGGGCGCGCACTGAGGCCAGGTCGCCCAGAGTTTGCGCCGGTGGCGGGATGGCCAGGAGACCGTTTCCGTTTCGGGTGAGCCTCGCCTGGATCGGGTAGGCACGTTGCCGGCCTTCGACCCGCGCCCCCTCCCGTATCAGGATCTGGCCTCCGACCACCAGCATGTCGCCGGCGAGGTGCGCTCCGCCGTCGACGATCAGGTCTCCGTTGATCACCGTGACGCGGCCGATGACCTCTCCGGAGACGCGCAGCGAGCCGCGGAAGACCGCGAGCGGTCCGGTCAGCTGCGCACCGGCCGGCAACTGGAAGCCGCCGACGATGCGGGTGGTGCCGGAATCGTTGTAGGCGCGGAGCAGCTCCTGGACGATCGCGGACGGCAGTACGTACTGCCCGGTCGAATCGGGGGCGCGCCGCTCCGGGCTGATTTTGATCACGCTATCCTGCATTGCCGACGCCCATCCCTCCTGCGCGCAGAGCAATGCGAGAGCGACGAGGGCGGGCCAGCGCCACCCGATCCCCGGCTCCCCGGCTCCCCGGTTCCCCGGTTTCATAGTCCCAGCCTCTTCATCCGGCGATACAGATTGGCCCGGTCGGTCTGCAGCGCGCGGGCGGCCTCCGCCACGTTGCCCGCGGCGCGCTTGAGCGCCGCGCCGATCAGCGCGCGCTCATAATCGTCGAGCACGTTCGAGAGCGACCGTCCGCCCAGGTCCGCCACCGAGTAGGTGGTGCCGGAATCCGTGGTCACCGTCGGGGCATCGAACCGGAGCGAGCCGGCACGGGGCAGGACCTGACGGACCAGTGCGGCGTCTATCTCGGCGCCGCCCAGGATCGAGAGGCGCTCGACCACGTTGGCCAGCTCGCGCACGTTGCCGGGCCAGTCGTAGGAACCCATCAGGGCCACCGCGTCGGCGGTGAATCGCGCCGGCTGATGCGGCCGCACCCGCTCGGCCAGGTGCAGCACCAGGTCGGGGAGATCATCGAGCCGCTCGCGCAGGGGCGCCAGCTCCAGCGGGAAGACATTGAGCCGGAAGTAGAGGTCCTCCCGGAACGATCCCACCGAGACGGCCTGCTGCAGCCGCTGGTTGGTCGCGGCCAGGATTCTCACGTCCACGCGCTGGGTTCGCTCGGCCCCCAGCCGCTGGATTTCGCCGGCCTCGAGCACCCGGAGCAGTTTGGCCTGGGCCTCGAGGTTGAGGTCGCCCACTTCGTCGAGAAACAGCGTCCCGCCGTCCGCCAACTCGAATCGTCCCAACCGACGGTCGGTGGCGCCGGTGAAGGCCCCTCGCTCGTGGCCGAACATCTCGGATTCCACCAGGTCTCGCGGGATGGCGGCGCAGTTGACCGAGATGAACGGGCGGCCCGACCGCTGGCTGGCGCGGTGAATCGCGACCGCCACCAGCTCCTTCCCGGTACCCGACTCGCCCATGATGAGCACCCGCGCCTCCGAGGGCGCCACCTGGGCGATCAGCGAGCGGACCTCCTCCATCCTGGCGCTCTTGCCGACCAAGTCGGCACGTGGCCCGAGCTGCGAGCGGAGGGCGCGATTCTCGGCCCGCGCGCGGGTGAGCTCCAGGCCGCTTCGCAGCGCCACCAGCACCGCCTCGGGCGTGAGCGGTTTCTCCAGGAACTGAAAGGCCCCCTGCTTGATGGCCTGCACCGCGTCGGTGAGCTGCGCCTTGCCGCTCATCATGATCACCGGGATCCAGGCGTCGCGCTCCCGGATCTGGCGCAGGGTCTCCAGGCCGTCGGGGCCCGGTGGCATTTGCAAGTCCAGCAGAATGGCATCGGGATGGAGCTGGTCGAGCTGAAGCAGCGCCGCATTCCCGTTGGGCGCCTCCTCGGTCTCGAACCCCTCCGACTTGAGCAACGCCGCCAGCATCCGCCTGATGTTGGCTTCGTCGTCGATGATCAATACCCTCGGCTTCATTCGGGCCTCCGGCGCCGGTCGGCCACGCGGCGATCGTCGTGGGGTCTCGGTGCAGTGAATTTGGAACTTCCGGCCGGCTGCCGGGGGAGCCACACGGTGAAGGTGGCGCCTCCCAGGGGAGTTTCGGTGACCTGAATAATGCCGTGGTGAAAATCGACCGCTTGCTTCACGATCGCGAGGCCAAGGCCGGTGCCTTCGATCTTGTCGGTGACGTAGGGCTCGAAGATCCGGCTCCGGATTTCGGCCGGCACGCCGGGCCCGTGGTCGGCCAGGGACACCAGCACGCCGTCGTCCTCGGGAGAGACGGTGACGTCCAGGATGCCCTCGCCGCCACACGCCTCCACCGAGTTCCGGATCAGGTTGCTGAAGGCGCGGCGCAGCGGGTCGTAGTGCCCTTCGATATGCGGCGCCTCGGCTACTACCCCGAGCGTGTGCCGCATCGTCGCCGGGAGCGAGGTACGGAGCAATTCCTCCAGCAGCTCCCCGAGATCCACATCGGCCGCGGGGCCCTCGGGGAGCCGTCCCAGATTGGCGAAGTCGCGGGCCAGATATTCGAGCCGGGCGGTCTCCACCCGGAGCACTTCGAGGGCTTCCTGTTGTTCGGTCGTGGCGGAGCGGTCGAGCTGCCCGATGGCAAAGCGAACCGGGGTCAGCGGATTCTTCATCTCGTGCGCGACCCGCCGGGCCACCTCGCGGAAGGCGCGCAGCCGCTCCGACTCGAGCTCGGAGGAGCGGGCTTGAGCGAGCGAAGCCTCGGTCTCCCGCAGGGCGCCCCGGAGCACGGCAAACTCCGGCGCCCCCCGGCGCGCGCCTTCCGGAGGAAGGCCTTCGTTTCGCCGGATCCGGGCCATCCAACCCACCAGCTCGTCGATCGGCGTGGCCAGCTGACGCGAGATGCTGCGGCTCAGCAGGACCGCGGCGTAAAGCAGCAGAACGCCGAGGGCCAGCAGCACCAGGGCCAGTCCACCGGTCTTGAGGCGGCTGTACTCGAATGCTGTCTGGGAGCGTATGATCGCCGACTCGAGCGCCTTGACGTGTGCATGCAGCGCGCGGTGCTCGTCCAATCCCATCCGGGTCGTATCAAGCACCCGCAGCAGCTCCCGGCCGCTCTCCCGCACCGGCCGGAGGGCCTCCTGGCTCGCGCGCGCCGGGTTGGTGCGGAGGAGGACGATCGCCAGCCCAGCCACCAGCAAGGCCGACGGAACCGCACCCAGGAGCAGCAGGGAAAGAAGGATGCGGTGGCGGAAGGGGATCGGGGGCACGAACTAAAGTCTAGTGCTGCACCGGCCTGCGTCACCACCCGGGGAGACTTTACCGCTCCCTTGGCCGGCCTGGAGTGGGCCGTGTCGACTGTTGTATCTTTGCCTCAGCGTGTCGCGCCAAAGCCAGCTTTGGGGGTGGAGTGTTGCTTAAATCTCGCGCTCGACGGTCAGGTGCTGTGGCACCCCTTCTGCAGTACAATTGCGACTGTTTCAAGAGTTCTCGGCCCCAACTCTTCAAATCAGGTTACCGAATGTCAGGCGTGCGGAGACGCATGATCACACGAGTCTGCGTTGTGGCCCTCGGACTCGTCACAGCCTCGGTATCTCGAAGCCCTTTTCTCGCCGCGCAGAGCATCACCGCCGGAGCCCTTCGGGGCACGGTCCAGTCCTCCGACGGCTCGCCGCTGGCGGGCGCGGCGGTAACGGTCGAGGGCGCTTCGGGACGCGCGATGCTCAACCTCGAGTCCCAGGAGGACGGCACCTTCGGCGTGCGGATGATGCTGCCGGGAACCTATCGGATATTGGTGGAAGTCGTGGGGTATCAGCCGGTGCGACGGCTCGGCGTGGTGGTGGCCCCCGCCCGCACCACCACGGTTTCGTTCACCCTCGAGAAGCGTCCTCCCCCGATCACCTCGGTCACCGAGATCGACCAGCCGGGCGCCAGTGCCGGGGCAATGGGTCGCATCGTTTCGGAGCGTGAGCTCCGGACCTTCGACCTCCGGCGGGATGCCACCGATCTGTCCCGCGGGGTCACCGATGTCGCGCAGCCCCGCGACGGCCGGCCGGGCTTCGCCCAGAGCGCCGGCGGTCTGCCGGGCAGCTTCAGCCGGCTCTTCGTGGATGGCGTTCCCGAGTCCTTGCTTCGGCATCCCGGCCTCCCGGGAGAAGCCGCCTCCGCGCCGGTGTTCCAGCGCGACGGAGTGAACCAGGGCCAGGTTTTCGGCAGCACCCCCGACGCCGAGTGGCGCGGCGTGGCCGGTTCCGTCCTGGGCCTGGAAACGCGCCGAGGCGGGAACGAGGTGCAGATCTCGCCGTTCGCGACCTGGAGTCGGGCCAGCTTGGGCGGCCGCAAAGAACAGAACCCGGCGGACAGCAGCGCGAGCTCGTTGCAGCTCGGCGTAGCGCTGAGCGGCGCGCTGGTTCCCGACACCGCGCACTTCTTTCTCCGCGCGGACTACCAGTCGCTCCAGACGCCCACTTCATTCCCCTGGGAAAACGACACCTCTCGGTACCGGGGACAATCAGTGTCGCTCCGGCAGATTCTCCCCTTGATCGGCACCGATTCGTTCCAGACCCCGCTTGGCGGATCCGTGGCCCCGGTGGTTCGGACCTGGAAGGGCGGCAGCGGATTCGGGCGGCTCGATTGGCAGCTCTCCGGAACCAGCGCGCTCATGGCCAGGGCGGGATACACCACCTGGAAGGAGACCCACCCCGACGTCGGCACCGACGCGGGCAACGGGAATGGTGGCGCTCTGAAAGGGAGGGACATCTCGGCTGCCGCGTCCCTGACCTCAACCGGTGAGTTTTTCTCCAACGAGCTCCGGGCCGGATTCGCCGCCTCGCGGCGGGAGTGGACCGCGGGCCCGCTGGCCGCCACCGCGCTGGTGGGCGAAGGGGTCGGCGTGGCGGGCAACCCGGTGCTTCCGGGGCTGTTCGACACCCAGACGCTGAGCGTGAGCGAGGGGCTCCAACTGGTCCGGGGCGGACATGCGGTCAAGGCCGGCATCTCACTCGACTATATCAACTATCGGCAGAACTACCGGTATGGCTCCGCCGGCCGCTTCCTCTTCGGCGATCTCGATAACTTCGGCGCCGCGACCGGCACCTTCTTCCAGACCGTGGCCACCAACGCCGAGACGAAGTTCACGGTGCCCGAGGTCGGGCTTTACCTCGAGGACTCCTACGCGGTTTCTCCCGAGCTCTCCCTGCTCTTCGGGGTGCGGTATCAGACCCAGATGCTGTCCTCCAGCAAGATCAGCGTGAACCAGCCCTGGTTGGCCGCCACGGGGATCCGCAGTGATTCGTCGTTGAAAGACCGGCGCGGCGTTCAGCCTCGGGTGGGTTTCGTGTGGGACGTGCAGAGCCGGGGCGACTGGGTCGTGCAGGGAAGCGGGGGGCTCTACGCCAGCGGGATGGAGCCGGCCACGTTCGCCGAGGCGATGTTGTTCGATGGTGACGTCAGGGTGCTCCGAGGCCAGGGCCAATTCGCCCTGTGGCCCACGCTCCCCGGGGTGGGACAGGCGCCGGATCGTGGCCCGCGGTTGACGCTGTTCACCAGCCCCTATCGGGCACCGCGGACCGTCAAGGGCGACTTGGGTATCACCCGCGCCCTCCAGGGCGGCGTCACCATCCAGATCGTCGGCAGCTACCACCACACCGACTTCCTCATGCGCCGCGCTGACCTGAACAGAAGCGCCAGCGCTTCGGGGCTGAGCCAGGAGGGCCGCCCGGTGTACGGCTCGCTGGTGCAGCAGGGCGGGATGGTGAGCGCGGCGCCGGGCAGCAGCCGCCGGTTCCAGGAGTTCGACGTGGTGAGTGCCCTCTCCCCGACCGGGTTCTCGGACCATTACGAGGCCACCGCGACGATCGACCGCCAGGTGGCCCGGTCGCTGTCCCTGCTCGCCTCCTACACGTTTTCGCGAACCCGCGACAACATCCTGGGAGCGCTTTCCCCGGACCCGGCTGACCGGTTTTCGCCGTTTCCCGAGGGGATCAACGGCGCCGTATGGGACGAGGGCCGGTCCGATCTCGATATTCCCCATCGGCTCGCCGCTACCGCCGAGTTCCGCAGCGCGGGCAAATATCCGATCTCCCTGGCGGCCCGGGGCCGCTGGCGCTCGGGTCTGCCCTTCACACCCGGTTTCCGCAATGGCGTGGACGTGAACGGCGACCTGGCTGGAAACAATGACCCGGTGGAGGCCGCCAGCGTGCCGGCCGCGACGGGTGGGTTCGCCACCTGTGATGGCTCGACGGTGGGCGGTTTCGCCGCGCGGAACAGCTGCCGTGAGAAGAGCGTCGGGTCGCTCGATCTGCGTTTTACGGTGAATTTGGCGCTCCGCGGCGGCGGGAGCTCACTCGCGTTTACCGTCGATGCGTTCAACGTCGTCTCCAGCGTCACCGGGCTGGTGGACCGCGCCGCGATACTGATCGACCCGGCCAAGACTCTCTCCATTGACGCCAACGGCGCGGTGACTCTGCCGCTCTCGGCCAATCCGCGATTCGGCTCCCTGCTCGCCCGCCGGGGTGAGCCGCGGCTGGTGCGGTTCGGCCTTCGCGTGGAGTACTGATCATGAACCCCATTCTGCTCCGAACCATTCGTCCCGCCGCGCTCCTGCTGGCCGCCGCCGCGTGCAACAACGCCGGTTCCGACCTCGGGCTCGCGGCGTTACCGACCAATTCGATCACGACGCTGGCCTTTCTCGATCGCGACGGCTCGCACACACCCAACGCGGCGGACACGCTTTTTCCAGGTGCGCGAGTATCCCTGCGCCCTGCGGGTGGAGGCGTGGCCATCCAGACCGTCACGACCAGCATCCTCGGGATCGCCCGATTCAACGGGGTGCCGCTTGGGGAGTACTCGATCACGGTGGAGCAAGCCAGCCTGGGCGACTCCATCGTCGTTGCCGCGATCGACTCCTCGCACATCAAGGTGGAGATCAGCGATACCAACACGAACGCGCTGATCCGGCTCAGCTTCCCCGAGGTCTCGATTCGTCAGGCCAGGCTGCTGCCGGCCGGGAAGCGCGCGTTCATCCGGGGAGTGATCCTGGCCGGGGTGCAGTCGTTCCGGGATACCACCTCGCACATCGTGGACAGCTCGGGCCAGATTCGGCTGACCCGGGTGTCGCTGCGCGGCGGCCTGATCGCCAACAGTCCGGGAGACAGTGTCAGCGTGCTGGGTGTGGCGTCCAGCCGGGCAGGGCAGCCGACGATCGATCTGGCGGTGATCTCGCGCTTCGGTCAGCGTCCGCCGCCGATTCCGCTGCCCGTCGCCACCGGCACGGCGGCCACCGCCTCCGGCGGTGTGCTCGACGCCGGCCTGGTGATCATCACCGGCGCACTCATCACCGACACGGCGACCGCCGCTCCCGACTACCGCGTGGTGGGCGGCGATCCCTCCGGGCCGGTCACCGTGCTTCTCGATGGACTCATCAACTTCAACCGCGCCAATTTCCGGCCGGGCCGCACCATGAACGTGCAAGGCGTGCTGGTGCCGGACGGTACCGGGGCGTGGGTACTCAAGCCGAGACAAATAAACGACGCGCAGACCTTCTAGTCCGCCGGCGGCACCACCGCGAGGGCCGCTTCCGTCGGAAGCGGCCCTTCGCGTTTCCGGAACTTGAGCAGGGAGGAAAGCCAGGCGCCGGCGAGCGTCCCGGTGACCGCCGCGCCCAGGAGCGCGGCATCGGGAAAGGCCGCGCCGGCCAGGAGCGGCCCTGCGAGCAGCGTCACTACCGTCGCGGCTGCCAGCCGGAACGGCCGGCCGCCGAGCGCAAGTCCCAGGGTGATATACGTGAGGAGCGCGGGCAGGAGAGGCTGCCAGCGCCCGCCGTCGCCTCCATGGTACTCCCCGGGCAGGAAGGCGGACCAGAACAGATCGGGAGTGAGGGCGAGGCTGCTCTCCCGCGCGCTTGCCGGCCCCCGTGCCGACAGACGGAATGCTCTGCGGGTAACCTCGAGGGTGATTGTCACCGCTTCCCCGGTTCGCGCCGGCAGCGCGCTGTCCAGCCGGATCCAGGGAGTTCGGAGTCCTGCGTCGCTCAAAGCGAGTCGCTGTCGCGCCACGATGGAGTGACCCTCCTGCCAGATACTCGCGATCTCCCCAGGCTGTCCTGCCACGATCGCGACGATCTGCGCCCTGCCTGAGGAGGGAGAGCCCGTCTCGACGGTGGTCTCGAGACGAAGGGTATCGGCGTGCCGCGCTCGATCGCGAAGGGCCTGGGTTTGGGCGATGGCGTGATCGTCCAGCGGCGTCCCTTGCAAGGAGAGGGAGAGCACCCGCCCGTCGAATTGCTCGGTTCCAGCGAAATCATGGGCCAGCTGCCCATACCATCGGGTTCCCGGGAGAGAGGCGCGGAGGAGGAACGCCCCGCCGGCCCACGCGGACACGATGGCCCCGGCGATCCACGGCGAAAGCGAACGCCACCACCGCTCCCGTCCGGCCCAGTGGGTCACCAGCAGGGCCCCGACCGCGGTCCCGGTGGCGTTGGTCAGCAGATCGTGAACCGAGGCATATCGGCCGGGGATCCAGGAGAGCTGGGCCAGCTCGATCGCCCCGCTGGCAAGGGCGCCGATGACGGCGGCGCGAAGCGGGTTCGCGCCCGCGAGCGCGAAGCCTACACCCAATGGAACAAACAGCAGGATGTTGAGAACGACGTCGCTGGAGAGATACCCCCCGGGAACGGCGGCCTGCGGTCCCGCGCCGCCTGGCCTCAAGGTGAAGAAGGCCACGCAGGCCGCGGACACCACGATGACCACGGCCCCGATCCCGCGTGAGCCGTGGCCGGCGCTCATGGCCACTCGAAGCGCCGCAGCACCGGTGTGGCTCCCTCGGCCGCCACCGCGCCGCGGAACGCCTCACCCGGGTCGAGGGAGAGGAGTCGCCAGCGCCGGTGCGCCTCGGGATCGCGCCGGTCGACCAGGAGCTCCGCTCCCGCGGTGGGATCGGCGGTGACATCGAAGTGGGCGAGTCCTCCGGCCACCCCGTCGCCCCGGCCCTTCAGGTAGGCTTCCTTCTGCGACCAGACATGGAAGAACCCCGCGCGCCGGAGCTCCGGCGAGAGGGCGAGCAGGGCTCGACATTCCGGCGGCGAGAAGAACCGCGCCGCCACCGCCTCGATTTCCGTGCGGGGGTCCAGCGCCTCGAGGTCCACGCCGACCTCCCGTTCGGTGGCCAGGGCCACCAGCGCAAGAGCCCGCGAGTGCGCGAGGTTGAAGCGGAGCGGTGCGCCGCCGGCGAGCGAGGGCTTGCCGTTGGGGCCGACCTGAAACGGATTCCGGTATTCGGAGACGTTCTGATAGCGGGCGAGCAGCGCGCGGAGCGCGGCATGGGCCACGACGTAGCGCCCGCGGTCCGCTTCGAAGTAGAAGCGGCCGGCCCGGCTGCGCTCGTCGTCCGAGAGGAGAGTTTCCAGGCCCGGGAACGCTTCGGCGGGCGGATCGAGCGCGATGCGCCAGACGTGAATCTCGCCGGGCAGGAGCCCGGTCGGGGACCGCGGGAGCCGCCAGGACGAATCGCTCACGCGGTGGAGGGCGGTGCAGGGCGGAGGGTTCGCGGCGCGCGCGGGATCGAGGGAGCCGG
>JAXIPC010000034.1:0-1639 GCA_045403135.1 Gemmatimonadales bacterium | reverse complement strand
GGACGCCGAGCTCGCCAAGACGGCCGTAGAGTCGCGCACCGGGCTCGTCGGTCATCTGGCCGAAGGGTTCGGGGAGGACGGGCTCTGGTGGGAGGGTGAGAACTATCACCTCTTTGCCCTGCGCGGCCTGATGCAGGGCATTCACTGGGCCCGGTCGGCGGGTTATGATCTCCTGGAGGACGCCGAGGTACGGCGACACTTTCGGGATGCGCTCCTGGCGCCGGCCCGAACCGCGCTGCCCGACTTCACCTATCCCGCGCGGCGCGATTCGCGCTACGGCGTCTCGCTGGCCGAGGCGCCCTCGGTAGAGCTGTGGGAGATCGGCCGCGGCTGGCTGGGCGGCGATGACGAGCTGGACGCCTGGCTCGGCGCGCTTTATGCGCTCGCGTTACCGGGGACCAGTGTCCTTCTCTACGATGCGTGGCTCCACGAGGCGGGCCGGCCAAGGGTCGCCCGGAGCCGCCGTGACGGACTTTCCTGGTGGGCGCTCACCGCGATGGTGCCGGCACCGGACCCCGGCACGGTGCCGCCGTGGAATCCGGCCAGCGTGTTCATGAGCGGACAAGGGCTGGCGGTGCTGCGGCATGGGGATCTCTACGCCAGCCTCGAGTGCGGCCGGGACATTGGCGGCCACGGCCATCCCGACCGCCTGCATCTCACGCTGCACGCCGGTGGAGCGCATTGGCTCCCCGATCCGGGAACCGGTTCCTACGTCGAACCGGTGCTCGAGTGGTATCGCTCGGCGCTGGCCCACAACGCACCGCGCCTGGACGGGAAGAACGTGGGCGGCGAGGACGCGTGGTGCTCGGCCTTCGAGGCCGGCGGGCAGTGGGCCTGGTGCCGGGCGAAGGCGGGGCGGTTCCAACGCACTCTCGTCGCGTCACCGGGGTTGCTGCTCGACGTGCTCGAGGTCGACGCGAGCGCCGGAGAAACCGTGGATCTGCCCTGGCACTTCAACGGGACGCTGGACGTCATGCCCGACGGAACCTGGAAACCCGAGGCGCTCGAGCACCCGTTCGTGTCGGACCCGGAGAGATTCGTCCCCGCTGGCGACGCGCCGATCGAGGTACGGGTGACCCATCCAGAGGGTCAGGTCACCCTCCGGGCGATGTTCTGGATCCGCGAAGGAGACCTGCTCCGGGCCAGGGCTCCCGGGTTGCCCGGCACCAAGGACGCTCAGCGCTTTCTGATGATCACGGCCGACGGGCGCCCGCTCCGCTGGGTCACCCTGCTCAGGGCGTCTCCTGGGGCGGCTGATCCCCTTCCCGTCCTCAGCATCAGCGGTGATCAGATCGAGGTCGCGTCCGCGGAGGGGGTCACTCGCTACCATCTGTCCGAGACCGGAGCTACCATCGAGCGGGCGGGAGAGCGAACCACCCTCGCGGGACTCCGCCTGCAGCGGCCGAAACACCGACCCTACTTCGAGCCGCCCAGTGAGCCGCCGGCCGAGGCGGCGGCGCCCTTCATCCATGCCCCACCGCTTCTCGACGGCACGCTCGCGGGATTCGACACTCGCGCGCCGCTCGAGCTGGACGGAGAGCACCAGTACCTGCGGAGCGAAGAACCGTTCGACTCCGAGGCGTTTTCGGCGCGGGCCTGGCTCAACTGGGATGGGGAGGCGCTCTATCTCGCCGTGGCG
>JAXIPC010000115.1:0-4680 GCA_045403135.1 Gemmatimonadales bacterium | reverse complement strand
TGCCCGCGGGTCCCACCCAGGCCATCGACCAGCCGGTGCCGCCGTGGCTCGAGGAGCTCCCGCCCCGGCAGATCGTCGTGGAGCTCGATCGCTATATCGTGGGTCAGGATGCGGCCAAGAAGGCAGTCGCGATCGCGGTGCGGAACCGCTGGCGCCGGGCCCAGGCGCCCGAGCCGATGCGGGACGAGATCACCCCTTCCAATATCATCCTCATCGGCCCCACCGGGGTGGGAAAAACCGAAATCGCCCGCCGGCTGGCCCGGCTGGCCGGCGCGCCGTTCGTCAAGGTGGAGGCCTCCAAGTTCACCGAAGTGGGCTACGTAGGCCGCGATGTCGAGGGGATGGTCCGCGATCTGGTGGACGCCGCGGTCAACCTGGTACGCACCGAGCGCGAGGACGAGATATTTCCTCACGCTGAGAGCGCGGCGGATGAGAAACTTCTGGATCTCCTCTTGCCTTCGCCGCCGGATGGGAAGACGGGAGGACGGGAAGACGGGAGCGACCGAGACGCAGAAGAGAGCCGGAAACGCTCCCGCGAAAAGCTCAAGGCGATGCTGTTGGATGGCAAGCTGGACGAGCGCGAGGTGGAAATAGAAGTCACCCCGCAGGGCTACCCGCCGGTCGACATGATGCAGCCGCCCCAGGGCATGGAAGGCACCGACTTCAACTTCACCGAGTGGCTGCAGAACATGCTGCCCAAGGGGAAGAAGCGGCGCACGGTCCGGGTCCAGGAGGCGCGGCGGATCCTGGTGGACGAGGAGCTCAAGCGGATGGTCGATATGGACGACGTGGTGAACGAGGCGCTGGACCGCACCGAGAACCACGGCATCATCTTCGTCGACGAAATCGACAAGATCGCGGGCGAACGCGCCACCGGCGGCCCCGACGTCTCCCGCGAGGGGGTCCAGCGGGACCTGCTCCCGATCGTCGAGGGCTCCACGGTGCAGACCCGCTACGGCTACGTGCGCACCGACCATATCCTGTTCATTGCGGCGGGGGCGTTCCACGTCTCCAAGCCCTCCGACCTGATCCCCGAGCTGCAGGGCCGCTTCCCGATCCGGGTGGAGCTGACGCCGCTCACCGAGCACGACTTCGTGCGGATCATGACCGAGCCGGAGAATGCGCTGACCAAGCAGTATGCCGCCCTGGTGGGGGCCGAGGGATGCACCCTGGAGTTCCAGCCTGATGCGATCAAGGAGATCGCCCGGGTTGCCAGTGTCGCCAACGACCGGATGGAAAACATCGGCGCCCGGCGGCTGCACACGGTGATGGCCACGCTGATGGACGAGGTGCTCTTCGAGCTGCCGGGCTGGCCGGAGAAGCAGATCGTCTACACCGCGGAGCGGGTGCGGGAGCGGCTGGCCAAGGTGATCGGGGATGATGATCTCAGGCGATACATCTTGTAAGAGGCTGACGGGGCATGACGTCCGACAGCACGCCCCGTTTCAGCTTCCTAGCCCTCGCACTCGACGGTGAACGAGACGATTTCGGCGGAAAGATCGCCGTTGGCGGTGGTCGTCGCCCGGAAGAGAATGTTGATAATGAGATTGTCCGCCTGACCTGAGCTGATGATTCGATCGCGGACCACGAAGGTGAAGACATCACCCCCTCCGCCAACGTAATTGGTTCGGCTCACGTCGGTCCCGTGATAAACGGTCCCTGTCGCGCCCGTTCCGGAGTACTGCCCGTCGGTGTGGACTGCCCATTGGAACGTACCAGTCGGGGTAGCCACGAACCGATAGCTCAAGTGGTACCTCCCCTCCAGGAGGATCTGTTCGTTGGTGCAAGGGTTGTAGGTTCCCCAGCTCGATGCCAGAACGAGGTTCGCACCGCCAGTTGACGCCGCGGCGCTCGGCGTGCCCGCGTCGATTGACTCCGCGGTTTGGGTTGTGGGGAGATCGCCGCAGGCGGCGACAACGGCCAGTGAGAGGGGAATAAGCCAGCGGTCGGGTGTCACGGGAGCCTCTTGGTGAAGGTGTGCCCACATCCTATTCATCGAGCGTCAAGAGCCAGTCAAGACGAGCGAAGGCGGCACACCTAACGCCCTCAACGTCAGCACCAAAACCGACCAGAGTCTTGACGTGTCATTTTATTGGTCGCCCCGAACGCGCAAAGCCCCTGATCCCGCGAAATGCCGACAAGGATTCCGTCGCGGCCAGCAGGTGCCTCGTGCAATGAATGCTATCTCCTGCCCAAACTTCGACTTCTGTTTGTTCAAGAAGCTGCCGAAACGATGGCACTGGCCGTGCAGTTCGCCGGGGCATGACAGGCCATTCATGCGTCCTCCGCACCTCAAGCCGGAGCCGCCGCGGGTTTACCCTCCTCGAGCTGATGATCGGGCTCGCG
The DNA here is from genome assembly GCA_045403135.1 of Gemmatimonadales bacterium. Lineage (GTDB taxonomy): Bacteria > Gemmatimonadota > Gemmatimonadetes > Gemmatimonadales > GWC2-71-9 > JABFSM01. The sequence continues at coordinate 2,334 of JAXIPC010000115.1, read as the reverse complement.
GTCATCGGAATTTTGACGCTGACGGCGCTGCCCCGAATCGTGGGCATCGCCGATCGGGCTCAGGTGAAGAGCGGCCGCACGGCCACCTTCAATTACCTCGCGGCGGCGCGCCTGGCGGCGCAGCACGGCGGCCGGCTGGTGGTGTTCAGGGTGGCGGGCGGCGTAATCTGGAGCGAGGCTCAGCCGCGGCTGGTGGCAGCCGGCTTGAGCACCAGGGATACCCTGGGCCCGGTGAAGGATCTGGCCGGAGAGTACCGCCTGAGTGTGGCCGCGACCTTCGATTCGATCGTTTTCGACCCCCGTGGCTTGGGGACCGGGAGCGGAATGGTTCGGCTGACGCGGGGAGATGCTGTGGACTCGGTGGTCGTCACCGGCCTCGGGAGTGTCGTGCGATGAGCGTCACCGGACGAAGAGACGGCTTCACGCTGATCGAGGTCTTGATCGCGATCGGGATCCTCTCGGTGGGGATCCTGGCGCTGATGCAAACGGCGGCCACCATCACCATCATGCTCCGAGATGGCCGGCTTCGCACTATGGCCAGCGCGACCGCCGCGAGCCGGATCGACAATCTTCGGCTGGTCGCGGCAACGACGACTCCGACCTGCACGGCGGTCTCCGGCGGCTCGGCCAGCTCCCTGCAAGGTACCGAGACCTGGACCATCGCTGGGTCCGGCCGGAGCCGGACCGTGACGGAAACAGTCAACATCTTCGCTGGCCGGCGGTCGCTGGCCATGACCGTGAGGGGCACCCTCTTATGCCCGTGACCCGCCGGTCCCCGAGCCATGCTCGAGCCGGTTTCACGCTGATCGAGCTGCTCCTGGCCATGATCATCTTTGTGGTCACTGTCAGCCTGATTTATGCCTCCATGGGGCTTATGGAAAAGGTCCAGCGGACCGCCAGCGAGAAGGCGGGATCCCAGCTCACGCTCCGGTCCGGTAGCCAGACAGTGGCCGCGGAGCTGCGCGAGGTCAGCAACGTTGCCGGCGTCGGGACGTCCGACTTGGTCGCCATGACGGGCAGCAGCATAACCTACTGGGGGATGCGGAACTCCGGGATGACCTGCCAGGTCGCCAGCAACGAGGTCCGCATCAGGTTGGGCCCGACCTACTCCGGATACCGGCTCCCGGTCATGCTCCGCGACAGCTTGCTGGTGTTCGCCGACGGTCTTGACACGGTGTCGGTGGCCGACGACCAGTGGGTTCAGCTTCCGATCCTGGGGCCGGCGTCGAATTCGACCTGTCCGGACGGCGCGGCCGCGCTCTCGTTCACCACCGCGGGGCTGCTGGTGGCCGATTACCAGGTTCCCGGGCCGGTCCGCACCTTCGAGCTGATGCAGCTCGCGATCACGACCAGCGGCGGGCGCCAATACCTCGGCGCCCAATCGCTGAGCGGATTCGGCGCGATGGAGCCCGTGATCGGGCCCCTCGCCTCCGGAGGGCTTCAACTCCTCTACCGGGATTCGGCTGGGGCGTTTACGACCGTTCCCTCGGCCGTCCGGACCATCGACCTCACCGTGCGGTCCGAGACCGCCCGCCCTTTGACGACCCTTGGCGGTGCCGTGGGCGCCCTGGTGAGCGACTCTCTGGCGCTGCGGGTCCTGCTGCGCAACGCCCGCTGATCGAGGAGATTTCATGCGACGACTGCGACTGCCGGCTCTGCCCCGAGACGAACGCGGCCTCGCCCTGGTGTTGTCTCTGATCGCGATGGTCGTGATCGCCGCCCTCATCACCGGTGTCTTCGTCGCGGGCCGGCTGGAAATGGCCGGCGGACGCTCCGCGATCCGGGCGACCCAGGCGACCGAGGCGGCCGAGGCCGGCTTGAACGACATGCTGGCCAACTGGTCGGTCGCCTACAACACCTATGCGATCTACGGCGACAGTACATGGGCTTCGGTGAACGTCGGCCCGACCGGCCGGTACCGCCAGGTGATGACCCGGATGAGCGGAGGAAAATACCTGCTCCGCGTTCGGGGCGACCAGCTCGACGCGGCCGGCAACGTGATCGCCACGCGATACCTGGGCCGGTATCTCCGGCTGCTGATTCCGAGCATCGATATCCAGGCCGCGGTCACCGCGCAGGATGGCATCAACGCCGGCGGCAACATCGACATCACCGGCTTCGACACCACACCGCTCAACTGGACCGGTTGTGCCCCGGGGGTCAACAAGGGGGGCGCCCGGAGTAGTGACGTTATCAACGCCCACGGGGCGTCCAGCGTGGTCGGCACCCCCCCCGAGATCGAGTACGACTCCACTCTGGTTGATTCGGTCTTCACCAGTCCATTCAACATCCTGCAATCGATGGCGACGTTGACCCTGGCCCCGGGGACCTACA
>JAXIPC010000039.1:0-5009 GCA_045403135.1 Gemmatimonadales bacterium | reverse complement strand
TGTCGCCCCACGGGGGTGCAAGGACTCACTCGTGGCGCAGGGCCACGGTCGGCTGGGCGCGGGTGGCGCGCCGGGCGGGCACCAGGCTCGCCAACATGCCGACCGCAGCAATGACCAGCACGACCATCGCGAAGACCGGCGGGTCCCGCGGTTGCACTTCGAACATGAGGATGCCGATCACCCGGGTCAGTCCGTAGGCGGCCAGGAGTCCCAGGCCCAGGCCGACGGCAATCTGCTTGCCTCCCTGGCGCATCACGAGCCGGATCACGTCCCGCGCGCTGGCGCCGAGCGCCATCCGAATCCCCATCTCCTTCATGCGGCGGCTCACCGAGAAGGAGAGGACCCCGTAGAGCCCGACCGTCGCCATGAAGAGTGCCGCCGCCCCGAACGCGATGAACAGGGTTCCGAACACGTAGAAGAACCAGCTCTCCTGCCGGATCGCTCCCTGCATCGAGTTGACCTCGAAGATCGGCAAGTTCGGATTCATCGAGCGGACCACCTCGCGCACACTCCCGGTCAGCGTCATCGCATCGGGACCAGATACGTGGATTACGATCGTGGCGAAACGCACATCCCGCTGGGCCAGGGGCACATAGTAGCCATAGGGCCGGCGATCGTCGGTGTCGAAGCCTTCCATATGCAAGTTCGGGACGACGCCCACGATGGTCTTCCACGGCGCCAGGCTGTCGTTGCCGGTGCGCTCCGCGAATCGCTGACCGAGCGCCTCCCGGCCCGGAAGGAACTTATCGATGAACGCCTGGTTGACGATGGCCACCGGCGCGCTGGTTCCGTCGTCGCTCGCGTTGAACTCGCGGCCCCGGACCAGCGCCGTCCCGAAGGTCCGGAAGAACCCGGGCGTGACCGTCGCATTCGCGGCGGTGGGGTAATCCTGCGGCCGGGCATAGACCTGTCCGGCGATGGCGATATCGCGACCACTGTTGTTGACCGGCAGATTGGTGGTCAGCGCCACCGACTGCGCGCCCGGTAACGCCTCCAGGCGCTCCACCAGGTTCCGGAAGAAATTCCGGCGCGCTTCCGGGGTCGAATACTCGGCGTCCGCCACCCGCACCGAGGCGGTAAAGACGTTCTCCGTGGTATAGGGATACTGAAAGGTCCGGAGCTTGACGATGCTCCTGACCATGAGCCCCGCGCCGACCAGCAGGGCACAGGACAGCGCAATCTCGGCGGTCACCAGCGCGGCGGTGAGTCTCGTGCCCAGCACGCCCGAGGACCCCCGGGATTCGTCCTTGAGGGTGGCGTTCACGTCGGTCTTGAGGACGTAGAACGCGGGAGCCGCGCTGGCCAGGAACGCCGTCACCACGGTGATGCCGATAATGAACAGCATGACCGGAAGATCGAGGCCGAACTGCATGTAGTAGGGCTTGCCTACCCCTTGGGTTGCTCCGTCGAAAAGGGTCACGCCGACGTAGGCGATCCCGATCCCGATTGCGGCTCCCACCAGCGCCAGCACCAGGGTCTCGGCGAAGAACGGGAGCACCACCCGAAGACGGGTCGCCCCGAGCGCGGTGCGCACCGCCGCTTCCCGGGTGCGCAGGGTCGCGCGGGCCATGAGGAGATTGGCCACGTTGGCGATCGCGATCAGCAGCACAAAAATCGTCGCGACTTGCATGGCTCCGAATACAGCCACGAGCTCGGGGCCGGTGTCGTCCTCGACAAAGGTCTTGAGCGAGGTGGTGATGCCTTTGTTGGACTCGGGATACGCCAGCGCGAGCCGCGCCGCGATCTGGGTCATCTGGCGCCCTGCCTGATCCCAGGTGACGCCATCTTTGAGGCGGCCGAACACCTGAAATCCCGGGCTTCGGCTTCGGACGGGATTGGCCGCGCGATTGTCCCGCTGCGCGACCCAGAGCGCCTGGTCCTGAGGGAAGCGGAAGCCTTTGGCCATCACACCGAGAACGGTGGCGGCTTCGCCGTTGACGATGACCGACTTCCCGACGATGGCGGAATCGGAGGAGAACCGGGTGGCCCAGACGTCGTAGCCGAGCACGATCGTGAGCGGCGCGTCGGCGTTGTCGTCTCCGGGGCGGAATGTTGTACCCAGGATGGGCCGGACCCGGAGCGCGTCGAAGGCGTTGGCCGAAACGAAGGCGCCGTCATACTGCTCGGGCCCCTCGGGGCCGGCGAGGTTGACAGTCCCGTTGGAGAAGTTGGCCAGCATTTCAAAGGAGGTCTGCTGAGCGCGCCAATCATGGAAGTCGTACACCGTCACCCACATTTGATCGTTGCCCCGGGCCGGGTTGGTGCGGTAGATCAGGCGCACCCGGTCCGGCTCGGGAATATCAAGCCCGCGGAGGAATACTCCGTAGACCAGGCTGAAGGAGGTGGCGCAGAGGCCAATCCCGAGCGCCAGGGTGATGCTCGCGATGATCGCTGACGCGGGTTCCTTGCGGAGCGATCGGACGCCGAGCAGCAGGTCCTGCCGGAGCGATTGCACGCGCGGGGTCCTGTCGTGGGAATGCTGGTACTACGGAGGGCCTGGTTGAAGGTTTCAGGTCGGAACGCGTCGGCTCACCGCCTCCTCATTCCTGGGTACGCCTCTTGCCTAAAAGATAGGCATGCTTTGGCGCACCTTTTCAGTCGCTGCAGGTATCTTATTTTCCCAGTTCAACTTGGGACTAAGTCAGATGCGAATCCAATCATTACAGACGTCTAATATTCGTACAGTTGCTAGCGAAACGCTCACCGATCTGGCCGTGGCCTTCGCAGACTCCAGCGATCCGGTCGTCTATTACAATCCGCAGCTGATGGCGCGGTACGGCCCGGAGATTTCGGCGTTCGTGCTGGCCCACGAATACGCTCATATCCAGCTAGGCCACCGCCGGCCGGCCGTGGCGACCGCGGGACCGCGCGAGCCGCTCGAGCGTGTCCTGCAAGGTTGGGAGCTCGCCGCCGATTGTGTCGCGGCGGCCCGACTTGCCCGCGAACGACCCGCTGCGCTTCTGGCGGCGATCGGGTTCTTCGAGCGCATGGGTCTCGACCGGGTGGACCGCGAACACCCCAGCGGAAGCGCCCGAGCCGCACAGCTCACCGCCTGTGGTCGAACGGTGAACGGGGACCTCCGCTCCTCGAGCGAAGGCCCCCGCACGACCGCCACCGCGATTCAGTTCAGGTAATCCGGAGCCTCAGCAGCCGCCGCGCCATTGCGTTCTGCCCGTTGGCCAGATTCAGGTTCCGGTCGTTGATGATCTCATCGCGGATGGAGCGCGCCTCCACCACATTGCCGAGCTTGAATAGAGTCAGCGCGGTCCCGGTGCGCACCGCCGGAGCCTGCTGGTTGGACAGGCGGAACTCGGCCAGCGCCTCAGGGTATTTCCCCTCGCTGTAGAGCACCCATCCCGTCAGCCCGCGCACCTGGGACGTCACGACCGGGCTCGGGGCGCTCTTCTCCTGCTGAGTCAGCGAATCGAGATAGCTCCGCGCCATCGCGGTCTGCCCGGCGATCGCGTAGCTGGTCCCAGTGCCGTTGAATCGTCCCGCCGGGTTCAGCGGTGTCGCTCCCGGCGGGGGCGGGGGTACGGCGGCCACGTGCCCGATGTGGGCGGCGATGGTCTTGGCGTTGGTCTTGGGGTCGCCGAAGACCGCTTCGAGGTTCATGAGCGCGATATGTGCTCCTGCGATCGCCCCGTTGTTTTCCGCCTTGGTGGCTTCGTCGATCACCGTGCCCAGGGAGGTCATGGCTCCCTTAATATTGCCCTCGATGACGTAGCTGTTGGCGATCCGGTTGTGGATCGTGATCCGCTGGGCCGGCGTGGTGGTATTGGGGAGGGCCGCGGTCAGCGCCTGGCGCGCCATTTCGCCCTTGCCTTGCAGCACATACACCTCGGAGAGGCCGTAGGTGCCGCCGAGGAAGGTCGGGTCGACCTCGATGGCCTTCTTATAGTGCGTGACGGCGTCGTCAAAGTTGCCGTCCCACTGGAGCAGCTCGGCGTAGGTGTCGTGAGACTTGGGCTGCGACGGGGCCTTCGCCATGTAGGTGGTGGCCGTCGTCATGGCGTCGGCCCGGGCCCCGGCGGTCCACTGCGCGTACGCCAGGTTGTTGTACGCCGCAGCGAAATCGGGGAAACGCTCGATCACCGCCTTGAGCGCCACGACCGCATCGGTCGGGGTGCCGCCCGGCACGTTGGCGAGCAAGACCGCGCGCTGGTGGGCGATGATCGGCTCATCAGGCAGCAGAACCCCGGCTGCGAGCAGAATCGCCCGCGCGCCGACGGCGTTCTGGCGGAACGATTCCCGGTAGGCGGTGGCAACCATCAGCTCGCCGGTCGAGGCCTTGGCCGCGTCGGCGATGCCGCGGGCTATTTCTTCGTTGCGTTGCGCCGTCGTCAGTCCGCTGGCAAACACGGTGGCGTAAATCACGCGGGCCAGCCCAAAGGTCGGGTCGAGGTCCACGGCCTTCTTGAGCCGGTCGCTGCCGCGGTTGGGGAATGCGTTGGTAAGGTCTTCGATCCCGCTGGCGAACGCGGTCCTGGCTTCGGTGGAGGTGGTGGTGACCTCGAGGCGAACGGGCCGCGCGACGCCCGCGGCGACCTGGGCCGCGAGCGGCGCGAAGGCCGCCGAGGCAAGTAGCACGGCCGCCGAGGCCAACACCGACCAGCCCGCGGTGTTGGGGGGGGGCCGGTTGGATGTGAAGGCCATTGAGGTGATCTCCTTTTTCGTCTGTGAGCGCGAAAGACGTCCACTGTGCGGGTAGTTCGTTGTCCACTGTAAGCACGGCGGCGGCCGCTCGAGGCCGGAAAGGTCTCGAGAGGCCGCCAATAGAAAACCATCTGATTGCTGCATAAGGACCCGTGCGCGAAGGCCGGAGTCCAACTGAAGAGATGTAAGACTAATTCAGGGGGGAGTCAAGTTATCGGGCTGGAAACCGTCGGGCCGCCTACTCCGGTCGCCAGGCAACCCACTCACGGCCCGACGTCGCCTACGGCGAGCCCCACTCGTCGCCCGGGGCACTATCGAAGTGGTCATCCTGAGAGCGGCAAAGGGGCGGAGCC
>JAXIPC010000236.1:0-11503 GCA_045403135.1 Gemmatimonadales bacterium | reverse complement strand
CGTTTCCGGGGAGCTGACGCGGGCTAGCGGGGAGCTGGTGTTCGACGCCCAGCTCACCGACGCTCGGCGCCACGGACCGGTGTGGTCCTTGTCGAGGATCCCGGTTCGGCTCGGTGGACTGGAGCGGGCGACCAGCGACCTTCTGCTGCGGGTGATCGGAGGGGCAGCGGCGCTCCGAAACCCCTACACGACCAGGTTCCTGCCTGCCGCGACGACTCCCCCGACCTTCGAGGCGTATCAGGAGTACTTCGATGGCGTGACCCAGTCGGGGCGAGGACAGTACGCCGACGCACAGCGCCATTTCCGCCTGGCGGTGGTGCATGACAGCAGCTTTACCTGGCCGATGATCGAGGCGGCCCTGACCGCCCTTACGTGGTTCGCTCCAACGCCCCCGGGACAGATCGATTCGATGCTCGAGGGCCTGAGTCGAATCCGGGACCGCATTCCTGCGCTCCAGCGGCACCTCCTCGACTACATGTTGGCGGTGAGGGTGGAAGACTGGCGCGCGGTGTACCGCACGATGTGCGATGCGGCGGGGCTCGCGCCGCTGCGGTTTGCTTACCCCTGTGCGACCGCGGCCAGCCACGTGAATCGGCCTCGCGCGACGATTGAAGCCCTCACCGGAAACCCGGAAGTCGAGCGCCTCTACCGGAAGGACGCCAAGAATTATTGGCACGTGCTGACTCTCGCATACCATCAGCTGGGCGAGCATCGTAATGAGCTCGCCGCCGCCCGGCAGGCTCGGGAAAACAAACCCGACAGCCCCAGCGCGCTCGCCCAGGAGATCAAGGCGCTGGCGGCGCTGGGAAACCTCGCGGCCGTACGGGCCGGACTCGACACGGTGGTCGGCTTGGGTAGGGAGGGCTGGTTTACGCCGGCCCAAGCCATGGTCGAGGCCGCGTGGGAGCTCCGCGCTCACGGGCACCTTGAGGCCGCGGAGGAGATCACCGCCCGCGCGATCGCCTGGTACCGCGCCCGACCCGCCGAGGAGCGAACGACCGAGGCGCGGCGCTACTTCCTCGGCTCGGCACTGTACTTCCACCAGGACTGGGCAGCGGCGGACTCACTGTTCCGTGGGCTCGCTGCCGAGTTTCCGGGCAACGAGGAATACCTGGGCTACCTCGGCGTGATCGCCGCGCGTCGGGGCGATCGCCACGCGGCCGAGGCGCTGGCAGCGAAACTCGCGACCGTCGACCACCAGGTGCCGGTGCCGGGGCGGACGTCGACCGTCTGGCGCGCGAAGATCGCAGCGCTCCTCGGCGACCGCGAAACTGCGGTCAGCCTGCTGCGTGATGCCTTTGGGCCCGACGGGACGATGGAGCTGCACATCGACGTCGACGCCGAGCCCTTACGGAATTACCCGCCCTTCCGCGAATTCATCAGGCCGAAGGGGTGAGGGGAGCTGACCTGTACTTATCTTTGGCGCACTCCCACGATCCCCGATCCCCTGATTCCCGGATTCCCATGACGTTCTCCACACTACTGTTCGAACTCCGCGACGGCGTCGCCCTCGTCACCGTCAACCGCCCCGAGAAGCTCAACGCGCTCAACGACACCGTGATCACCGAGCTGGGAGAGGTCGCGACCCGGCTGACCGAGGATGATTCCATCCGCGCGGCGATCCTCACCGGCGCCGGAGCGAAAGCCTTCGTGGCGGGGGCGGACATCGGCGAGCTGGCTCGCTGCGACCAGCTCCGGGCACAGGCGCTTTCCCGCAAGGGCTCGGAGATCTTCCGGCGGTTTGAGACAAGCGCCAAGCCAGTCATCGCCGCGGTGAACGGCTTTGCCCTGGGGGGCGGCTGTGAGCTGGCCATGGCCTGTCACCTGCGCGTTGCGTCGGAGAACGCCCGCTTCGGGCAACCCGAGGTCAAGCTCGGCATCACCCCGGGCTATGGCGGCACCGTGCGCCTTCCCCGCTTGGTGGGCCGGGGCCGGGCGGCGGAGCTCCTCCTCTCCGGAGTGATGCTCGACGCGCAGGAAGCCTATCGGATCGGCCTGGTGAACCGGGTGGTGTCCGCTGAACAGCTCATCCCCGAATGCGAGAAACTGCTCCGCGCGATCCTGGAGAACGGCCCGCTCGCGGTGGCCGGGTGCCTGCGCATGGTCGACGAGCAGGAGGATCTCTCGCTCGCGGATGCGCTGGCCCTGGAGAGCCGCCGCTTCGGGGAGCTGGCCGGGAGCGCCGATTTCAAGGAGGGGACAGCGGCGTTTCTGGAGAAGCGAAAGGCGGCGTTTTCGGGGAGCTAGGCGGATAGGCGGATGGGCGAATATCGGGTTGGGGAGGCCGTTCCTATCCAACCTTCCGGCCATCCGCCTGCGCTGTGAATCCTGCTCATGCCCCGCTATTTTTACGTCATGCGGGCCGACCGAATTATAGCGCGGGGTTTCCGGAATCTCGCCGAGCTCGACCTCGCGCTTCCCGCCCGCGGTGCCGTGTTTCTCGGGGCCAACGGCCACGGGAAAACCAACCTCCTGGAGCTGCTCTACTACCCGGTGCTCTTCCGCTCCCTTCGGGGCGCGCGGGACAGCGACGTCACCCGCCACGGCGAGGCCGGCTTCCAGCTGACGCTCACCCTCGAGGACGGCAGCCGGCCGCGCGACCTCTCCGCCGGCTTCAGATGCCTCGGCAAGCGGAAGCGGCTCGAGCTCGACGGGGCGGCGCCGGAGCGCCTAGGGGACGCGATCGGACACTGGCTGGCCGTGGCGTTCCTCCCGACCGACCTCCGGTTGGTGCAGGGAGCCGCCGCCGAGCGACGGCAGTACCTGGACCGGGTGCTCTCGCTGGCCGACCGGGACTACCTCCGTTCCCTGTCTCGCTATCGCGCCGCCCTCGCGCAGCGTAATGCAGCGCTGCGGCTGCACCGGCCCGACCTTGCCGGCGCGTTTGATGCGGCGTTGTCGGGAGCCGGGGCATTGCTTATCCGACACCGGCTGTCCTGGACCGCGGCGTATGCCGAGCCCCTCACCGCAACCTGCATCGAGCTGGGGGAAATCCACGAGGTGACCCTTCGCTACCGGGGCGACGAAACGCTGGCGGATCCCCGCCACTGGGCCGAGGCGCTGGCCCGGTCGGCGCCCCGCGATGCCCTGCTGGGCGCGACCACAGTGGGGCCGCATCGGCACGATCTCGATCTTCGCATCGGAGGGCGGGCCCTCCGCGAGGTCGGGTCAACCGGGCAGCAGCGCACCGCGGCGGTCGCGCTCAAGCTCCTCGAGCGGGAAACCCTGGCCGCGGCCTCCGGCGCGGAGCCGGCGCTGTTGTTGGATGACGTCTTTGCCGAGTTGGATCGCGAGCGCCAGGAGCGGCTGGCCGCGAGACTGCTGGCCGGTGGTGCCAGGCAGACGTTCATCACGTCGCCACGCGAGGATGAGCTGCCTGACGGGTTCCACCTGGACTCGCTCCAGGTCGAGAGCGGGCGGGTCGGAATGGCGATGGGCGGGCTGATGGCATGAAAGCCAGGTCGAAGCTCACGCCGATCGGCCAGGTCGTCGAGGCCTGGCTCGCCAAGTCCGGGATGGCCAAGCGACTCGACGTCTCGCAGGTGGTGGAACGGTGGGCCGACGTGGTGGGCCCGCAGATCGCGGCGGCCACCCGGGCCGAAGCGGTGAACGCGGAGGGGACGCTCTGGGTCCGGGTGGCGTCGAGCGCATGGGCCAACGAGTTGAGTCTCATGGCCCCGCGGATCCTGGCCAAGCTCAATCAGGACCGTCGCGGAGAAATCAAAGAAATTCGCTGGCTCACGGGGCTTCCCGCCCCGGTCCGGCGCCAGGAGGGGTAATACAGGATGGCCAATGTGATGCCGGCAACCGACCGGGACGGCAAGGACTACGGCGCCGACTCGATCCAGGTGCTCAAGGGTCTGGAAGCCGTGCGCAAACGGCCCGGCATGTATATCGGGTCGACCTCGGAGACCGGGCTGCACCATCTCGTCTATGAGGTGGTCGACAACTCGATCGACGAGGCGCTGGCCGGTTTCTGCGACACGATCAACGTCACCATCCACGCGAACAACTCGATCACCGTGGTGGACAACGGCCGCGGCATCCCGGTGGCAATGCATTCGACCGAGAAGCTGCCGGCCGTCGAGGTGGCGCTGACGATGCTGCACGCCGGCGGCAAGTTCGACAAGCGCACCTACAAGGTGTCGGGCGGGCTCCACGGCGTCGGCGTGTCGGTGGTGAACGCTCTGTCGGAACGACTGGACGTGTACGTCGACATCGACGGCAAGCGCCACCACATGGGCTTCGTTCGGGGACACACGGTCAAGAAGCTCGAGGTCGTCGGCAAGGCCAAAGGCTCCGGGACGACGGTGACCTTCAAGCCCGACCCGGAGATTTTCACGACGCTGGAGTACCACTATCAGACCATCGCGGACCGGCTGCGCCAGCTCGCCTTCCTGAACCGCGGCATCACCATCACGCTGACCGACGAACGAAGCACGCCGCCCAGGGAGGAGAAGTTCTTCGCCAAGGGCGGCCTGATCGAGTTCGTGCAATGGCTCAACCGGAACAAGAAGGTGTTGCACCCGAAGCCGGTGGCCTTCACCGCCACCAAGGACGAGGTGGAGGTCGACATCGCCCTGCAATACGAGGACGGCTACAACGAGAACACCTTCACCTTCGTCAACAACATCAATACCCACGAGGGGGGCACCCACCTCACCGGGTTCAAGTCGGCACTGACCCGCACCATCAACGAGACCGCCAAGAAGGGCAACTATCTCAAGAAGGAAGACTTTTCGCTCACCGGCGAGGACATTCGCGAGGGGCTTACCTGCGTCCTCCACATCAAGGTGAAGGAGCCGCAGTTTGAGGGACAGACCAAGACCAAGCTGGGCAACTCCGAGGTCGAGGGCATCGTCAAGACGGTGGTCAACGAGCACCTCGGCAGCTACCTCGAAGAGCACCCGCCGGTGGCGCGCGCCATCATCGAGAAGGCGGTCAGCGCGGCCCGGGCCCGGGAAGCGGCCCGCAAGGCGCGCGACCTGGTCCGGAAGAAGTCCGGCCTCGAGAACGGCGTGCTGCCGGGCAAGCTGGCCGACTGCTCGCTCGACGACCCGGCGCTCTGCGAGATCTACCTGGTGGAGGGCGACTCGGCCGGGGGAACGGCCAAGCAGGGACGGAACCGGTCATTCCAGGCCATCCTGCCACTCCGGGGCAAGATCCTGAACGTGGAGCGAGCCCGGATCGACAAGATCCTGTCCAACGAGGAAATCCGCGCGATGGTCACCGCCATCGGCACCGGCGTCAAGGAGGATTTCAAGCTCGAGGACTCGCGGTACCACAAGATCATCCTGATGACCGACGCCGACGTGGACGGCGCCCACATCCGCACCCTGTTGCTGACGTTCTTCTTCCGGCAGATGCCGGAGCTGATCGAGGCGGGATACATCTTCATCGCCCAGCCGCCGCTGTACCGGGTGGCGCGCGGCAAGGAGGAGTACTACGCCTACGGCGAGGTGGAGCGCGACGAATACGTCAAGCGGCTCGGCGGCGAGGGCAAGAGCAACGTGAATATCCAGCGGTACAAGGGGCTGGGAGAGATGAACCACGACCAGCTCTGGAAGACCACAATGGACCCGGAAAGACGGACCATTCTCCGGGTGATGCTCGAGGACGCCGTCGAGGCGTCGAAGCTGTTCGAGGAGCTCATGGGCGATGAAGTGGAGCCCCGCCGCGTATTCATCGAGCAGAACGCGAGGTACGTGAACAACCTGGACGTCTAGTCACCCTGCGCGCAGGGTTGTCACCCTGAGCGAAGCGAAGGGGCCGGTCTCTCCCCCGGGACTAGAGTGGGACTCGCCCACGGCGCCTGCGGGCCAACGTCACTCCCTTCGCCAGGCAACCCCCTCACGGCCCGACGTCGCCTACGGCGAGCCCCACTCGTCGCCCGGGTCACTCACGAGGTTCAACCTAAGCAGAGTTGTCACCCTGAGCTACGCTCAGGGTGATAGTGTCTCGACCCCTTCGCCGTCACCTGGTGCGACGAGTACTCCGGACGCCAAGGAAAACTCCATCTCACTTCATCACGATGCCCAGCACGAATGCGGTTGCCGTCCGACTTCCGTCGGGCCCTAGAGGGGTCGGCCTCCTTCCGCTCGGCTTCACGGCCTCGGTTCGAGCGCTGAGCCAGAGCCCGGTACGGGCACTGACCTCCCACTTGAGCGCGGCCCCGATCGAATACGGCGTCATGTCCCGCGCATAGAAGTCGAGCTCCGGAGCGATCAAGCGCCGGTAGACGGCCTGTTGAAAACGGGGCTCCGGAAGAGTGGAGTTGGAGATCGAGTGCATCAGAGCGGCGGTACCAAACACTGTCCAGGCGGGAGACAGCGTGCGGCCGGCCTCGAGCGACACCCCATAGGCAAGCGTCGCCACGTCGGAGCCGATCAGAGCCACCAGGTCCTTACGAACCCTGCGCTCGTACCGGGTCGTCACGGCGATGAGACCGCTCCAACCCCTCGAGACCGGCTGTCTCCGGAGCTCAACCCGAGCATCGAAGGCCCGCTCTCTCGCAGTAAACACGGTCCCGGTCGTGTCCAGCGCAAGAGTGCCGTCGCCCACGACCGAGGTAAACCTTGCGTCGATCGTGAGTCGCGAGCGACCCGCCAGACCCAACGTTCGCTGATAAGAGCCGCCCGCCGTCCAACTGTCCGCATTCCAGCGATCCGCGGCGGGATCGTCTTGCTCCTGCCGACTGCGTCGCTCATACAGCCGAGCAGTCTCCGCGAAGAGCACCCAGCGACCCGCGCCCAGTGAACCCGCGACCCCAAGGCTTGCGGATGGTACCTCCTCCTCGATCCGCCGGTAGTACGGGGTCAGGAGCCCGATCGGTGCCACCTCGCTGTAGCCTTCGAGCTGCACGACCTCACCAACGTCCCCTCGCGGCGTGAGTCTGATCGTTTCGGCCCGGTTGCGGTACCTCGCGGTGAGGCCGATCCGAGCCGTACCGAGAAGCTTGGTTACTCCAATGGCCAGGCCGGGCATGGTCTGCCTGGTATAGCGGACGAATCCGGCCGCAGTCGTTCTGTTCTCCCTGGCATCGTAGGCGAGATCGGCTCCCAGGGCCCAATCGCCGAAAGACCACGCGGCGACGCCCTCTAGCTGAGTGCGGATCCGCCGGGATGGCGTGGTGCTGGTATCGCTGGTCACGAACGGGCTGGTGGGATAAGGCTCCGTCTCGTCGGCCTGTGCTCCGGGACTGAACCCCTCCTGATCGAGCACGATCCGGCCCAGCATGCTGACGCGTCGGTCGAGTGGCAGCCACGAGGTCAAGGAGATCTGCCGCAGATCCTTGCCTCCCGGTTCGAGCGGGCGCCGAAAGCTACCGCGAGTATTCCCCGCTCCGATGAGTACGTCACTCCGGGCACCGTCCACGCTCCCCGCCAACCCCGCGGGATTCCCCGCGGTCCAGAAGAGACCAATCGGGGTCGCTGCAAGGAGACTGATCGGGATCGCGGTCGAAGATGAAGGCAGCCGACGCGGGAGATCGGCGCGGGGGGAGAGCACGCTCCAGCTGGAGAGCCAGGCGGGCAAACCCTGCTCGGCGGAGAGCCCGAGCGACTGGGCCTGAGCCGGCGCAGCGAGCAACGCCGGCAGCAGAACCCAGCGCAGCGGTACGAAGCGCGCTTGCACTTCCCTACCGCCTGGGAAGGGGCATGGTCACTTCCAGCCCGAACCGGGCCGCAGCGAAAAATCTCGGCGCCGTGGTGCGGCCGCCGTAGCTGCCAATCCGGTCGAAGGCGTTGAATGCGTAGAAGGAGAGCCGGCCATCGTAGGGCAGCGTCTTACTCACCTGCAGGCTGAAGAGCCAGTCCGCCGGCGCCTTCTGTGGATCGAACAGCCCGGTCCGGCTGATGCGAATGTCCTGGTACTCCGGTCTCACGCGGTCCTCTGCAGGCACCGGAATCAGCTCCCCCGCACGGGTGATGTAGCCGGCGAAGGAGAGTGTATCCGTCCCGCCGACGTTTTGCCGCACCTCGCGAAGCGTGAGCTGAAAGGTCCCGGTGACCACCAAACCAACCCTCGGTTGCTGATGGATGACTCGGGTGGTGACAAGCAGCCGCTCGCCTCGGCGGGTTAGGGCCTGCCAATAGGGTGCCCGCGGAATCAGCTCGCTCAGCTGAAAAAGGGTGAAATCGCTGGTGAACTGCACTCCGGCGTCAAACAGCTTGCTCCAGCTCCAGGCGGCTTGGACGTCGATCTTGGTTTTCAGCGGCTTGATCTCCGGGATAAGGGCCGTCAGCTCCAGGCCCTGACTCCTTAGATCCAGATTGTTGGCGGGCTGCTCGATCAGAGTCGGGATGGTATCGTGGGCGAACGCGGGCTGCTGCACATCCGGCGGGCGTCCACTGCCGATGGTGGAACTGTCGACCGCGTAGCGGTCTCTGATCAGGAAGGTGGGAAGCGCTCGGATCCCGACCGCATTCCGGATCCGGTCCGCGTAACCCACGAGCGCGAGCTGCCCACCATTTCCCAGACTCAGCTCAAGACCCAGCTCGGCCTTATCAGCACGCATCATGACCAGATCCGGATTGTTGCGGTCGAGGATTCGGGTAGTGAGGATGGCGCGCCGTTCGGCGGGATTGTTGGCGAAGTAGTTGAAATTGACCAGGTCGTAGTACTGAACCCCGGGGTACAGGCTGCCGATCGACGGGATCTTGGCCAGCCGCCCAACCCCGGCCCGCAAGCGAACCCGCTCACCCGGGGCGAGCTCGAGCTGGAATCGCGGACCTAATACGGCATCGCGAATGCCGGAGGTCCAACTCCCTCCATCATGCAACAGATCGAGCCGGACTCCAGCTTGCAGATTCGCCACCATGCCGCCAAACGTGCGGGAGATGCGGTCGTCGAGATAGAGCGCGGTGCTGGTGAGGGCGGGGATCGCATCGAAACGGCGGGGCCGGTCGTACCCCTCGACCCCATTGAATTCGACTTGCGGCGGGAACTCAATATCGAATTGGAAGCCGGGGCCGCCGGTCCATTCCCGCCGCAGCTCGAGACCGGTTCGTGTCGCGTGTTCCAGGCCGCCGATTCGGGCGGGGGCGATCAGCTCCAGCCTGGAGTAGAGCTGGCGGGGATCGGCGTTCAGGTCCACCCTCGCGAGATACAACCCACCGATGAACTTTCCGTCCTGCGTGCCCTCCACCAGCCGGTTGGTGAAGGGCATCGCTCCCCGAAGCAACGGAAGCTGGCTGAAGGAGCGTTGCCGGTCGCCCTCGAACGCCGCGGTCCACTCGAGGCGACTCTCCTTGTCAAGGCGATAGCGAGCCCGCTCCGAGAAACGGAGTCCATTGTCCCGGCTGCGTGAAAAGACGTCGGCAATGAGTGCCGTCTCGGGTTGATCTTCCAGCACCTGAAAGAGGTCGAGGCGCGAGTCGAGCGTCAGTCGATCGGTCGAGAGGCGATGGGCCAACTGAGCCGAGATCCGGGTGCCGATGTTGTCGGTGGCGCCGGGCGCCAGACGGGTGCGAGCGAGGTTCAAGTTCGCGGTTGCGCTCTGCTGCCGAAAGAGACTGGCACCGCCGATCAGAGTCCCTTCCACCGTCCGGGCGTCGAAGCGAAGTCGCGCCTCGGGAGTCACCGGACCGGCGCGGGTATCCACCAGGACCACACCCTGAGTCAGGTCACCGAAGCGAGCCGAGGGAATGCCCCGGATCACCTCGACCCGCTCGAGCGTGGACGCCGGGATGCGGCGCAGGTCGATTCCACCGCCGGCGGCTGTGGCAAACTGGCTGAGCTCCCCGCGTGGCCCCAACGACTGGAGGTTCACGTTGTTGGAGATGGGTACTCCGTCGAGCACGATCTGGGTACCGAAAGAGGCCAGGTTGGCCGCGGAGGGGCCGAGCGCATTGGCACCAAGGCCGCCGGTGCTGCCGCCTCCAGTCGAGATGGGCACGGCGCGGAGCGAGAACTGTTGTAGCCCATCGAGGCCGGGGGGCTGGAGCGTGACGCCGGGGATCAGCTCCAGCACGCCGGCAAGGCTCGCCGCGGTCTGATTCCGAATGGCCTCGCTCCCAATCACCGACGCAGTGCCCAGCTCGCCGGTCGCGCGGCCCACGGGATCGGCGGTGACCACCAGGTTGGGGAGGTTGAGGGCGCTCCGGGCGAGCTCTACGTCAAGCGCGAGCGTTCCCACAACCGGCACGCTGATCGGGCGCCGCACCGGCGCGTAGCCGATGCGGATCACCCGGAGCATCTGCGGACCCGCGGGGGCGCCCTCCATCCGGTAGCGACCCGCCGCGTCCGAGGTCGTGCTGAGCGCGGTGCCTTCCAGGGCGACAGTGGCAGCGGCCAGCGGCGTCTTGCCGACAGCATCGATCACCCGGCCCGTGATGACTGCACCGGGAACCTGCGCGGATACGACGGAGTGCATCCCCATTGCGAGGACGATCAGCACACCGAGGAGACAGGCGCCGCGACGCCGCAGCGTCACGGGACGGTGCCGGGTGTACGGTTGCCTCGAAGGAAATCGAGGCTGCTGGTGCGAGTGTGCTGCAGGATCACCTGCCCGCCGATGCGGAACGGGAGGGCTTTGCGCTCCACCGAGTGGACGTACTCGTCCGGGCTGGCCGGGAGGCGGCCCCGGAAGCCTTCGCCGCGGTCGAAGTTGGGGTGTGCCACGCGGGCACACTGCGGATACCCACTGTCGTAATTCGTCCAGATGACTACGACGTCGAGCAGTCGGCTGGCGGGGATCCGGGGATGGAGCGTCTCGCTGCTCCCCGGAAATCGTTTGAGCACCAGACTCGGGTAGTCGAGAGGCGCTGCCAGATAGACCACTTCCCCCAGGGGCCCGAAATGCATGCCGTGGCCCGTCAAGCCGCTGAGATAATCGAAGCCAACATCGAGCATGTTGGGAACCGCGGGGTTGTCCACGTCCGCGGGGCCCTGGAATTCGAAATCCGCCTGACTCAGATCGATGGCCTGCGGGACGAAGGCGCGATGATCAATGGCATCCGTCGCCACGACCACGCTGTGTCCCGGTAACACCGGATAGTCGTGACCGCTCCCGGGGAAGACCTGAAGCCCCACGGACCACACGCCGGCCGGATCACCGGACCAGTCTACCGCATACAGCGCACAGCCAAAGTTGGGATAGTCGTAGTTAGCGCTGAGTGCGCGCCCCACCACGTAGCCGTCCAGGTAAATGGTCGTATCCGCGTTGTTGTACAGCTCGAGAAATCCACCGAAAACGTAGCCTCCTGCTACCCCGGTGAATCCGGAATTGAAGCTCCACTCACTGATCACGAGCCCTTTACGGCGACTCGCGGGCACGGTGATACCGGCTCCGCCGGAAGCGGCCGTGGCTCGCAGCAGAGTTCGCGTCACAAACCCGAGGCCATCGTCTCCAGCAGGAAGGCTTGCCCGCTGGGCATCGGTCAGCCACCGACTCGCTTCCAAGACGTAGTCGCCTTCCGCGAGGTCGGGAATGGTGACGGTTCCGGCGGCGGAGCTCTGAAAGGTGCGCGCGGCGCTGCTCGAGTCCTTGGGCGTGAGCCTCACG
>JAXIPC010000110.1:0-24350 GCA_045403135.1 Gemmatimonadales bacterium | reverse complement strand
GTCCATGCGACGCGCCGCAGGCTCCGAAGCCGATGACAGTGCCGTCTTCACCTCAGGGGCTCCGATGATTCATCGCTATCTGTTGCTGGCCGCCGTCGCCGCCGCGTGCGGTGGTGGGGATCGCAATCCCCCGGCTCCGGCGCTTCCGGCTCCAGCTCCGGCGGCTCCGGCCCCGGCGGCGCCCCGGGGCCTTCCGGATGCCCTGCTGCGGGGGACCGTGTACCTCGAGCCCAATCTCACGTTCCGGTCATGTGACACCAGGACAATCGTGACCGCCTTCGACAGCACCGGAGGCCGGCTGGTGAGCACCTATCGGCTGATGCAGGCGTCGAACGAGCAGGGGATGTTTCTCCTGGCGCGCGGCGCGACAACGGGAAACGGAGGAGCCATCCTCCGCGAAGTCGAGTATGCCAGCCTGCCCTCGGACACCGAAGGCTGCGACCAGCCCCCGCTAAGCGGTGAGATAGCGGCCCGCGGCGTGAGGCCCGATTGGCGGCTGGCGATCTCCGGTTCCGGCATTGAGTTCTCGCGAACCAACGACCCGTCCAACATCGCCTTCCCCCCGATGACTCCGAGTGGCACGGGCGGGGCAATTCGGTACGAGGTTTCTGGCGGATCCGGAGCCCCCCACACGCTGCGGCTGGATCTCTCAAAGGCGGCGTGCAACATCGGAACCAAGTTCACCTACGCGGCCATGCAGGCGTCCCTCGTGATCGACGGCACGTCGCTCCGCGGCTGTGCCTGGCGCACCCGCCTGCCTTGACCCCCGAAGGTGCCATCCCCAAAAACGACGAGCCCGGGCATCTCGCTCGGGCTCGTGCACTTCTGGAACGGTACTTGAAGTCTAGTACACGATCTGGAACCAGCCTCGGCGTGCGAGCGGAACTCCGGTGCCTGCCGCGGCGAGCACGGCGGCGACGGCGCAGGAGGAGTAGGTGATCACCGGCGCGCCGGTAATGGAAATCAGGTCGCCGACGTCGGCGCTGTTCGCCGAAAACAGGCCGCCGTAGATTCGGCTGCTGGTGCCGCCGGTTCCGTGGAAGTCGATATTGCCGGTGGCCAGGATGATCCCGTCGAAAATGAGGGTACCCTGGATTCGCAGGTTACCCTGAACGATTAGCACTCCCTGACCTCTCCCGGTGTTGATCTGCACATCGCCGGTAAAGAGAATCACCGGCATGTACGACCGGCATTTCGTGATGATCGGGATAAAGGCCGGATCGCCCGGTTCTCCCCAGTTGTTGTCGTCGCTGCGCTTGCAGACGCTGCCCGGGTCGACCAGGGTCGTGTCCGGCGCCATCCCGTTATAAGTGCCGCCGGCAAGGGTCTTGGTCACCGAGCCAATCAGGGCATCATAGACATCGGTGAATTCCTGGGGGGTCACTGTCGTGTCATTGGCCACATAGGGATATGTGGGACTCGGTGCGCCAATGATCTGGGCCAAGCCGTTTTGTTCCACCTCGCCGGATGCCCGGACGCCGGGAACATCGGTCAGCGGGCCGGTGCACGAGCCCCAGCCTGCGGGGTTGCTGTCGATCCCGCTGACGGTCGAGCTACCGCCCACGCGCACGTCGCCCATGCCCTCCACCGCGGCATCCACTTCCACGTCCGGAACCGTCATCCGGGCCAACTGTCCCAGGTCGCGGCTTGCCAGGACCTGCCCTGTGGGGCCCAGCCGCGCGCCGGTGCTCTTGACGTAAAAGAGCACTCCCCCCAGCCGGGTGACGTTAATCGTGTACTGTTCCCGGCCCGCGCCCGAAGTGATCGTCCTGTAGGGGGAGCTCTCCAGGACCGCCAGGGAATTCCAGTTGACATCCCAATTCTCGAACGCTTGGGCGACACCGATCTCCGCCTGCTCCACCGCCTGGGTGGCGGCCATCGCGCTGCGTCCGCCGCCCATTTCCATCTGACCGGCGAAAGCGGTGCCGGCCACGAGAGCGCCGATCACTACGATCGCGAACAGCGCGATGGCGAGCGCCATGCCTCGCTCGTCCTGGCGGAAAGTAGCGCGGCTGTGCGGGGACCTCAGCATAGTCACTCCTTATTCCTGCGTCAGCGTCCGTTACGAAGCTGGACGCGCACCGTCATCGAATCATTGAGCGTTGTGACATTGCCGAACAACCCCTTGTTGGCCGCCCGGTCCGTCTCTCCGTACAACACCATCTTGATCGACCTGACGGCGTCGGTCGCCACCGCGTCGTTGTTTGACTCGTCCAGGTATTCGAACGTGAGCCCCGTTGCCGAGAGCGGGCCGGCCAAGGGTGTCAAAACCCCGCCGGTTGCGGTGCCGCCGATGCCGAGCCAGTTGCGCCCGTTGGCCGCCACGAGTCCCAGAACCATCGATTCATGGGTGCGGATCGGGCAGGGACATTTTCCCTGAGCTCCGACAGGAGCGGGGCCGCCGGTTACCGTCAACACCCAGGCAAGGCTAGTTCCGTCGGCGCAGAGTCCAGGTGCCACGTCGCTGATCACATAGTCGTACCACCCGTCGTCGACCTGGGTGTTATCGACGTTCTCCCCGAAGAGATAGATGCCCTGGCCGGGAGCCGGGGCGGACAGTCCGGAATAGCCACTCTGTCGAACCCTGATCTCGCTGACAGTAGGGTCGTCGGTACAGGTGATGCCGAATCCGCGCATGGCTACATAGTTCAACTGGGTCGTTGTCATCGCGGTGATAGCCGAGGAATCACGTTCGTCATCGGTCCAGAGCTCCTGGATTTCCGCGATCGCCAGCTGTAGCCCGGTCCGGAGACCGCCCTGCATGGCGGCCTTCTCGGTTTGAGTCCGTGCCGCACGCTGGCTCACGTTGAGCACTCGGTACAAAGACCCGGTGACCAGGACGAAGATCACCAGCGCAACGAGCAGCTCGACCAGGGTGAAGCCCCGTCGGGGTGAGGACATGGGCGTCACCCGCAAAAGAGTGAGGAGGACACGATGTCGGTCTTCGCCTGGGGACCGACCCGGTAATTGACGATGACCACGATGTCGCGAAGATTGCCCGACGCCGACGTCGTGACCTCCGCGGAAGCGGTGAAGCCCTGCTTGTGCGAGCCCACCGTCCCACTCACCAGGTTGGTACACCTCGGCGTCGTTGCATTCGCTTCGTACCGCATCGAATCGAGCGCCGACTGCGCCAGCGCCGAGGCATCGGTCTTGGCCTGCGCGAAATGCATCATGCGAGTGATGGAGCCCGACGAGGAGGCCAGTGCCAGCACGCCGACGGTCAACATGATGATGGCGATCAGGACCTCGATGATGGTGAAGCCGCTCCGATTCCTGCGCTTCATCGAGTCACCCTCCCGAATCCGGAAATCACGACCGAATCCCTCGCCCCGCCGCGGACGAGCATCATCCGCCAGGTGCGATTGTCAGTCAGACCACGCGGGTCGACGGCCACCGTGTCCAACGACGCCGTCGCGGTCACGCCATATGTTGCTTCCAGATTCAGATATCCTCCGATGGTATCCCGGGTGGACAGCACCAGAGGCACCACGCGGGGCCGGCGCTCGATCCACAGGACGTCCCCGGATCGAATCAGATACGCATGCCGACTACTTTGCCGCGCATTGATCCGCGCCTGGTTGAACTTGTTGAGCACCGCCAACCGCGCGCTCCTAACCTGCGTCTGGTCGAAAACCCCCGCAACCTTGGGCCACGCGAACAGCCCCATGAGGCCGATCATGCCCACCACGATCAGCATCTCGACCAGGCTGAACCCCGTCGATCCAAGCCGTCGAAACCGTTTGTGCATGTAGGGGGTAGGAAGCACGGTCCGGGCCAGGGGTCCCCTCAGTTCCGGGGAGCGCCTAAGAGTTGGTCATTATTCCTCGTGTCGTTGAGTAACCGGGAAAAACCCGGATGGACCGCCAAGGCTAAGTGGTGGTGTGACTGTTGGTTCGTGAACCTATAACAAGCAGTTTTTGGCCCCCGGGGATGACGGTGCAAGACTCCCACACCGCTCGAATCCTGGCCATTCGGTGTGGCTCCGACGCATCGGTATCGTCCGTCGAGTGTTGGATCGTTGCCATATGGTGGCTCGGGAGCTGCGGCCCGGCGCGTTTGCGCGGGCCCGGAACGCGATGGCAAATTGGAGACGGAGGTACTGCGATGGACAAGCCGAGCGCTGAGGCCGCGGCGTCCTTTCTCGAGGGGTACGCCATGCGGCTGCATGGCATGACGAGCCTGAAGTGGACGGGAGAGTTCGACCCTGCCGCGGGCGTCGAGGCGAGGCTGGTGTCGATCGCGGCAGGCCTGCGCCGGGGTGACGCAAGACCGGGGGAGGAGGACGCGACCTTTCTGCGTGGTCAGGCGGAAACACTGCGCAGCCCGAACCGGTTGGTTCTCGACGATCCGATGGTGACCGCCGAGTGGCGGCAGGCCTCGGAGAGCGCGTTCGAGACGGCCGAGCGGCTCGAGGCGATCGCCGAGCTGATCGCCGAACGATCGCGATGACGTTGTCCCGCTTCGCCCCGCCGGTTATCGTAGGTCCTTGTCGCGCCCGTAGCTCAGTTGGATAGAGCATCAGCCTTCTAAGCTGAGGGTCGTGCGTTCGAATCGCACCGGGCGCATCGCTTCTTCTCTGGCGTTCCCTCGCCCGCCGCCGCCAGATTCCCCGACCATGGCCAGTCCGATCCGCCGTTTCCCCACTCGCCCCGAATACCGGGAGCTCTTCACCCTCGCCCTGCCCGTCGTGGCCGTGCAGCTCGGCCTCATGGCCATGGGCGTGGTCGACTCGATGATGGCGGGGCGGCTTTCCGCCGAGGCGCTGGCGGCCGTGGCGCTGGGCAATCTCTTCTTCTTTACCGTGGCAATTATCGGCATGGGGACGCTCCTGGCGCTGGACCCGGTGGTCTCCCAGGCGGTGGGCGCCCGCGACGAGCCGGCCATCGCCCGTGGTCTGCAACGCGGGCTCATCATGGCGGTGCTGCTCTCCATTCCCTCGGCCGCCGCGCTCCTGCTGGTTCGCCCCGCGCTCATCTGGTCGGGACAGCCCGCCGAGCTCATTCCGCTCGCGGCGCGGTACACCCACGTGATCGTTCCGGGCGTCCTCCCGTTCTTCGTCTTCATCGTCTTCCGGCAATGCCTGCAGGCCCTGGGTCGGATCGCGCCGATCCTCTGGATCGCTCTCCTCGCCAACCTGCTCAATGCGGTGCTCAACTGGGTGTTCATGTACGGGCGCCTGGGGATCCCGTCGATGGGCGTAGCCGGGTCCGCCTTGGCCACGACAGTCAGCCGCTGGGGCATGGCCCTCGGCCTGCTTGCCGTGGCCCGCCGGGAGCTGATTCCACGGCTCCGGCCCTGGCGCCGGGAGGCCACGCAGCCGGCCGCGCTGTCACGGATGATCCGGCTCGGTTTCCCCATCGGGGCCCAGATGTTCTTCGAGTACGGGGTCTTCTCGGTGGTGGGCGCGCTGATGGGCCGTTTCGGCACCATGGCGGTCGCCGGGCACCAGGTAGCTCTCAACCTGGCCTCGGTGGTGTTTATGGTGCCGCAGGGCATCGGCGCGGCGGCGGCGGTGCTGGTGGGCCGCGCGATCGGAGCGGAGGATCTCCCTCGCGCCCGCCGGGCCGCGCTGGGCTCGATTCTCCTGGGCGGCGGATTCATGGCGGGATCGGCCACCCTCTTCATCCTGGCTCCCGGTGGCCTTGCCCGGATGTACTCCGGCCATGCCGTCGTCGTCTCGGTGGCGAGCGCGCTCATTGTGCTCGCCGGAATCTTCGCGGTGTTCGACGGGCTCCAGGCGGTTGCTATCGGTGTGCTCCGAGGAATCGGGGACACCACCGCCCCGGTGCTGATCAGCATGGTCGGTTACTGGATCGTGGGAATGCCGGTGAGCCTGGCACTCGGATTCCGCTACGGCCTGGGTCCGGAAGGTCTCTGGTGGGGGCTGGTGGTCGGGTTGATGGTGACCGCGCCCATCCTCCTGGCGCGGGTCCGGGGCCGGCTCCGGCGATCGCTCGGGCGGATCCTGATCGATCATCCGGCGGTCGACGCGGGGGAGGCCTGACCGGGAGCGACGGTTATATTCGGGTCGAACCCCGCCGTCTGGGAGTATCGATGTCCATTCAAACAATGCCGGAGCCGGCCGTCGCCGACACCTTCCCGATCAACGGGACGGATTACATCGAGTTTTACGTCGGCAACGCCAAGCAATCGGCCAAGTTCTATCAGGCGGTCTTCGGGTTCCGCCTGGTGGCGTACCGGGGCCCGGAGACCGGCGTCCGGGACCGGGCCAGCTACCTGCTGGACCAGGACAAGCTCCGGTTCGTGCTCACCTCATCACTCGGTCCCGAAGGGGAAATCGCCGCGCACGTCCTGACTCATGGCGACGGCGTGCGTGACCTGGCATTCTGGGTGGACGACGCGCGGGACGCGCATGCCAAGGCGGTGGAGCGGGGCGCCCGGTCGGTTCAGGCGCCGGCCGTGCAATCGGACGAGACCGGCGAGGTGATCGTCGCGGCCATTGCCACCTATGGAGACACCATCCACTCCATCGTGGAGCGGAAGAACTACCGCGGCCTCTTTCTTCCGGGCTTCCGGCCGGCCGGCTCCGACTACCAGGCCAGGAGCACGGGCCTCAAGTATGTCGACCACTGCGTGGGCAACGTCGAGCTTGGCAAGATGAACGAATGGGTGGCGTTCTACTCCAAAGTGCTCGGCTTTTTCAACCTGCTCTCTTTCGACGACAAGCAAATCTCCACCGAATACTCCGCGCTGATGTCCAAGGTCATGTCCAACGGGAATGGACGGATCAAGTTTCCGATCAATGAGCCGGCGGCGGGAAAGAAGAAATCGCAGATCGACGAATACCTCGATTTCTATCGCGGGCCCGGCGTGCAGCACATTGCGATCGCCACCGACGACATCGTGAAAACGGTGCAGGACCTCAAGAGCCGGGGGCTCGAGTTCCTGACGGTGCCGAAGGTCTACTACGAGACGATGCCGGCACGGGTCGGCGTCATCGACGAAGCCATCGGCCCGCTGGCCGAGCTGGGCATCCTGGTGGACCGGGACGATGAAGGGTATCTGCTGCAGATCTTCACCAAACCGGTTCAGGACCGCCCAACGCTGTTCTACGAGATCATCCAGCGGAAGGGCGCCAAGAGCTTCGGTGCCGGCAACTTCAAGGCGCTGTTCGAGGCCATCGAACGGGAGCAGGCCGCTCGGGGGAACCTCTAGCCATGCCGGTTTACCACAGCCTCGGCTCGATTCCCAAGAAGCGCCATATCGCATTCCGCAAGCCTGATGGCGGGCTCTACGCTGAGCAGCTCGTCGGCAACGAGGGCTTCACCGGCCCCTCGGCGCTGCTCTACCACGTCTACCCTCCGACCACTGTTCTGTCGGTCCGCCGGCTTGCCGAGCGCGCTTGGGAGGCGGACCCCGATCGCACCCTTCGGCACCGGCACTTCCGGACCGCCGCACTCAAGGAAGGCGGCAGCCCGACGCTGGACCGGACACCCCTCCTCTTCAACCAGGACATCGGGCTGCTCTTTGCGCGGCCCACCGTCACCGACGCCCACTTCTATCGCAACGCCCAGGCCGATGAGGTGGTGTATGTGAGCGAGGGAAGCGGGATTCTCGAAACCCAGTTTGGCGATCTGCCCTACCGCGAGGGAGACTATCTCGTGGTCCACCGCGGGATTCTGCATCGGTACCACCTGGCGACCGGACCGCACCGGTTCCTCATCATGGAAAGCCGGGGCTACGTGCGGACCCCGAAGCGGTATCGCAATGAATTCGGCCAGATCGTCGAGGGCGCGCCTTACAGCGAGCGCGATTTCCGCCGGCCGGTGGAACTCAAGACCAACGACGAGCGGGGTGAGTTCCCCGTGGTGATCAAGCAGTACGACGGACTCAACGAATACGTGCTCGACCACCATCCCTGTGACGTGGTCGGCTGGGACGGCATGTTCTACCCCTGGGCCTTCAACATCCACGATTTCGAGCCGATCGTCGGCAAAGTGCACCAGCCGCCTCCGGTCCATCAGACCTTTCAGGGAGACGGCTTCGTCATCTGCTCCTTCTGCCCCCGGCCCTACGATTTCCATCCGGAAGCGGTGCCCGCGCCGTACAATCACAGCAACGTCGACTCCGACGAGGTGCTGTACTACGCCAGCAGCGAGTTCATGAGCCGAAAGGGCATCGAGTACGGCAGCATCACCCACCATCCTGATGGGATCCCGCACGGTCCCCATCCCGGCCGTGCCGAGGCCAGCATCGGGGCCAAGGAAACCACCGAGCTCGCCGTGATGATGGACTCGTTTCGGCCGTTGGCGGTGGCCAAGGCGGCGCTGCCGATCGAGGACCCGAAGTACTTTCGCTCCTGGGTGGAGGGGCAGACCGGGTTCAATCCGCCAACGTCCTGAGCATGCCTTCGACACCTTTCTACCACAGCATTACCGCCGGCATCCGGATCACGGTCCGCCCGGCTTTCCTGACCGACCAGTCACGCCGGGAGCTCGGGCACTTTGTCTTCGGGTACGCGGTGCGGATCGAGAATGTGAGCCCGATCGCGGTACGCCTCACCCACCGGCACTGGCGAATCCACGATTCGATCGGCGGCGGGGAGGACCAGGAGGTCCAGGGCGAAGGCGTGGTGGGCGAGCAACCGTCCATCGCCCGGGGCGGTGTGTACGAGTACCAAAGCTATTGCGTGCTGAAGAGCCCCTCCGGATCGATGGAGGGTGCCTACCGGTTCGAGCGGCCCGATGGGACGGCGTTCGCCGCCCGGATACCCCGATTCGGGCTCGACGCCGGGGCCGAGGCGGGCCGCTGAGCCACCAGTACCCTTTGATGGACAAGGGTTGACGGCGTTGGACAGTTTATTAGGTTCCGCCAATTCCTAATCGGGCGCCGCCTTGACTGAATTCCTTTCCGTCAAACAGCTCGCCGAGCACCTCCAAGTATCCGAAAAGACCATCTATCGGATGCTCTGGCGTGGGGACCTTCCTGGTCATCGGGTCGGGAGCCAGTGGCGGTTTTCGAGGTCTCAAGTGGACTACTGGCTGGACCTTCGCCTTCCTCGCCTTGCCCCGCCGGTTCTCCGGGAGATGAGCCAGGGAATGGACACCGGCCTCGGCCCTCTCGCCGCGGCTCTGTCACCTCACAATGCATTGATTCCGTTGGCTCCGGGTTCGTGGGGCGAGGTCGTGCCTTCCCTCATTGCCGCCGTCGAGTTTCCCGAACCGGTGGATCGAGAGGCTCTCGCCGCCCGGATCTGGGAACGGGAGCAGATGTCCTCGACCAGCAGCGTCGAGGGCGTGGCATTCCTCCACACGGCGCGCTGGGAACGCCGTGCGCTGGTGCGCACCAACCTCTTCGCAATCGGACGCCTGCCGGCGCGCATCGCGTTGGGGTCGCTCGACGATGCGCCGGCCGATCTGCTCTTCCTGCTTCTCGCCCGCGACCCTCGAGACCAATTGAGCATGCTGGCGGGGGCTGCGGGCATGAGCCGGATTCCTGGTTTTCTGGCGGGAATCCGGGCGGCATCGAGTGGCGCCGAGGCCGTGGAACTGGTCCGCCGAGTCGAGGCCAGTCTGCCCGTCGAGCAGGAGTCGTAGGCGCCATGCAAATCACCATTCGTCAGGCCGCCACCTATTTCGGAGTCGCGGAAGACCAGGTGCGGCGCTGGATCGCGAACCGGGCGCTCCCCGTTCATCGCGCCAATGAGCGGCTGCACCTCAATGCGATCGAGGTCTGGGAGTGGGCGGTCGAACGGGGGATCCCCGTCTCCCGAAGCCTGTTGGACGAGGCGCGCCGCTCTCCCGATGCCGTCCCGCCGCTCCTTAGCCTCTTGTCGACCGGCGGAATTCACCGCGAGGTCGAGGGAAACGACAAGGGCAGCGTCTTCGCCGCCATCGTCGCACGCTTGCCGCTGCCGCAGGAAGTCGACCGCGAACACCTCCTCGCGATTCTCGAAGCCCGCGAGGCAATGGGATCCACCGGCGTGGGGCAGGGCATCGCGATCCCGCACGTGCGCAACCCGATCCTGCTCCACGTCGAGCAGCCGCTGGTGGCGCTGTTCCTGCTGCGTCATCCAATCGATTTTGATTCTATCGATGCCCAACCGGTCCATGCTATTTTCTTCGTGGTCAGCTCAAGCATCCCGGTGCATCTCCGCATTCTCGCCGAGCTCGGATTTGCGCTGCGGGACCCTGCCCTGCGAGATCTGCTCCGAAGTCAAGCCGCGACCGAGTCGATCCTGAATCGAATTGGGGAGCTCGCGACCGCGACCACGGCCCAGTACCGCTCTCAACCATCGTGACCTGGCTCGGGGGAGGAATTCTCCTGATCCTGGTCGCGGCGGCCGTCGCGCTCCTCCTCCCGTATCGTCCCCGTTCTTCCGACGCCATTTTCCGAGTTCTGGTCATGGCCGGAAGCGTGCTTGCCTCGATTCCGGCGGCTGGTGTGCTGCTGGGCGTGGACGTCCCGCTCGTATCCTTTACCACGACGCTACCGGGTGGGTCCTGGGTGGTTGGGCTGGATCGGCTCTCGGCATGGTTTGTCCTCCTCTTGAGCATCGTCGCGGTGGCCGCAGTCAGTTACGGCGTATCGTATCTGGCCAAGGAGAGATCGCATCGGAGCGTGGGGCCCGCTCATGCGTTGTTCGCCCTGCTGCTGGCTGCGATGCTCGGAGTGTTCGCGGCCCGCGCCGCCATGCCCTTCCTCCTGGCGTGGGAGATCATGGCGGTGAGCGCGTACCTCCTGATCGTGTTCGATCACGGTCACCCGGGTGTTCGCCGAGCCGGGATGGTATACCTGGTCATGACCCATGCCGGAACCCTCGCCCTCCTGGGGATGTTCCTGGCGTGGGGGCGGTCTAGTCCGGACCTTTCCTTCGCCCACTTGACACCGACTGCCGCGCATCTTGTGGCCGGCGGTGCACCTATCCTGCTGCTCGCGACGTTCGGCTTCGGGATAAAGGCCGGGCTGTTTCCCTTTCACTTCTGGTTGCCCGGGGCGCACGCGGCCGCGCCATCGCACGTGTCCGCGTTGCTCTCCGGCGTGATGATCAAGACCGGCGTATATGGTCTCCTCCGGGTGCTCGCCCTGTTCGGCCCTCCGCCGAGATGGTGGGGCTGGACAGTCCTACTGCTCGGCCTTGCCTCCGCTCTCCTGGGTGTCTTGTCGGCTCTGAACCAGCACGATCTCAAACGCGCGCTGGCCTATAGCAGCGTCGACAATATCGGCGTCATTACGATGGGGCTCGGACTCGGCTCGCTCGGGAGTGCCTACGGCTACCCGATGCTCGCGCTGCTCGGGTTCACCGGGGCGTTACTGCATACCTTGAATCACGCGCTGTTTAAGAGTCTGTTGTTCCTTGGTGCCGGATCAGTGGCTCGGGCCACCGGCACCCGGGACCTCGACCGGCTGGGCGGGTTGGCGCGGACGATGCCGCGCACAGGGTGGGCCTTCCTGATCGGGTCGCTCGCAATCGTCGGACTGCCTTTGCTCAATGGCTTCGTTGGCGAATGGACTCTAGTGCGGGGATTTCTGGGCGCGATAGGGCGTACCGGGCCGATCCGAATGGCTGGTCTCGGAGCCGCCGCCGTCGGGCTCATCGGGGCTCTCACCTTTGCCTGCTTCATTCGCATCGGATCCGCGGTGTTCCTGGGTCACGCCCGTTCGGCGGACGTGATTGCCGCCGATGATTCGCCCGGGGGCATGGGTTTCGGCCTGCTGTTGCTCGGGGCTGGTTGCCTCGCGATCGGCTTGGCGCCCGGGTTGATTGTCGTGCCGGCGCTCCAGGTGGCGGCAACGTTCCTGCCCGGGGCGGGCCGATCGCACCTCGGGACGGCCGGTGTCGCGAGCACGAGCGGCCTTACGGTTCTTGCGGTCGCGATTCTCCTGGCTTGTCTGGCCGTGTGGGGCGTGCGCCACGCTGCGGGCCGCCGGAGCGTTAATCGCAAGGGCGTCACCTGGGGTTGCGCTTTTCCCGATCCAACCCCCCGAATGCAGTACACCGCCGCGTCGTTCAGCGCGCCAATGGCCGGCGCCTTTGCCACCTCGGTTCCGCCGCTGCTCCGTAAGACCGACCGGGAAGCGAACGAGCACCGCGAGGACCGGGTGTTGCTGACCATCGCCGTGCCGGTCTGGGAGCGGCTCCGCAGACTAGCGACCGAGCTGCGCCCGCTTCAGCAGGGCAGGGTCACCACGTACCTCCAGTACATCATCGGAACCGTTCTCTTGCTTCTCGGGTTCCTGTTCTTCGCCGGCTCGGGCGCCGGCACATGAGCCCGCTCGGGGCGGGGCTAGGCACCATGGTGCTGGCCGGGATTCTGGCCCGGGTGCTCGAGCGCCAGGTGGACCTGGCCGACCGATTGTATCGGTGGGGCATGATCGCGGGCTGTCTCTTCGGTGCCGCCTCGGCGGGGCTTATGCTCGCGACCGACGCCCCGGCCGACCGACTCGCCGCGCCCTACGGTCTCGATCCGCTCTCGGCCTGGTTTGTCCTCATCATCCTCGGCGTTGGGGCCAACATCGCCGTCTATGGTACCGGCTACCTGGGACGCGAAAGGCCGAGCCGCCGGGTTGGATCGGCTCATCTCCTTCTGGCCGTTCTGCTCGTCGCCCTGGTGGGCGTCGTAACGGCCCGGACCGTCGTTGCGTTTCTCGCGGCGTGGGAAGTCATGGCGATCGCGGCGTGGCTGCTGGTGATCTTCGACCGGGACCGCGCCGAAGTTCGACAGGCCGGA
Source organism: Gemmatimonadales bacterium (assembly GCA_045403135.1). GTDB lineage: Bacteria > Gemmatimonadota > Gemmatimonadetes > Gemmatimonadales > GWC2-71-9 > JABFSM01. Next base: position 11,655 of record JAXIPC010000110.1, on the reverse strand, counting down.
TTCGTCTATCTGGTCTTGACTCACCTCAGCACCATTGCCCTCTTCGGGATGTTTGCCGCCTGGGGAGGCGGGGCGGGCAGCGCCAGCTTTAGCGACCTCGCGGCCGCGGCCGCGGAGCACCGCGCCCCGGTAGCGCTGGTGTTGGGGTTGGGATTGGTCGGATTCGGAATCAAGGCGGGCGTGGTACCCGGACACATCTGGCTGCCTGGAGCCCACGCGGCGGCACCGTCGCATATCTCCGCGCTGTTGTCGGGGGTCATGCTGAAAATCGGAATCTATGGCCTCCTCCGGATACTCAGTCTCGTCGGCACGCCGCCGCAGTGGTGGGGGTGGACGATCCTGATCCTCGGCCTGGTTTCGGCCGTGCTGGGTGTGCTCTGGGCGCTTGGGCAGCATGATTTGAAGCGCCTGCTCGCCTACCACAGCGTCGAGAATATCGGAATCATTCTGCTGGGCCTGGGAGCCGGCGCGCTCGGCGTCTCGTATCACTATCCCGGCCTCGCGCTGCTAGGCTTCACCGGAGCCCTGCTGCACACCTTGAATCACTCGCTGTTCAAGAGTCTGCTGTTCCTCGGCGCGGGAGCGGTCTTTCACGCCGCCGGTAGCCGCGAAATGGACCGGCTGGGAGGGATGGCTCGTGTCGTACCTCGCACCGCCTGGGCGTTCCTGATCGGCTCCATCGCGATCGTTGGCCTGCCGCCGCTCAACGGGTTCGTCAGCGAGTGGGTGGTCTTCCGCGCCCTGTTCGATGCCGGTGGGACTGGAGGTGCGCTGCGGGCCGCGAGCGTCACGACGGCGGGACTGGCGCTCACCGGCGCGCTGGCGCTGGCCTGCTTCACAAAGGTTCACGGCGTCCTCTTTCTCGGCTCGCCCCGGTACGAGGTCACATCAGGGCGAGGCGCGGACAACGGGCTGGTTGCTCCGCAGCTCGTCCTTGCCGGATTCTGCGTTGCGATCGGGCTGCTCCCGTTCTTGGTGATCCCGGCCGCGGCGCGCATCGGTCTCGGCATCATGCCGGATTCCGCTCCCCTGGGGCAGGTGGCCGAATTGACCCGGACCGCATCGATGGTCTCGCTGGTTGCCCTGGCGCTACTCGCGCTCGTGCTGATCGTGTGGGCCCTGCGCGCAGCCTCGGTTGCCTCTCCCCAGGTCCGAACCGGGACCACCTGGGGCTGTGCGTTTCCCGGGGTGACCGGCCGGATGCAACACACCGCCTCCAGCTATGCGGCGAGTCTCCTCGGAGCCTTCGGGCCGCTCTCCGGCGCCCACCGGGTGGAAGGCCCGATGACCCTCCGGGTCCACGCCGTGGACCCGGTCCTCGACTCGATTGGCCGGCCGGTGTGGACTTGGCTTCGCCGGGCGGCGGTCGGCCTTCGGCGGTTCCAATCCGGCCGGATCTTCTGGTACCTGTTGTATGTCATCACCGCGCTGATCGGGCTGCTCCTCTATTTGTGGCGGGTCGCGCCATGACGAGCTCCTTCCCGCTCTTCCCGATCCTGACGCTGTTGATCGTTCTCGGGCTGGCCCCGGTGCTGCCCGGCATCGCCAACCGAACCAAGTCTGCGCTGACCGGACGCCGGGGCGCGCCGGTCCTGCAGCTCTATTCGGATTTGGCAAAGCTCTGGCGCAAAGGCGTCGTCTACAGCCGCACCACGACAGTGATCTTTCGCCTTGGCCCCATCGTCCTCCTTGCCGCGACCCTCGTCGCGGCGACCCTGCTCCCCCTCGACGGTGCCGCTGCCCTGCTCGGCTTCCCCGGCGACCTCGTGGCGTTCGCAGGGCTCCTGGGTCTGGGCCGGTTCCTGCTGGTTCTTGCGGCGATGGATACGGGGTCGAGTTTCGAGGGGATGGGAGCCAGTCGGGAGGTGACCATCGCCGCGTTCGCCGAGCCTGCGCTCTTTCTTTGTTTCACGGTTCTGGTCCTCGCCACCGGGCAGATGGAGCTGGCCGGCATGTTCGGCCTCCCGCTGGCGACCGCGTGGCCGTCGGCCGCGCCATCCCTGGTGCTGGCGGCGATTGGTCTCTTCATCGTGATGCTCGCCGAGACCTGCCGGGTTCCGGTGGACGATCCGCTCACCCACCTGGAGCTCACCATGATTCACGAGGTCATGGTCCTGGACCACAGCGGTCCCGACCTCGCCCTCATCCTCTATGCCGGCGCCGTAAAAATGGCGCTCTTCGGCTGTCTGGTCATCGGCGTGGTGGCGCCGCGGGCCCACCAGCCGAGGGCCCTGGCGGTGGCGGAGCTGGTGCTCGGGCTGGCGCTGGTCGCGGTGGCGGTGGGGGTGGTGGAATCGGTGATGGCCCGGCTTCGCATGAACCGGGTACCGCAGCTCCTCGTCGCCGCGTCCGCCCTGGCGGGGTTCGCCCTCATCCTTTTGCTCCGCTGAGCAGCCGAATGCAACCCATTCACGATGTGCTCCTCCTTCTGGTCGTCCTGACGAATTTCTGGGTACTCGGGACGACCCGCCTGAGCGCCACGATTCGCGCCACGGCGGTGCAGGGGGCGCTTCTCGCGGGATTGCCGATCGCCCTGTATCCGGGGTTCTCGGCCCACATCCTGGGACTCGCGATCGGCACGTTTGCGGTGAAAGCGCTGTTGCTTCCCTGGTTGCTGTCTCGAGCGATCCGCGAAGCGGCGGTGCGCCGGGAAATCGAGCCGCTGATTGGCTTCGCGACCTCCATGCTGTTGGGCGCGGTGGCGGTCGCGCTGGCGTTCAGCATCGCGCCGCGTCTGCCGCTTCCCGAACTGCAGACCCGTGTCCTGGTGCCGGTCTCCCTGTCCACCGTCGTCATCGGGCTCTTGGTGCTCACCACGCGGAGCAAGGCCCTTACCCAGGTCGTGGGCTATCTGATCCTGGAGAACGGGATCTACGTGTTCGGCTTGAGCCAGGTGCAGCGGGTACCGTTCCTCGTGGAAGTCGGCGTGCTGCTGGACATCTTCGTCGGTGTGTTCATCATGGGAATCGTGGTGTTCCATATCAACCGGGAATTCGACTCGCTTGACTCCGCCAGGCTCACGGAATTGCGCGACTGATGCTTCTCCTCTGGTTGGTTTTCCTTCCGGTGGGGACGGGACTGCTGGCATACGCGAGCTCGTCCACCCGGGCTCGGAACGCGCTGCTGCTGGGCACCGGTGCCGCACATACCGCCGCCGTCGCTTTCCTGTGGCGCCATCCCGACCTGGTCGCGCTCGGCGGCTGGCTGGCCTCCGACGCGCTCGGCTTGATGGTCCTCACCGTGGTGAGCATTCTGTTCCTGGCCATCGCCACCTACGCGGTCGGGTTTCTCAAGGTGGACCGCCCTCGCGGCGGGCGCATCTTCGTGACCTGTCTGCTGGCGTTTCTCGCCGCGGCGACCCTGGTCAGTCTGGCCCACCACCTGGCCCTGGTGTGGATCGGCATGGAAGCAACCACACTCGCGCTTGCCCCGCTGGTGTTTCATCGTCACGACCGCCGCTCGCTCGAGGCGGTGTGGAAGTACCTGGTCCTGTCTTCGGTCGGTATCGGTCTCGCGTTGCTGGGCACCTTTTTCCTCGCGTCGGCGCAGGTGCAGGGCAGGCCGTTGCTGCTGGAAGACCTGATCAAGCATGCGGACACGCTGCAACCCGGGTTGCTGCGAGGCGCATTCATTTTTCTCCTGGTCGGCTATGGCACCAAGATGGGACTGGCTCCGCTGCATGCGTGGAAGCCGGACACCTACGGAGAGGCGCCCAGCCTGGTGGCCGGGCTCATGGCGGGCGCCCTGACCAGCTGTGCCTTCCTCGGACTCGCCCGCGCGGTGGAAGTCATGGCGGCGGCCGGCCAGTCCGCGTTCATGCGCCCGCCGCTCTTCGCGCTCGGGATCGCTTCCCTTGTGGTGAGCGCGGCATTCATCATCGGCCAGACCGATTTGAAGCGGCTGCTCGCCTACTCCAGCGTGGAGCACATGGGCATTCTCGTCCTGGCGCTCGCCATCGGTGGAGTCGGAAGCTACGGGGCCATGCTGCACCTGATCAGCAACGGATTGAGCAAGGGCTTGACCTTTCTTGCGGTCGGCAACGTGGTGCTCTTCTATCGCACCTCCGAGGCCGCTTCCATTCGCGGCGTCCTCCAGCGGGCCCCCTGGTCCGGCGTCCTGCTGATCGTGGGACTTTTCGCCGTCACGGGCTCGCCTCCCTTCGGGATGTTCGTCAGCGAGCTGACCATTCTCGGTGCGGCGATCCGGGGTGGGTACGCCTGGCTCGCCATCATAATCATGGCCCTCCTCGCGATCATTTTCATCGGGATGGCCAAGATGATTCTCGATGTCGCCTATGGGAAACCGCTCGACTCGGGCGACCCCGCGCCTGAGGCCCTTCCTCTGATCGGCGGACCCCTGGTGCTGGCGGCGCTCGTCCTGATGCTTGGGCTCTACCTGCCCGCCCCACTCCGCGAGTTCCTCGGCCAGGCGGCTCGTGCGCTGGGAGGCACGGCACCGTGAGCGCCTTCGACGGCCTGGGGCTGCGGAATCGCCGAGCGATCGCGCTGGCCCACGTTCCCGAGGAGCCGATCGACGCCTTTCGCCGCACGGTCATAGAGGCGGTGCGGTCCGAGTGGCGGCTCGCCGCGTTTTTCGGCATGCCCGAGCAACGAGGGGCAACCCGGTTGATCGCAATCTTGGCCGAAGACCGTCGCGGTGAATTGGGTGCGCTCACTACGGTCGTCACAGGGGAATACCCGGCGCTCACCCCAGACTGTCCGGAGGCGAGCTATTTCGAGCGGGAAATCGCGGAGCAGTGCGGAGTGACACCGGTCGGTCATCCTAATCTGAAGCCGTTGCGCCGCCACCCACCAGATCACCCGGCCCAAGCGAGCACCTCGGGGCCGTTCGACCGTGAGGCGTACGCCTTCGACCGATTCGAAGGGACCGACGTACACGAGGTCGCGGTTGGCCCGGTCCATGCCGGCATCATCGAGCCAGGGCACTTCCGATTCCAGGCCTATGGGGAGGAGGTGCTGCACCTCGAGATCATGCTCGGTTATCAGCATCGGGGGGTGGAGACCCTGCTGCAGCGCCTGTCCCGCGATCGGGCCGTGTTGGTCGCGGAATCCATCGCCGGAGATACGGTGGTCGGACATGCCGAGACATTCTGCAGCACCCTCGAGGCTCTGGCGCGGTGCCGGAAGACGCCTCGAGCCCAGGCCATTCGCGGGATCGCACTGGAACTCGAGCGGCTGGCCAATCACCTGGGCGACCTCGGCGCCATCGCGGGAGACATCGCGTACCAGCCCGCCGCGTCCTACTTCGGCCGGATGCGGGGAGAATGCCTGAACAGCCTGATGACGCTGAGCGGCAATCGCTACGGTCGTGGCCTGATCCGGCCGGGAGGGGTCCTGTTCGACCTGACCCCCTCGATGATCGCCGAGCTGACCCAGCGCCTCCGGTCGCTCGAGGAGGACCTCGGGCCGGTGGCCGATCTCATGCTGAGCAACGCTTCAGTACAGGCTCGGTTGGAGGGCGTCGGACGGCTCCCGCCCACCGTGGGACTCGAGCTCGGCGTGGTCGGTCCCGTGGCGCGGGCCTGCGACATCCCCAGGGACGTCCGGCACGATCATCCCTACGGGTTGTTCCGGTTCGCGCACGTCCCCGTCGCGACGGCGTGGGCCGGCGATGTCCTCGCTCGGACGCTGGTGCGGTGGCTGGAGGTGCAACGATCCCTCGATTTCGTGATCGAGCAGCTCGCGAGCCTGCCCAAGGGCGCGCTTCGGGTGGACTGCGGCAACCTGCGCCCCAGGGAGCTGGTGGTCGCGTTGAGCGAGGGCTGGCGGGGTGAGATCGTTCATGTTGCGGTCACCGACGAGGAGGGCAAGTTCCGGCGGTACAAGGTGGTGGATCCCTCGTTTCACAATTGGCGTGCGCTCGCCGCCGTCATGCCGGGCAACCAGATTTCCGACTTTCCGCTTTGCAACAAGAGTTTCAATCTCTCCTACGCCGGACACGATCTCTGATGCTGAGATTCATCCGCACCCGCCTGGGGCAGGGCACCCGGACCGCGTCTTTCCCTCACGGGCCTGTGGAGTTCCCCGAGCGTTTCCGGGGCCGACCGGCACTGGACGCCAGCCGGTGCCAGCATGGTTGCCGCGCGTGCGAGGCAGCCATACCGTCCGCGCTTCTGGTTCGGGGAGATGAGGACCGACCGAGCCTGGACCTGGGGGCGTGTCTCTTCGCGCCCGAAGAGGCTCTTTCCTGTCCTCATGGCGCCATTGAGTTCACCCGGGATCACCGGCTCGCCGCCACCCAACGGGACGGGCTGGTGTCGCCCGACGGCGCGGTCCCGATGGTGGCAGCGCTCGAACGGCAAACCCGCCGGCTCTTCGGCCGGTCGCTTCGGCTCCGATCGGTCTCGGCCGGCAGCTGCAACGGGTGCGAAGCCGAACTGGTCGCGCTCGGAAACGTGGTGTTCGATCTCGCCCGATTCGGCATCCAGTTCGTGGCGAGCCCTCGGCACGCGGACGGCATCGTCCTCACTGGAGCGGTCAGCCGGAACATGCGCGACGCCGTCTATCGCACCTACGAGGCTGTTCCGGACCCACGGCTGGTAATCGCGGTCGGCGCCTGCGCCATCAACGGGGGTCCGTTTCGCGGAAGTCCCGAAACCGGTGACGGTGTCCCAGCGGACCTTCCAGTTGACCTCTGGGTTCCCGGTTGCCCGCCGCACCCGCTCACGCTGCTGGATGGCCTGCTGCGTCTGCTGGGGCGGCTCGAAGGCGAAGGTAGGAGGGTCGGAGAGTAGATTCGGCCGCGGTCAGACGACTCCATCCCGGGCGGCGGCCACATCGGGATATGCCTGCGCCAGCGGGTAGTCGCTCCCCGTCATCTCTCTGGCAGCCCACGCAAGGATGCGCTGCCGCACATCGTCCGGCACGTCCTTGTCCCGGTCCGCGGTGCCGCGCACGAACAGCTCGGCGCTGGTCTGGAGCACGTGGGGTGGGTGCATCTCGAAGTTGTCCTGGTGTTTCTGCATGTACGCGAAGCCGCATTTTGCGACCACGCGCGCCAGCTCGGCGTCGGTGAGCGGCGCCATGCCGAGGAACTCAGCCACCCGGCGTACCATCGACGGCAGATCGCGTTTCATGTCTTCGAAGTGCACGAATAACACGTTGCCGTCGCGCCGGCTCCGGTCCCACCAGCCCTTGACGTGGTCGGTCCACGTTCCCCACCACATGAGGTCGGGCGAACAGAACCACTCCTCGTAGACCGGCATCGCGGGCGCCATGGCGCCCACATTGGTCGCGACGAAGTCGATACAGCTGGCGAAGCACGACACCGGGTGCCGCGCGACGTAGATGTAGCGCGCCTGCGGGTTCGCCGGGCAGAGCTGGGCGGGCAGGTGGGTCTTGATGATGCGCGACGGTCGTTCGGTGCCGAGGGTCTTTGCCTGTTCGACCTGTACGCTCTTGCGTCCCTCCAGCCAGGGCGCGATCGCATAGAGCGCCGTGCCCGTCTCGACCAGGTTCCCGGCACCCCGGTGCAGCACCTCGTACACCACATGCTCCATCCATGTGGTCCCGCATTTCATCTGGGTGGCGACGAAGATGTCTTCCGGGCGGGCCTGATAGCTCTCCGCGCGCGCGGTGCTCTGGGCATCGCAGCTCCCGGAAGGAAACGACACGTTCTTGTGCTGCACCCGGACCCGCCGGAAATCCACCTTGGTGAGGCGCGAGTTGAGGCCGAGCACCGGAGCAAGCAGGCGGGCGTGCAGCCGCAGCCGTCGCTTGAAGTGGTCGCGTCCGGCCGGGTCGAGCCCGTAGTACGCCAGCCCGACCGTGCGCTCGTCCTCCCAGCGCAGCACGATGGCCAGGTAGGCGGTCCAGAGCACATAGAGTCCCGCGACGACGCCGAGAGTCCACCACACGAAGTGCATCAGATCACCTCGCCATGCGCCGTTGCAGCTCGGCCAGCCAGTTCTCGACCCGCACCAGCGCGGCGCTCGATTCGAACTTCCCCTCGACGAAGAGAAACCGGCCATCCGGGGCAACGGCATAGGTCTGGTGAAACACCTCGGAGTGGAGTTGCAGGGCTCGAAACAAAATCTTTTGCGATTCGACCTGGAAGCCCTGCCCGGCGGCGATCGAGGCGGCGACGAGATCCCCCCCGCCGTTCCGGAAGTACAACTCCCGGCTGTTCCGGGACCAGACCGGCTCCAACCCGCCCGCGGTCGAAACCTGCCAGCGCGCCCCGCTCGTTTCCGGAAAGGGGCGCACGTATACCTCGGGACGCTGCGATTCGTCCGACACGTAGGCAATCCAGCGACCGTCCGGAGACACCGCCGGCGAGAACTCCTCGAAGGCGGTGACGACCAGCGGGACGGGAGTGGGATTCCCGGGACGGAATCCGACGATGTCCCGGCGCACCCCGACTCCGCTACGGACGATCAGCCAGCGCCCGTCCGGCGACCAGCCCCCTTCGTCGACGCCGATCGCCGGATCGGCCACGACGGTTGGGGCGCCGCTCCCGTCGGCCGGGACCGAAAAGAGCTTTTGAATCCCGCCGTGATTGGAAACGAAAGTGATCGCCTTGCCGTCCGGCGCCCAGGCCGGGCGATAGGTCTGGCTTCCCCAGTGGGTCAGCCGAGTGAGGGGGCCGCGGTCGAGCGCCTTGACCCAGATGTCGGTGCCCCCGCGATCACCCAGAGCCACCGCCAGTCGTTTCCCTTCAGGTGACAACGCCACACTGCTGATCCGCGCGTTCCACGTGGTTTCGACGTAGGCCAGTCGCCCGTCGCGGCTCACCCACGCCGCGCGCTGACGCGTCGCCTCTTCCCCTTCGGCGTAGAGCAGGGTGCCGTCCCGCGCCAGCGCGAACAGCGCCGATCCGTCGGGCGCCGGCGCCACGCGCAAATCGAGCCCGCGCGCCGCGCCCGCCAAGGCCGGCTTCCGGGCGTCGAACGGAGCCGCAAGCAGGTTGTATTCCTGGTCCACGAAGACCAGCTGCCCCACGGCATCCAGGTGCGGGTTCATACCGGGGCTCAGCACCCGCACCGGGCCCGTGGGCAGCCGTACCGCGGCGATGCTGGGCTCGCGTCCGGTCCCGCTCGGCGCCGTAGGCCAGATCGTGAAAACCGCGACGCTCCCGTCGTCGGCCACGTCGGGATGGGTGAACCACCGCTGGCCCTGGGCGGTGTCGGGCCGGGCGATCACTTCCGGAGTGCCGCCCTGCGCCCGTACGCGCACCAGCGCACCGGTACGGTCGGTGTAGTACAGGAACCCATCCCGGCCCCACAGCACGTGGACGACGAGCACGCCGTCATTCACCAGGGTCACCGGCTCTCCACCGCTCAGCGACACCACCCGCAACGCTCCCGGATCGCCGGTAACGAACGCCACCGACCCGCCGTCCGGCGAAAAGGCGGGCGCGTAAACATTTGGGGCCCCGGGGACTGCCGTGGCACGCAGCTGGTCCCGACTCCGCACCAGCAACCGCCATCCGGTGCTCGTGCTCGCGATGTAGGCGAGGCGGGAGCCGTCCCGGGAGAGTGTGAACGAAGTGCCGTAGAACTGGAGCCCCGGTTCTTCCCCCGGCGCGAACGACATCACAAATCGGGCAACCGCGGCGGGCGGCACGGCACCGGGGCGCGACAGCAACCAGGCTGCCACCGCGACCGCGGCGATCCCGAGAGCCGCTACCGCAGGCACCCAGCGCGGCCATCGCCTGGCGTCCCTCCGTTCCGTCACCGGACGGGCGGTGGGCGTTCGGGCGGTGAAGGTCGGATCGTCGAGCGCGGTGGAGAACTCGGCCGCGGTCGCGAAACGGTCGGCCGGGAGCTTGGCGAGCGACCTGGAGACCACGTCCTCCAGGCCCAGGGGAACCGATTTTCGAAGCGCGGTCAGCGGCCGGGGTTCCTCGTACATCAGCCGGGCGACGATCGCGTGTGCGGTGGGTCCGTTGATCGGCGGCTCACCCGCGAGCATCTCGTAGAGCACGCAGCCGAGGGCATACACATCGGTCCGGGCGTCAACGGCCCGGCCGCCGCTGGCCTGCTCGGGACTCATGTATTGCGGCGTGCCAAGCGAGAAGCCCGTTCCGGTGAGCCGGTCGCCGCCCGCCGCCTGGACCGCCAGCGCGATCCCGAAATCGGTGACCTGGGCATGCCCGTCCTGCAGCAGGATGTTCCCGGGCTTGATGTCCCGGTGTATCACGCCCCGCCGGTGGGCATGCTCCAGCGCCCCGGCCACCTCCCGGGCGATGCGGATCGCCTCGTCGATGCGCAGATGCTTCTCGCGTTCGAGGTAATCCCGCAGCGAGAGGCCTTCGACCAGCGGCATCACATAATAGAGGAGCTCGCCGGCGACGCCGGTGTTCAGCAGGGGGACGATGTGGGGATGCTGGAGCGACGCGGCGACCAGAATTTCACGGCGAAAGCGCTCGGTGTTGACGCCTCCCGCCAGCTCAGGGCGAACCACTTTGATCGCGACACGACGACTCAGCGCACGCTCGGTGGCGGCGAACACCAGGCTCATGCCACCCCGGCCCAATTCGCGCTCGATGTCGTAGGTGCCCCCGATCGCCTCGCGCAGCTGCTCGAGGAGATCATCCCCCACCGGCGGCCTCCATGAAGTCCGAGTGACGAAGTATAAGCGTCAGCCATCGCAGCGCGGCTTTCCGCGCCGTAGGCACAGGGTTATGGTAGTGAGAGGCGGGCAATCAGGAGGTAAGATGTCCGACGCCATGGGAACCTTCCGGATCAGCATCGAAATCGAGAACCCGGTGCGCCCCGGGCCCCGGGAGCGCCTACCCGAGGTGCTGGTGGACACCGGTGCAGAGCTGTCCTGGATTCCAGCGCAGATTCTGGAGTCCCTTGGGATCGAGCGCCGGAAGGAGATGCGCTTCCGTCAGGCGACCGGTACGATTGTTACCCGCTGGACCGGTCCCGCATTTGTCTATGCCGGCGGCACTTCGGCGACCGACGATGTCGTCTTCGGAGAGCCCGGCGATCTGGTGTTGCTCGGCGCCCGCTCGCTGGAAGGCCTCAACTTGCGCATTGATCCGGTAAGCAAGACGCTGGTCGACGCCGGTCCCGCCCCAGCGGCAGCCGTAGCCGGAGACCACATTCGTTGAGTACGCGTCGAGGTCAGGCACCCTAAACGCTTTTGGTTTTGGCGTTTACGTCTCACGCCTCACCTCCCACGGCTCATCGCCGTTCAGTTCGCTGCCTTTGAAAAAACGCCGGTTAGGATGGCCGATTCGATCCTCCCCCCGCAGGCCGGAACTCAAAGCCCGACACGGAGATGAGTCATGCCGCAGCCCTTGACGGGGTCGGCCCTCCCGTTTAGGATTGAGGGCTCCCTGAGCACCGGGAGTCTTTCAGGCGTACAAACGCTCTTTGACAAGTGACGTGAACGGGAATCAGGATGGAGTGCGGGTCCTTCGATCCGTGTACCGCACAAGAGGCGGGCACGGGGAGGACACAAATCTCTTAATCTGTGATTCGGACGACTGAGAACATCCAGTTGTTCGATCTTCGAGCTTTTATCGAATTCTTCATTGGAGAGTTTGATCCTGGCTCAGGACGAACGCTGGCGGCGTGCCTAACACATGCAAGTCGAACGGGGCCCGCAAGGGTTCAGTGGCGAACGGGTGCGTAACACGTGAAGAATTTGTCCAACGGCGGGGGATAGCCGGCCCAACGGCCGG
>JAXIPC010000044.1:0-47191 GCA_045403135.1 Gemmatimonadales bacterium | reverse complement strand
TATCTGCCTATCGTCACGCCGGAAATCGTCGTGGGGATTTCGCTGCTGGTGCTGTTCGTGCTGCTCCGGATGCCGCTCGGGCTCACCACCATCACCATCGCCCACATCGCCTTCAACATCGCCTTCGTCGCGGTCGTGGTTCGCGCGCGGCTCTCCGGCCTGGACCGAAGCCTCGAGGAGGCCGCCATGACCCTCGGTGCCGACGAGTGGACCGCGTTCCGCACCGTGACGCTGGCGCAGATCTGGCCCGGCGTCCTGGCCGGTGCGCTCCTCGCCTTCATCATGTCGTTCGACGATTACGTGATCACGTCGCTGGTGGCCGGCCCCGGTTCGTCCACGCTCCCCATCGTCGTCTACGGAATGGTACGCCGGAACGTCGAGCCGACGGAGAACGCGATCAGCACCGTGATCCTGATCGTCACCTCGGTGCTCATCTGGCTCGCCGACCGCCTGACCCGCGAGCACCCGCTCGCCACCGCGCGGGGTTGAACGCGCACCATGCCGCTCTCCCGTCGGGCATTCATCAAACAAGCCGCCGAAGCCGGCCTCGCGGTTCCCGGCGCGGCCGCCCTCCTGTCCGCCTGCCGCTCCGCCAACCAGCCTCGCCGGCCGCCCGCCGGCAGCCCCGTGCTCGGCCCCCTGGAGGACGAGCTCAACCTGTACAACTGGTCGGACTACATCGCCCCCGAGGTGATCCCGGGCTTCGAGAAGGAATTCGGCGTCAAGGTCGTTTACGACACCTACGAGAGCAGCGAGGAGATGGTCGCCAAACTCGAGGCCGGAGCGTCCGGATATGACCTGGTGGTCCCGCCGACCTACGGGGCGACCGCCCTCCGGGCCGCCGGGCTGTTGGCGCCGCTCTCCCCGAAGTACCTGGCCAATCTGGGGAACATCGCCCCGCTCTTTCGCGGGCTCCCCCACGACCCCAAGGGCGAATACACCGTGCCGTGGCAGTGGGGAATGACCGGAATCGCGTGGCGGAGCGATCGCGTGGCGGGCAGGTTGGAGAGTTGGGGCGACTTCCTCGACCAGGGTCATCGCGGCAAGATGACGATGCTCGACGATCTTCGGGACGTGATCGGCGCCTTCCTCCGGTACCGGGGCTACTCCATCAACTCCACGACCCCGGTGGAGCTCGAGGCGGCGAGAAAGGACGCCATCGCCGCCAAGAACAATCTCAAAGCCTACCTCTCGGCCCCGGTCAAGGCGCAGCTCATTGCCGGCGATGTGTGGCTCGCCCAGATGTGGAATGGCGACGCCGCCCAGGCGCGGCGGGAGCAACCCGCCCTTCGGTGGATGCTGCCAAGGGAGGGCAGCACCTTGTGGATCGATTCGCTCGTGGTGCCCGCCTCGGCGCCCCACCCCCGGGCGGCCCACGAATTCATCAATTACACCCTTCGTCCCGACGTGGGCGCGGCCATTTCCGCCGCAACGGGCTACGGCTCGCCCAACCAGGCGTCAATGCCCCTGATTACCGACCCGGTGCCCTACCCGTCTCAAAACGAGCTCGCCCGGCTCGAGATCCAGAAGGACCTCGGCCGGGCGAGCGAGCTGTGGGACGAAATCTGGACCCAGATCAAATCCGCCTGACGCCCGGGACCTCCTAGCGTCTTAGCGTCTTAGCCTCTTACAACTTGTGAACAGCAAACCCGTCGACGTGTACGTCCAGGTTGTGGTTCATCCGGATACCCACCAGCCCGGCCACCGAGCCGCCCGGCGCGTCGACCTCACCCACGGTCTTCCCGTTGACCTTGAACGTCAGCTTCTTGGTGGCGGCGTCGCCGGAGACCTCGAGGGTGTTCTTGGCCTTGCCGGTCGAGTCCTCCTTGACGATGGCGTCGCTGGCGAGCCACCCGTTCCGGTCGCCGCCGGTCGTGAGGTTGGTCGAAGGGGCTCCCGCCGCCCCGCCCTGGCGGATGGTATACATCCCGTTGCCCCGGACGATCAGGTAAACGTACGAAGCGCCGGCCCCCTTGAGGTCCTTGCCCGCCACGAAGAGCCCATAGGCTTCCGGGTGGGTCGGCTTCTTGGTCTGGTTGAACGTGGCGAGGGTGTGGAACGAGCCCGGCACGGCATCGGCCTCCCGCCAATAGATGCCCGGCGGACCACTCGTGAAGTGGAGCCCGGGACCCATCGTCACAAACTTCACGTGCGCGATTGAGTCGGTCGGCTTTTCAAGCCGGTAGGACCATCCGGCCGGAACCGCCCCGGTGCCGGTGGCCTTCTTGTCGGGATCGGCCCCCTGGGCGGCAAGGGGCGCGGCAAGCATGGTGGTCAACGCGAGTACGGAAAGCGTGCGCATACGGTTACCTCGTGCGGGGATGGCTGGAAACGGTCCGGAGCCCGCGGTTGCCAGCCGTGCGGGGGGACGGGTACAATACTCCCTGAGACCCGGAGGAACTATGGAGACGTTTGCCGTCATATTCGCTGCACTGGGCGCGGGGATGATCCTCTTCGCCCTGGTGTTTGTCACCCTCCTCGTCGGGGGGCTGGTCAACGGGATGGTCATCCTGATTTCCGGCCCCGTAGTGGACAAGCTCCTCGACAAAAAGCGCTAAACCAGCGGCGGGTCCCCCGGTTGGGGGGGAGCCTCCACCGCCTCGATCCGTTTGGCCTCCCTGAGGGCGCCCTCGAAGTTCACCTTGAGGCTACCCAAACCCTCCCGAAGTCCCCGAATCTTCATCTGATGCCCGCCGGTCCGGCGGGCCATCATTGCCATCATGGCCATGGTCTGGGTGAGGGCCGACAGACCCACCGAGCTGGTGGTCCCCTTGACCTGGTCCAAGAGCCGTACCAGGCGCCGGTTAAGGGTCTCGTCCGGCCGCGGACCGGCAATCTCCTCGATCAGCCGGTGCATCTCGGAAAACCTGGCCGGAAGGGCGTTCAGGACCACCAGCATGGCCTGCTGGCGGGAGCTCAGCTTGTCGGCCATGGCGCTCGGCGGTAACTCTCAACGCGTTGGGGCATAAGAGCGTACCTCAAGGATATATATGAAACTCTCCGACATTTCCATCCAGCGCCCGGTCTTTGCGAGCATGACGAGCGCCGCGCTCGTCTTGTTCGGCGTGATCGGCTACCGGCAGCTGTCGGTGCGCGAGTTCCCCGACGTGGATCCGCCGATCGTCTCGGTCTCGGTGAACCTGCGCGGCGCCAATCCCCAGGTCATGGAATCGGCGGTCACCGACGTGCTGGAGGAGCAGCTCGCGTCAATCGAGGGCCTCCGCACGATAACCAGCAACAGCTCGGAACAGTCCTCCAACATCAACCTCGAATTTAACCTCGACCGCCCGATCGAGGTCGCCGCCCAGGACGTCCGGGACATCGTCTCCCGGGTGCGCGGCCGGCTGCCCCAGGAAATCGACGAACCGGTGGTGAACAAGCAGGACGCCGATGCCCGCCCCATGATGTTCATCGGCCTCGAGTCGTCCAACCACGACCTGCTGCAGCTCTCCGATATCGCCGAGCGAATTCTCAAGCCCCGGCTGCAGACCGTTCCTGGCCTGGCCCGGGCCGACGTGCGGGGTGAGCGCCGCTATGCCATGCGGGTCTGGCTCTCGGTAGCCGCCCTCGCCGCCCACGGCCTCACCGTGCAGGACGTCGTCAGCGCCATCCAGAGCCGCAATGTGGAAATCCCGGCCGGCCGGATCGAGTCGGATCGGCGCGAGTTCTCCGTTCGGTCCCTGGGCGAGCTCCGCACCCCCGAAGAATTCGTGAACATGGCCGTGGCGAGCACCGAGACCCAGGTCGTCAAGCTGGGAGACATTGCCCGCGTCGAGCTGGGACCCGAAGACGAGCGCAGCTACTTCCGCTTCAACGGCCGCCCCGCGGTCGGGCTCTCCCTGGTGCGCCAGTCCAAGTCGAACCTCGTGGAAGTGGCCGACGCCGTGCGCGAGGCCATGCCGGAGCTGCAAGCGGCCTTGCCACCCGGCGTCACCGCGACTATCGGCTCCGACCAATCGATGTACGTCAAGCGGTCGATCAAAGAGGCGGAAGAAACCCTGATCCTCGCCGCCGGCCTGGTGGTGCTGATCATCTTCTTGTTCCTGCGCAACGTCCGCGCCACCATCATCCCCGGGCTCGCCATCCCAGCGTCGATTGTGGCCACCTTCGCGGTGATGTATGCCCTAGACTTTTCCATCAACAACCTGACCCTCCTGGCCCTCACGCTCGCCATCGGCATCGTGGTCGACGACGCGATCATCGTGCTGGAGAACGCCTATCGCCACCAGGAAGAGCTGAACCAGCCGCCGGAGGTCGCGGCCGTCCAGGGCACCCGCGAAATCGCCTTCGCCGTCATCGCCACCACCATCTCACTGATTGCGGTCTTCACCCCCCTGGCCTTCTTGACGGGCAGCACCGGCCGGCTTTTCAAGGAATTCGGAATTGCCGTCGCCGCAGCGGTGGCCATCTCGGGCTTCGTGGCCTTGACGCTCACCCCGATGCTCTGTGCCAAGATCCTCCGGGTGCCGCCCCGGCACGGGGCGATCTACCAGACGCTGGAGCAGAGCTTCAAGTTCACCGCCACCGCCTACGAGCGGGCCCTCGGCTTTGCCCTCCGCCACCGGCTGATCGTGCTCGGCGGCTCGGCGGCCCTGGTGGCTGCCGCGGTCCTGGTCTTCACCAGGCTGAAAGTCGAATTCGTGCCGCCCGAGGACCGGGGCCTGATCCAGATCTCCCTCACCGGCCCGGAGGGCGCCACTCTCGCGTTCACCGACCAGTACCAGCGCCAGGTCGAGAAGATCCTCGCCGGCGTGCCGGAGATCGACAACTACACCAGCACCGTCGGTGGTGGCTTCGGGGGCGGTGGCGGGGGCGTCAACCGGGGCCAGATCTATGTGCGGTTCGTGGATTGGTCCCGGCGCGATCGGAGCGCGCAGGATATCATCGAGTCCATCCGTCCTGAGCTCGCCAAGATTCCGGGCGTACAGGCCTTCGCGAACAACCCGCCGGCCTTTGGTGGATTCGGCTCCGCGGTGCAGTTCGTGATCCGCAATCCCAACTTCGACAGCCTGTTCGTCGGCATGCAGACGATGCTCGGCCGCGCCCGCCAGGTCCGTGGCCTCACCAACGTCGACACCGACCTCCGCGTCAACAAGCCGGAGCTGTCGGTGTCCTACGATCGGGATCGTGCCGAAGACCTCGGCGTGCCCGTCCGCGCCGTGGCCGGCACCATGCAGGCGCTCCTCGGTGGGCAGCGGGTGAGCACTTTCACCCGCAACAACAAGCTCTACTACGTCATGGTGCAGCTCTCCCCCGAAGAGCGCGCCACGCCCACCGATATGAGCGGCCTCGCCGTGCGCGGGCGCAACAACGAGCTCGTCAAGCTCGACCAGCTTGCCAGGGTGACCGAGGGCGTCGGGCCCCGGTCGCTGAGCCACTACATGCGCGTCCGCTCGGCCCAGCTCTCCGCCGGGCTGGCGCCGGGCTTTACGCTCGGTGAGGCGCTGGATTCCCTGGAGCGGATCGCTGCCGAGGTCCTGCCGGCCGGTTCCACTGTCGCGCTGGCCGGCGAGTCCCGGGAGCTGCGAGAAAGCGGCACCGCCCTCTACTTTGCCTTCATGCTCGCGCTGATCGTCGTGTTCATGGTACTGGCGTCCCAGTTCGAGTCGCTCATCCACCCGTTCACCGTGCTCATGGCGGTTCCGCTCGCCGTCACCGGCGCGGTCTTTACGCTGTTCGTGGCGGGATCGAGCATCAACCTGTACAGCCAGATCGGCATGATTCTGCTGATCGGCCTCGTCGCCAAGAACTCCATTCTGCTGGTGGACTATACCAACCGGCTCCGCGAAAAAGGCATGGACACCGTTGCGGCGTTGATCGAGGCGGGACGCGTCCGGCTCCGCCCGATCCTGATGACCTCGGTGGCGGTCGTCATGGGCGCCATCCCCATCGCCCTGGCGCTCGGCGCCGGCTCGATCAGCCGGCGTCCTCTCGGCTACGCCATTGTGGGAGGCGTAGTCTTCTCCACCGCGCTCACCCTCTTCCTGGTGCCGGTGGTGTTCTCTCTCATGGAAGCCCTGCAGGTCAAGCTGAGAGGCGCCCGGCAGGTGGCTGCTTCGTCCGGCGAGCACGCGATGGAGACCGAATGAAGCTGCTCCTGCTGGCGGCGCTCATAGCGCCGCCCGCGTCCATCGCCGACACGGTCCCCCGCATCACTCTCACCGAGGCGCTCGCCAGGGCGGCGCGCCTCGATCCGGACTACGTCCGCGCGCTGGGAGACGTGGACAACGCCGCCTGGGCCCGCCGCGCCGCTCGGACCGCCATGATCCTGCCGTCGCTCAGCGTCGGTACCGATTACACCAGATTCTCGAGGGACCAGTTCAATGTCGGCATCGGCGCCCCCACCCGTACCAGCGCCACCGCCCGGATCGACGCGCGCTTCGAGCTCTTCACCGGGTTCCGCAAGCTCTCCGAGCTCGCCCGCACCAATGCCGATCTCGACGCCGCCACCGCCGGCCGGGAGCAGCAGCGGTTTCTGACGGCGCTCGGTACCGAAGCCGACTACTACTCCGTGCTGAGCAACCGGGAGCTCCTCGATGTCAGCCGGGACCGGGTCCGCCGCGCCGAGGAACAGCTGGTGGTGGCGCGAGCCCGGGTGGTCAGCGGGGCCGCGGTACAGACCGACTCGCTCCAGCTGCTCCTGGAGCTGAATCGGGCCCGCATCAGCCTGCTCCAGGACGAGGCCACTCTCCGGGTGGCCCGGCTGCTGTTGGGACGGCGCGTGGGCATCGCCGGCGGCGTAGATGCCGTGCCGCTGGACACCGCGCGCGCGCCCGATCTCCCGCTCTCCCTTCTCGATGCCATGACGCTCGCGCTGGAGCAGGGGCCCGAGTACCGGGTCGCCCGGGCCAATCAGCGGTCGGCCGAGGCCGCCGTGCGCGGCGCGCGCAGCCGGTATTTCCCCCAGGCTGTCCTGATCGCCAACAACGTCACCTTCGGGGACAATTTCTATCCCCATGGGCTCACTCGAAGTACCGTCACTCTGCAGGTGAGCCTCCCGCTTTGGGACAACGCCCAGCGGGAGCTGGCGCTGGCCCGCGCCCGGACCAACCGGGACCTGACGCGCGCCATCCGCGAAGATCTGGAGCGGGTGGCCGAGGCGGACGTGACCGAAGCGTGGGAGGCGTATCAGACCGCCCGTGTCACCGCCGACTATTCGGCCCAGGGGCTCATCATCGCGCGGGAAACCTTCCGGGTGCAGGAAGCGCGCTACCGGGCGGGCGCGAGTACCATTCTGGACCTGCTTGACGCCCAGTCGGCGCTGACCCAGGCGCAGGCTGAGCTAGTGCAGGCGCGGTATGCCGCCCGGCTTGCGCTGGCCGGCCTCGAGGCCATACTCGGCCGAAGACTCTTCAGCGACAAGGATCCTCCGTGAGACTGCTCCTGTGGACCGCAGTTGCAGCTCTCGCCACCGGCTGCGGAGGCTCCGACGCTTCGCCCCCGGCGGGAGGAGGCGGCAACGCTGGAGCCCGGGGTGGCGCCGGCGGAGGGCGCGGAGCCACGGGTCCGGTGCCCGTGGAAGTGGCGGTGGCCCGCAGCGACACCGTGGTGGACGCCATCACGGCCACCGGCCAGATCGAGCCGCTCCAGTCCATTCAGCTTCGTCCTGAAGTCGACGGGCGGCTGGTGGCCATCCTCGTGCAGGAAGGGACGGAGGTGGCCCAGGGCACCCCCCTCTTCAAGGTGGACGATCAGGAGCTCCAGGCTATGGTGGCGCGGGCCCAGGCGGATCGCGACCTGGCCCAGCAGGCGCTGACCCGAACCAGGCAGCTCCTGACCGACAAGGCCGCCGCGCCCGCGGACGTGGAAAGGGCCGAGGCCCAGATGCGGAGCACCCAGGCCGGCCTGGATCTCCTCCAGCTTCGGCTCGACCGGACCGTGGTGCGGGCCCCGTTTTCCGGGGTGGCCGGCCAGCGGCTCGCCAGCCTGGGCGACTACGTGAACAACTCCACCCGGCTCATCACCCTGCAGACCGTCAATCCCCAGCGGGCCGCCTTCCAGGTGCCGGAGCGCTACGCCGACCAGCTCAAGCTTGGACAGAAGGTGCTCTTTCGGGTCGCGGCGCTGGCCGGCCGGGATTTCACCGGGACGGTGAATTTCGTCGATCCGATGGTCCAGCTCCCTGGTCGCACCATCACGGTCAAAGCGGCGGTGCCCAACCCCAGGCGGGAGCTCCAGTCCGGCATGTTCATCGAAGCCCGGCTCGAAACCGCGCGGCGGCCCAACGCCACCGTCGTCCCGGAGGACGCGGTGAGTCCCATGCAGGGCTTGATGTTCGTGTGGGTGATCCAGGAGGGGAAAGCGACGCGCAAGGAAGTGTCGCTCGGTGTCCGGACGCCGGGGTACGTCGAGGTGCGGTCGGGCGTGGACCCCGGCGATCACGTCGTGGTGGGCGGGGCGGAACGGCTCAGCCAGGGCGCCGAGGTCCGGGCGACGGTCGTGGATCGGT
This sequence comes from Gemmatimonadales bacterium, assembly GCA_045403135.1. Lineage (GTDB taxonomy): Bacteria > Gemmatimonadota > Gemmatimonadetes > Gemmatimonadales > GWC2-71-9 > JABFSM01. The sequence goes on along the minus strand of JAXIPC010000044.1, from coordinate 38,742 downwards.
CACCCCAGGGAGCCAGGGAGCCGGGGAGCCAGACAGACAAGCGCGCGCCGTCCTGACCCCTCCCTAGCTCTCCGCTCCCTATCATAAAAATCATCGTTTTTACCATAAAATCATCATGATTTAGCTTACATATTTGCTTTTTTGTCATCCTCGATATAAGATGTCGCGGCCGTTCCCCTCACTCCTCACTCCTCACTCCTGAATCCTGAATCCTATGACGCTCCGCGACTTCCTCGAAATCCCCTACGACCGGCTCGAGGAGATGAACCTCGAGGCCAAGGCCGAACGCACCGGCCGCGCCCATCCCGGCAAGATCCGGGAGAAGCGGATGAAGTACCTCACCGACGAGAAACGCATCAAGGCGGTGACCATCTGCTTTGCCGATCTCGAAGGCCGCCTCCACATGCTGGACTACGACAAGAAGTTCCTGCTCAAGGCCGCCGACAATCTGACCTTCGACGGCAGCTCCATTCGGGGCTTTTCCCAGCAGGCTGAATCGGATCTCCGCCTGGCCATCGACTGGCCGGCGTCGTACTGGCTGCCCTCCGACATCTTCGGGCCCGGCAAGATCCTGGTCTTCGCCGACGTGCTGGAGAAGGACGGCACCCCCTACGTGGCGGACATGCGGGCCAAGCTCAAGAGCTATCTGGACCGGCTCTACCAGAAGGACGGCTACGTCTGCAACGCGGCCAACGAGATCGAGGGGTTCCTGTTCAACGGGCGGGACGCCGAGCGGCGCTACTACGAAACCGGCAATTTCGAGTTCCCCAGCACCGGCGGGTACTACCATTCACTCCCCGGCGATGCGCTCCGCCTCTTCATCGACACCTCGGCCGAAGTCCAGCGGGCCATGGGCTTCGCCAACGAGAAGGACCACCCCGAGGTGGCACCCTCGCAGTTCGAGATGAACTACTCCTATACCGAGGCCAGCGTCGCCGCGGATCAGGTGCTGTTGTACAAGCTGATCTGCCGCCAGGTGGCCGCGCGAATGGACATGACCGCCTGCTTCCTGCCCAAGCCGGTCACCGGCGTCAATGGCAGCGGCATGCACACCAACATGTCGGTGAGCCAGAAGGGCAAGAACCTCTTCTGGGATCCCCGTGGCGCGGACAAACTGAGCAAGCTCGGCTGGAAGTTCATCGACCGGATCCTGACCAGCGGCCAGGACGTCTGCCTGCTGTTCAATCCCAGCGTGAACGCCTACCGCCGGCTCGACCCGCACTTCGAGGCGCCCAACCAGATCAAGGCCAGCGCGGTGGACCGTGGGTCGATGATCCGGATTCCAATTGGCAACGAAAAGTCGATGCGGATCGAGGTGCGCTCCATCTCGCCCGACGCGAATCCGTACCTGGCCATCTACACCATGTTCCGGGCCGGGTTCGAAGGACCGATCGAGAAGGACAACGGGGAGAAGCGGCGCGACCGGACCAAGTTCCTGCCCGATAACATTTATGACGCGATCCGGCTCTTCAAAGGCAGCAAGTACGTAGCGGATCTGCTCGGCGATATCGTGCACAAGCGCTACGCCGATCTGAAGCTGGCCTCGGCGGAGCGCTGTCCCAAGGCGCTCGGTGCCCAGATCAAGATTCCGGAGATCCAGTTCCACCACGAAGTGACGAACCAGTATCTCTGGTCGAAGTTCTAGGTAGCCGCTAAGACGCTAAGACGCTACGACGCAAGGAAACTACTTAGCGTCATAGCATCATAGCGTCTTAGCGTCTCTCAACACCTCCATCACCGCCGCACTCCCCTCCGTGCCTTCCGGCACTTCCGCCCCGGCTTGAATCAGCAGCTTCACTGTACCGGCATAGTCGCCGGTCTTGCACCGCCATCCGTTCTCCGAGCCGTGCAGCGCCCAGCCTAGCGGCGTGCCGCCGTGGACGCTGTCTCGCAGCTCGAGATCCGGCTTGCGGGGAAGAAGCTCCCTGACCAGGCCGGTATTGCCGTGCCACGCCGCCCAGTGCAGCGCCGTCCCGCCGGTGTCTCCGCGCCCGTCCAGCGGCCAGCCGGCATGGAGCATCCGTCTGACGGCCGGGATGTTCTCGTCCCGCGCGGCGTCCGCCAGTTTCCTTCGCTCCGGCTCCGCGAGCGTTCGGGCCAGGTCGGGCTGGCGCGCCAGCAGCTCCGCGACCAGGGGCTCGTCACCCACCTCACACGCCACCGCGAGCCTGAGCTGATCGGGACTGCGGTCCATCAGCAGCCGGAAGATCTCCTCGTGGCCGAACTCACGAGCCACCACGTGGGCCGTCTTGTATTGCCCCAGCGTCCAGATGCAGATGGTCCCAAACGCCCGTTCGTTCCGCATGGGAAAGTTCTCGGCAGAGACCGTCAGGCGAAGTGATGCCGGGTTATCCGCGAGGTGTTTCTCCACCAGCGCCCGGTCTCCGAGCGCGGCGGCCACTAGGATGTCGGTCCGGGCGCCCTGGCTCACCAGATAGCGCGCCACATCGGGATGGTCCCGCACCAGATATTGCACTGGCGTCGACTCGTGATCCACATCGAGGGCCTCGATGTCGGCGCCGTGATCCAGCAGGTACGCCGCGACCGCCACATTCTTGGCCACGTGCAACGGCGTTTGTCCGTCGCCGCCGCGGAGGAGAACCGCCGAGGGATCGGCCTCGACCAGAGCCTGGAGCCTGTCCATCATGCCGTGACGGGCCGCCCCGTAGGCGTCCACCCTCGCGCCCCGCTCGATCAGGTACGGCACCAGCGGGGAGGCACCGTCCAGCACCCCGAAGCTCCCGGCCCACCAGTGGCTCCGCTGGTTGATGTTCGCGCCCGCGTCCAGCAGCAGGTCGACCATCTGTCGGTACCCTTGGTGCACCGCCTTGAGGAGCGCCGTGGCGCCGAAGTCGCCGCCGGGCAGGGGCTCATCAAGCCGGGACTTCAGCTCGGGGTGTTCCGCGAGAACCTTCCGCGCCCCGGCCGTGTCACCCCCGCTGACCGCGGTCGCCAGAATTCCCATGGGATCAGCCGTCATAGTCTCCTCCCGTTACTCTACTTCCTCACCCTGGCCCCTGGCCCCTGATCCCTGACCCCTATATTACGCCATATTACGCCATGCGCCGACTTCTCCCACTCCTTCTCGCCGTTGCCGCGCCCCTCGCCGCCCAGCAGACCAGGGCCGAGCGGACCAACTACGCCGAAACCTCCTGGCACGCCGACGTGGTCGGCTTCGTGGATTCGCTTCAGAGGCTGGGGGCCGGCATCCGTGTCGGCCGCCTGGGTTTGAGCCCGCAGGGCAAGGTCCTCCCGTATATCATCGCCGCGCGGCCCCTGGTGGATGCTCCCGCACGGGCGGCGCGAACCGGGAAGCCCGTCATCTACGTTCAGGGCAACATCCACGCGGGCGAGGTCGAGGGCAAAGAAGCCGTCCTCATGCTGCTCCGGGATCTCACGCTCGGACCGCTCCGGCCCCTGCTCGACAGCGTGGTTCTGGTCATCGTGCCCATCTACAACGCCGACGGCAACGATGCCTTCGGTCCCGAGGCCCGGAACCGCCCGGCTCAGAAGGGGCCCGCGAGTGTAGGACTCCGCCCCAACGGACAAGGCCTCGATCTGAATCGAGACTACTTGAAGCAGGAAGCCCCGGAGACCCGCGCCTCCGCCGCGCTGATCAATGCCTGGGACCCCGATCTCTTCATCGACCTGCATACCACCGACGGCAGCTACCACGGCTACGTGGTGACCTACGATTGGGGCCTCAATCCCAATTCCTCCCCTGCCAACGACTACATCCGCGATAAGTTCCTCCCCGAAGTGCGCACCCGTATGCGGGTCCGGCACCGGCAGGAGGTTTTCTCCTACGGGAATTTCCGGAACGCCGATCCCGACTCGCTGGTGCAGGGGTGGGAGACCTATGACCCGCGCCCCCGCTTCGGCACCAACTGGATGGGCCTCCGGGGCCGGATGTCCATCCTCAGCGAGGCCTACTCCCACGCCGACTTCAAGACCCGGGTGGACGCGACCTACAACTTCGTCCTCGAAATTCTACGGCTGGCCGTCGAGGAGCGGGCCACCATCAAGTCCCTCAACCTGGCCGCGAGCCGGTACCGGCCGGACTCGGTCGCGCTGCGCTCCGACCTCGCTCCGCCCACGACGATGGACGTGATCGCGGAGATAACCGAGCGGGCCAGCGAGGGCAGCGGTCCGTTTGCCCGCCGTCGCCAGACCGGCGTGTTCAAGACCATCCGGATGCCGGTGTACGATCGCTTCCAGGCTACCCGCAAGGAAGTCATTCCGGCAGCCTACTTGTTCGGCCCGCAACACGCTGAAGTGGCCGCCTTGCTCCGAGCCCAGGGCATCGAGGTGCGTCGCCTCAATGCCGGATTCACGGGTGACACTGAGGCGTTCCAGGTGGACAGCCTCATCGTGGAACCGCTGTTCGAGGGGCACCGTACCATTCGGATCGAGGGAAAATGGGGTGCCGGCTCCTCCACCATACCCGCCGGCTGGTACACGGTCATGACCGATCAGCCGCTCGGCACCTTCGCCGCGTACCTGCTGGAGCCCGCCTCGGAGGACGGCCTGGTCACCTGGAACTTCTTCGATCGAAGTCTTCGGCGCGGGCAAGCCGCGCCGGTGCTGCGGGTGCGGACGCCTCTCAATGTTCCCTCCGAAATGCTGCCCTAGCCCATGCCGATGCCCGGCCGCCGGAGGTTTCTGCTCGGAGTGGCGGCACTCCTGCCCCTGCGGTTCGTGGCGCGGCGGTTGCACGGACTCGCCGTCCAGGCGCTCGACCCCGCCATCCTGCGCGCCCTGGCCGACGCCGTCCTTCCCGCCGAGCTGGGGCCGGCGGGAACCGAGCGCGCCGTCGCCGAGTTCGAGCGCTGGCTCGCGGGCTACCGGGAAGGCGCCGAGATCCTGCATGGGTATGGCACCGGCGAGATTCGCCGCACCGGTCCGAGCCCCGCCCTCAAGTGGTCGGTCCAGCTCCGCGACCTCGGCGCTGCGGCCTTCGTAACCCGCACCCGGACCGAGCGCCAGGACATCGTCCGCGGTGCGCTCACCGGGCTCACCCTGAACAGCCTGCCCCCTGCCGACCGCGCGCCGCACATCGCGGTGGGGCTCCTGGCGCATTTCTACGACTCGCCCCCCGCCACCGATCTCTGCTACAACGCCCGGATCGGCAAGAACACCTGCCGCCCGCTGGCCGAGTCGCCGCGGCGGCCCCTTCCGCTCGTGCCCCGGAGCTGACCGATGGCGAACCGTGTCGTGGAGAGCGACGTCTGCATCATCGGCTCCGGCATCGCCGCGGCCATGGTTGCGGAAAAGCTCGCCGAAGAGCGCCGGCTGAGCATTACCGTGGTCGAGGCCGGCGAGGAATCCGACCGCCTCAGTGCCCGCACCGCACTCCGCCGGCGCTATCTCGACTACGGCGAGAGCCCCTGGCAGAACGACCACCTCGACGGCTACGACGTGCCCGGCATCCAGTCGCGGTCGATGCAGGTGGGCGGTCTTGCGATGCACTGGGGCGGCGTCACCCCGCGCTTCAGCCCCGAAGACTTCAAGCATCGCTCCCTGTTCGGGATCGGCCACGATTGGCCCATCACGTACGACGATCTCGACCCCTGGTATCAGGAAGCCGAGGAGCGCCTGGGTGTCGCGGGTGAACAGGGCCCGCCCGCGCTCGACCCGCGAGGCAAACCGTTTCCCCAGGCGCCTCTCCCGCTCAGCTACAATCTGAAGCTGCTCCAGGACTGGGCCGCCCGGGCGGACATTCCGATGTGGAGCCAGCCCTCGGCCAAGAACTCCTCGCCCTATCGCGGGCGCCCCGCCTGCTGCCGCAACGACACCTGCTTTCCGGTCTGCCCCATCGGCGCCAAATACTCCCCCGATTTCACCTGGGACGCGCTGCGCCAGGCCGGCAAGGTCACCCTCATCCCGAAGACGGTGGTGCGCCGGCTCGGTGCGAGCGGGCCGGGCAGGCGCATCGCCGCCGCCACCGCCGTCGACCGCGTCACCGGCAACGAGATCGAGTTTCGCGCCCGGACCTTCGTGGTGGCCGGCGGCTACGCCTGGAGCAGCCACCTGTTACTCACCTCGCGGGACCCGAGTCACCCCGATGGGCTCGCCAATCGCTCCGGTTTGGTGGGGAAGTACCTGACCGGACACCGGAACGTGGGCGGCTTCATCAGTCTGCCGCTCCCGCTCTTCCCCGGCATCAACGAGCAGCACAGCCTGGTCTCCAAGAAATTCATGCGGCTTCCTCGGGGTGATCGGTACCTCCGCCACGACCTCCGCGTCTGGGAGTCCTCCGCCGGCAAGGAGCCCCGGCTCGCCGATCCAGGGGGCCGGCTCCTGCTGGGAGACGAGCTGCTGGCCGACTGGCGCCGCCGCGCCGCCACCGGTACCGCGCGGGTCCGGGCCTATTACGACGTGATCCCCGACCGGGAGAGCACGCTCACGCTCCATCCATCGCAGCGTACGCCCTGGGGCGATCCGCTTCCGGTGCTGACCTTCCGCGACGCGCCCGAATCGGCGGCGATGCGGGAACCCACCGAGACGGCGATCCGCGCCCTCTTTGCCGAGATGGCCCGCGCCGGCAACGGGCAAGTGCTCTCCACCCGGAGCGACAACTTTCAGGATCATCCGGCGGGCGGCTGTCGCATGGGCACCGACCCCGCCGGCAGCGTCACCGACGCCTGGGGCCGGACCCACGATCACGAGAATCTCTTCGTGGCCGGGGCACCGACCTGCGTGACGGGTGGGTGTGCCAATGGAACGCTGACCTTCTGCGCGCTGGCGCTCTGCTCGGCGGCCGAAATCGGCAAGGAATTCCCGGCTCGATGACACGGGCACTCTGCGTTGCACTCCTCGTTGCATCCCCCTTGTCGGCCCAGGAACGCCAGGTCACCATCCGTGCCGCCAAGCTCCTCGACGGCAAGGGCGGATCCATCGCCAACCCGCTGGTGACGGTGCAGCATGGGCGAATCGTCAGGGTAACCCGCGCTGCTCCTGCCGCCCCTGCCACCTACGATCTGGGCCGGCTCACCCTGCTTCCCGGCCTGATCGACGCGCACGACCACATTTCCTGGCACTTCAACGGCCAGGGTCGGCTTCACACCGCCGGGGACGGCGAGACGCCGGCGCAGGGAGCGCTCGCCCAGGCCGCGAATGCCGTCGCCACGCTCCGGGCCGGCTTCACCACCGTGCAGGAGCTCGGCAACGACAGCGACCGCGATCTTCGGGACGCCATCGCGGCGGGCCGCCTCCCCGGGCCCCGGATGCTCACGTCGCTCGATCCGATCAGCGACGCGCGACTTTCGCCCGACTCGCTCAAGGCGCTGGTGCGCGCCCGCAAGGCCTCCGGCGCCGACCTGATCAAGATTTTCGCGTCCCGGAGCATCCGTGACGGCGGCGCCCAGACCCTGTCCGACGCGCAGCTCGAGGCGCTCTGCGGAGAGGCACGGGCCCAGGGCCTCCGCTCAGTGGTGCATGCCCACAGCGCAGAAAGCATGGCCGCGGTGGCCCGCGCGGGTTGCAGCCAGATCGAGCACGGCGTGTTCGCGACGGCCGAGGTGCTGACGCTAATGGCGGAGCGCGGCACGCTCTACGCACCGCAGTGCTCCCTCGTTTTCCGCAACTACCTCGACAACCGGTCCAGGTTCGAGGGGATCGGCAACTACAACGCCGAGGGATTTGCGGCGATGGAGCGCGCCATCCCGCTCGCCCAGGCCGCGCTGCGCCTGGCGCTGGCTACGCCCAGGCTGAGCGTGGTGTACGGCACCGACGCAGTGGCCGGCTCGCACGGCCGCAACGCCGAGGACCTGGTGTGCCGGGTTAGGGACGGCGGGCAGAAGCCGATGGACGCCATCGTCTCCGCTTCCTCGCTCAACGCGCGGGGGTTGGGGCTCGCGGACCGGATCGGATCCATCGCACCCGGCCTGGAGGCGGACCTGATCGCCGTTGCCGGTGACCCGTCCGTAGACATCACCGCGCTGCGGGACGTGCGGTTCGTGATGAAGGGCGGCCGGGTCCACCGGTGGGACGCCAATGGTACGGACGGCGCCTCCACCGGTGAGTGGGATACCTATGGGGGTGACCCCGGCGCGATGAAGTATTCGCCGGTGACGGAGGTCACCCGCGACAACGTGCACCTCCTCCGGAAGGCGTGGGAGTGGCGTACCGGCGAGCGGCGCGATACCGTGAACCGCGTCCGGCCCGGCTATTTCGAGGCGACGCCGCTCATGATCGGCGACACGCTCTTTCTCTCCACCCCCTACAACCAGGTGGTGGCGCTGGACGCCGGGTCGGGCCGGGAGCTCTGGCGCTACGATCCCAAGGCCTACGCCGCGGGCCAGCCGCCCAACGGTATGGGGTTCGTCCATCGCGGAATCGCCGCGTGGAGCGATGGGACCTCCCGCCGGATTTTCCTCAATTCCCGCTGGCGGCTCATCGCCCTCGACGCGGCGACCGGCGCCCCGATTCCTTCCTTCGGAAACAACGGCGAGATCGACCTCACCGCCGATCTCATCCACCCGACCAACCGGCTCCACTACACCAACACCTCGCCCCCGGTCATCTGGCGCAACCTGGTGATTCTCGGCAACGGCGTCGCCGACCGGCTGACCTACCGCGGCGATCCGCCCGGCGACATCCAGGCGTTCGACGCGCGGACCGGCAGGCGGGTCTGGCGCTGGAGCCCGATCCCGCGCGCGGGAGAGTACGGCCTCGACACCTGGGAGGACAGCGCCTGGGTCCACGCCGGACACACCAACGTCTGGGCTCCGTTCACGGTGGACACTCTGCGTGGCATGGTGTTCCTCCCGGTGAGCACCCCCGGCAACGATTACTACGGCGGCGCCCGCAAGGGTCACAATCTTTTCGCCGAATCCGTGGTTGCACTCGACGCGCGGACCGGGAAGCGGCTCTGGCATTTCCAGACCGTGCACCACGGACTCTGGGACTACGACTTGCCCGCGCCCCCGTTGCTGGCGACGGTGCAGCGGAACGGCCGCCGCCAGGACGTGGTGGCGATGCCCGGCAAAACCGGATTTCTCTACGTGTTCGACCGCGCCACCGGCACACCGATCTGGCCCATCGAGGAACGGCCGGTACCCGCGAGCGACGTGCCTGGCGAGTCCGCCGCCCGCACTCAGCCGTTCCCCACCTGGCCCAAACCTTTCAGCCGGCAGGGCGTTACTGAAGCCGACCTGGTCGACTACACCCCCGAGCTCAAGGCGATGGCGATGGCCGCCGCGGCGTCTTTCCGCATGGGGCCGCTGTTCACGCCCCCGTCGCTGCAGGGCACCATCGCGCTTCCCGGGGTAATCGGTGGGGCGGGGTGGGGGGGCGGCGCGTTCGATCCGGCCTCGGGCCTTCTCTACGTCAAGGCGAACGAATCGCCGGCGTTGATCAAGCTGGCCCGTCCCGTCCGATCCGCGACCAACGACGCCGAGTACTCCATCTCGGGAGGCGCCTCGCTGGGCCTGAGCGCATCTCCCGGTGACCAGGCCGAGCCCGAAGTCGAAGGCACCGTCCCGATCCTCAAGCCGCCCTACGGCACCCTCACCGCGATCGACCTGGCCACCGGCGAGCACCGCTGGCAGGTGACGGTGGGCGACTGGCCCCGGATCCGCAATCACCCCCTCTTCAAGGGCCTCGGCCTGCCCCCCGTGGGTGTCGTGGGATCGCCCGGGCCGATGGTCACGGCCGGCGGCCTGGTCTTCGTGACGGGTGGCGGGTCCACTCTCTTCGCTTTCGACGCCGCTACCGGCCGGATCCTGTGGAGTGGTGATCTCGGTGCCTACGGCTACGCGGTGCCGATGACCTCTCGGACCCGGGAGGGCAGGCAGTTCGTGGTCATTGCCACTGGAGGCGAGCGGGAGGACGGCGTTTTGCAGGCTTTCTCATTACCTTAAGGGCCCTTACTGGCTACTGGCTTTTGGTTACTGGTTGCCGGTCACTGATCTCCGCTTACCGCTCATCCACTCCATGCTGACCCCAGGTACCCCGGCTCCGCCCTTCGAGCTTCAATCCGACGCTGGTGACACCGTTCGCCTCGCCGACTTCCAGGGTAAGACGGTCGTCCTCTACTTCTATCCCAAGGACGATACCACGGGCTGCACCAAAGAGGCCTGCGAGTTTCGCGACCACTCCCATGCCGTGGAGAAGGCCGGCGCCGTGGTGCTCGGCGTGTCTCCCGATGGAGTCGCGTCCCACGCCAAGTTCAAGAAGAAATACCAGCTGCCGTTCCCGCTCCTCGCGGACCCGGATCACGCGGTCGCCGAGCGCTACGGCGTCTGGGGAGAAAAATCCATGTATGGTCGCAAGTATTTCGGAATCCTCCGTACCACCTTCGTGATCGACGGGAAAGGCCGGATCGTGCGCGTCTTCGAGCGGGTGAAGCCGAAGGGACACGCCACCCAGGTCCTCGAGGCGGTGACATGAGCCGGCGACTGCTCTCGGCCGTGGCATTGCTCGCCGCGTGTGCTTCCGCCGGCAGCGGTGCCAGCCGTGTCTTTCACCAGCCGGAGGCGGGCGAAACTCACCTTCGCAACATCCGGCAGCTCACCTTCGGCGGCAACAATGCCGAGTCGTATTTCTCCAAGTCGGGCAAGCAGCTGATTTTTCAGCGCCAGGAAAAAGTGGCCGAGGGCTGCGACCAGCAATACATCATGAACATCGACGGCTCCGGGCTGCATCGGGTCTCCAACGGGCTCGGCCGCACTACCTGCGGCTACTTCTACGACCACGACCGGCGGATCCTCTACGCCTCCACCTTCGCCCACGACAAGGCGTGTCCGGCCCGGCCCGACAACTCGATGGGCTACGTCTGGCCGTTGGGCCACCTCGAGATCTACACCTCGAAGACCGATGGCACCGATCTGCGGCAGATCACCAGCAACGGCGCCTACAACGCGGAAGCCACCGTGTCCCCCGATGGTAAGACCGTCATCTTTACCAGCACCCAGGATGGGGACATCGATCTCTACACGATGAACCTGACCGGGGGAGACGTGCGCCGCCTCACCCGCCGGGTCGGGTACGACGGCGGCGCGTTTTTCTCGCCGGATGGCAGCAAAATCGTCTGGCGCGCAGCGTATCCGCAGACCGCGGCGGATTCGGCGGACTACCAGCGGCTACTGAGCGCCCGGCTGGTCCGGCCTGCCCGGGTGGAGCTGTGGGTGGCCAACGCCGACGGGAGCGACGCGCACCAGATAACCCGCCTGGGCGGCGCCAACTTCGCCCCCTTCTTTCACCACGATGGCAGGCGGATCATCTTCTCGTCGAACTTCGAGAGCCCGAGGAGCGGCGCCTTCGACCTGTTTCTGATCAATGTCGACGGGACCGGACTGGAGAAGGTCACCACCCACCGGGACTTCGACAGCTTCCCGATGTGGAGCCCCGATGGCCGGAAACTTGTCTGGGCCTCCAACCGTCATGGCAACCAGACCGGTGAGACGGATATCTTTATTGCGGACTGGGTGGACTGACCAAAACAGGGAGCTCGTGGCATGAAGTCATTCGGTAAGTGGTTGTGGGACTGGGCCAAGTCGATCGCCGTTGCGCTGGTCGTCTGGTTCTTCCTGCGGACCTTCCTGGTCGAGGCCTTCCGGATTCCGTCCGGCAGCATGGAGAACACCCTGCTGATCGGGGATTTTCTCTTCGTCAACAAGCTGCTCTACGGCGCCGAGGTTCCGCTCATCCACAAGCGGCTGCCCGCGGTGCGCGAGCCGCGCCGGGGTGAAATCCTGGTGTTCGATTCGGTCGAGGAAGAAGGCCTCAAGGTCGTCAAGCGGCTCATCGGGATTCCCGGCGATACCCTTTCCATGAAAAACGGGAAGCTCTACCGCGCTGGGCAGGCGGTGAGCGAGCCATGGGTTATTCGGACCGATCCGTCGGCCCAGGCCGACTACGCGCAGCGGGAAAAGATGCGCAACTGGCAATCGGATTACCTGGTGGCCGGCGCAAACCGGCAGAACTATCACCCCGATCTCAACAACTGGGGCCCGATCGTCGTGCCCTCGGGCAATTACTTCATGATGGGTGACAACCGGGACGGCTCCTACGATGGCCGCTACTGGGGCTTCCTGCCCAAGTCCCATGTTCGCGGCCGGCCACTGCTGGTCTACTACAGTTTCGATGGGAGCACCTACAAACCGCTGCCGTTTTTCACCAACATCCGCTGGAGCCGGATTTTTACGATGCCCCAATAGGACGCTAAGACGCTAGGACGCTAGGACGCTAAGAACCTCCCTGCGTCCTGGCGCATTGTGATCCAAATCACAATTCCCCGCCGTCTGTTTCCAGACACGAGAACTGTCTCTATCTTTGTTAACGCGCTGAGCGTCTTAGCGTCTTAGCGTCTTAGCCTCTTAGCCTCTGAGAGGTGCCATGCGCCGGATCCTGTGGGTCGGAGTGTTGTTCACCGCTGCGGCCTGCGCACCCCACGTGCGTGGAATCGTGGTGAGCCCGACGGAGCTGGCCGAGCTCGAGGCCCGCCGCGCTGCCAATCCGAACAACGCCCGCACCCTCACCACCGTGGGCGTCGCTTTTTACCGGGCTGGCGCCCACGCGAAGGCACGCGACGCCCTCCAGGCCGCTCTGGCGATTGATCCAACCGATTTCACCGCCACGGTCCATCTAGGGCTCGCCCACGAAGCGCTCGAGGACTACGACGCCGCCCTCGCCGCCTACCGCCGGGCGGGCGAGCTCAAGGTTGGAAAGGCTGAGCGGCGCACCGTCGAAGAGCGGCTGCTGGCGCTTACCCGGCTGCGGCTCGCCCAGATGGCGCGGCGCGCCATCGCCGACGAGCGCACCCTCGTCTCCGCTGCGCCGCTTCCCAACTCTATCGCGGTTCTGCCCTGGACGTACGTCGGCGACAACCCCGAGCTCAAGCCGCTTGAGCGCGGCCTGGCCCATCTGCTGATGAGCGACCTGGCCAAGTTGTCCCGCTTCACGCTGCTGGAGCGGGAGCGGATTCAGGCGCTGAACGACGAGCTGGCCCTGTCTGCCGCCGACCGCACGGATCCCGGCACCGCGGCCCGCTCCGGCCGGCTCCTCGGTGCCGACCAGGTTATCGCCGGGGTGTTCCGTGATACCGACCGCGAGAGCCTCCGTCTCGATGCCACCGTGATCACCGCGGCCACCTCCGAGGTGCGGGCCACCGGTTCCGCGTCCGACCGGCTCGAGCAGCTTTTCGCCATGGAGAAGGCGCTGCTCTTCGACCTGCTGGACCGAATGGCCGTCTCCCTGACGCCGGCCGAGCGTCGCGCGCTCAGCGAGCGACCCACGGCGGACATCCAGTCCTTCCTGGCGTTCAGCCGGGGGCTCGAAGCCGAAGACCGGGGAGATTTCTCCGGCGCCGCGGTCTTCTTCCAGCAGGCCGTCACCCGCGATCCGGCGTTCACCGCCGCCAAGGCGCGCGCCGGCCGGAGCAATAGGATCGGCGCGGCGACCAAGCTGACCGGCGCCCGCATCTCCGCGATGGTCCAGCAACGCGGCCCGACCGTTCGGGGAGCCCAACTCGCCGCCGCGCTGCAGAACATCGCCCCCACGATGGCCGGTCGGCTCAACCGGCTCCACAAGTCGCCGCCGATGCGGTCCCGTCTGGCGGAGGCGCTCCGTCAGGATGACGCCGGCCGCACTCTTACGGTGTCCACCGTAATCCCACGGCCGTGAGCCGCCCCGGCTTTCGGGGTTTCCTGGCGGCCGGTGCGCTCGCGTGCATCGGCACGAGTGCAGGCGCGCAGCTGTCCACGGCGGGTCCCGAAGCCTTCGCCGGCGTCGAAGTCCGGACCCTGCGATTCGACCGCGTCGCGGGTGTCACCCGGCTCTCCCAGATCGCGATGCCCGTTGGGGTGGTGCTCCCCTTCGGACGCTTCACACTCGACCTGGGCGCCTCCTGGGTCGATAGCCGGATGGTCCGAGCCGATGGAACCCGGCACAACGTCGATTCCTTCACCGACTCGCAGCTCCGCGGTAGCTATGTCTTCGGCCGGGACGCGGTGGTGGCCACCGTCCTGTTCAATTTGCCGACCGGACTCGAGAAGGCATCGGTCAGGGATTACATAGTCATCGGTGCCGTCTCGCCGAGCCTCCTCGGCTTTCCCGTGGCCACCTACTCCAGCGGCTTCTCGGTCACCAGCGGCCTCGCCGCATCGGTCCCCGCCGGCGATTGGAGCGTCGGACTGGCGGGGAGCGTGCGGGTGAACGGCCAATTCACTCCGTATACCGACGCCGTGGGCCCCATCGTCTACAAGCCCGGAGTCGAAGGCAGAGTGCGCGGCGCCATCGACGGTCTGATCGGCTCGTCTCGGCTCTCGGTGGGATTTACGTACAGCACCTTTGGCGACGACCACTTCGGGGCGACCACCGCCGTCCGAGGCCAGTACAGCCCCGGCCCACGGTGGCTGGCGGAAGCCGTGCTGGTAGCTCCGATTGGTGGCAGCACCCTCTCGGTGTCCCTCTGGAATTTTCGCCGGACGGCGGGAGACACGACGGGTGGGTCGGCCAGGAACAAGGAGAACCTGGGGGCTGCCGAAGTCAGCCTCGCCATCCCGCTTTCGCGAGCCCTGGTGTTCGAGCCGGCTGTATCGGGTCGGGTGTCCAAGCCGGAGATCGGCAAGGGACGCCTCGCCGGAGCCGGAGCGGGCTTCCGCATTCAGCTGGGTGAGTCGGTCTCGTTCGCGCCGGCAGCCCGCTACGATACCGGGTGGATCGAAGGGGACCCAGGGGTCCGAAACGACGTACGAGGGGGATTTGTTTCGGGTTTTCTTCGGATATCTTTCTAGCAACTACTATTTCACTGGGTCGCTTTCTTGACGCGCCACGGCCCACTTTATACGTTGCGCCCAGCCAATTCCGGCGATGGTGAGGGCTACGGTGGTCACAGAGCTCGGCGGAACCCAGATCAGTTCGCTTATGGAGGTGCTGCCGGGCATTGCCCAGGTGCTTCGCAGCCCGGTGGCGGACGCGATCGTCAATCTCATTCGGGCTGCCTGCCGGGTCCGCGAATTCGACCTGGCGGACGCCGATGAAATGCTCAAGTTTGCGGTGCGCCGGAATCTGATGTCGCCGGACGAGAGCGAGCGGGTCCTGGCCGAGGCGCGGTCCATCGTCCAGAAGCGGGCCGAGCGGGCCGCAGAACGGGAAAGGCCGAAGAAGCCGATGGCCAAAGCCGTCCGGCCCAAGCCCAAGGCTCACAACCACAAGCCGGCCAAGGCCTCCAACCACGGCAAGCCCAGGCCCGCGGCCAAGGCGGGCAAACCGGCCAAGAAAAAGAAATAGCCCGATCTCCGGGGCGGTGGTACACCGAAAGCCGGACGCTCAATCCGGCTTTTTGTTCTCCGGAGGGCCGAGCGCGTCGAGCAGGGGTCCGTGGGTCAGGGTGAACGCTGTCTCGAGATACACTCCGGCCCGCTGCACTCCGGCCCGCTGCATCACTACCCGGAGCATCTGTCCCCGGCGGATCCACTGCCAGCTCTCCCGGGTTTGCCGATCCTTGTAATTGGGTTTTCCGAGATCCTGGGTCAGGGCTCGGACCCAGTCGCGGGCATCGACTTCGCTCATGTTCGTGCTGAGGACGATCACCCCGACCGAATCCCGAATCGAAGACACCAGCAGCGAAAGGGGCCGAACCAAACCCGGGAATGGCATTGTCCCGGTGCATTCGCGCAGTCGCGAATCGGTGGTCTTCTTGCAGGAGAGCGAGCCCCCCGACTTGGTGATCAGGCTGCGCGCGTCCGCCACGGCCATGCCGGCCCTGAAGCCGATGAATGTCAGCGGTGGGGGCTGCTGCGTGCTCGCGGTGATGGCAACGATGGGGAGAAGCATGGTGCGAGAAGGTTACCAATGAACACCGCCGACGCGTAGGGAGCGAAATCCCCCCGCGCCGGCGGCTGGCACACCTGGACTGGAGGGTGTCAGACCTTTTTCACGTTTGAGGCCTGCAGTCCTTTCGGCCCGTCGACAATCTCGAACTCCACGGCATCCCCCTCGGCCAGTGACCGAAAGCCGTCCGCCATGATGGCGGTGTGATGGACGAAGACATCCTTGCCGCCGTCCTGCGCGATGAAGCCGAAGCCCTTCGCGTCATTGAACCACTTTACCGTGCCCTTCGCCATTGCCACGACCTCATGAGCTGGGAGCCTTTCGGCTCGGGGGAGATCCGGCGCGGATGCCCGTATTGGTGCCGCCGCGTCGCCTGACTCGTGAGAAGTTCCGCCCGCTTTGGGATTTGTCAATATCCGATCTGGCCCTTAAGCTTGGATTCATGGCCACCCCGGGCACCTTGACGGTTCGGACATTCCTCGATCGTACTGAGGGGCTGGCGCACCTGATCCTGCGCGCCGACCAGGCGCCCAGGCTGCTCGCCTTCGACGATGTGGCCGGCTGCCCGGTGGAAACAGCGCTTGCGGCTCTCGAATGGACCGCCGCCGTAGGCCTCCTTCCCGACGACGACCTCCTCCACGCCGCCCGCCTCACCAGTGAGACTGCCGCGGCGGTCGTCGAGCGTAAAATGCCCGATGGGGGGCGCCAATTCGTCTACCTGGGACCCCGGCTGGACGCCCCGGCGATGGATGTCTTCGAGGGGCGGGTGCTCTTCGATGAGCCGGGAGTGAAAGCGGTGGAGTTTTCCCAGCGCGCCCACGCGCTCGCGCACTTCCTGCGGGCCACCTCCGGCAGCGGCGCCCTCATGGCTCTGCTGGGGCGCCGCGCCCCCGAGATCCGACACCTGCGCCGGTGGTTCCGCCCGATTGTCCAGGCGCTCGGCACCGAGCACCTGCTCATCGGCGGCTGGTTCGCCGCGAGTTCCGCGGGCGCGTTGTTCGGCGGCATCGATGACGATCCGAGCTATCGGTACATTGAGGTGGGGCTGGAGAGCTAGGGAGAAGGCCAAGGGGGCTCCCCGCCCCTGCTCAATTGTGGATACACATTTCCACACCATGTGTCGGGACCCCGCTTGCGCCTCAAATCACACGACTTGGCCCTCCACAATATACCCATCGCGAATGGTCTAACCCGAAGAAAATCAGGCACTTGCGCGATTCTTCGTCGATCCTAGATTGGAGGCGCGTGGGTCAGGGTGGCTTCTCTCAGGAGCTGCTCGAAGCCGACGACAGTTCGGGCGGTTCGGCAGGGGAGATGACTGGGGCGCTCGCTCGCCCTGGGCATCGATGATCTTGGTGATCACCCGGCCCGAACAGGTGGAGCCAGTCGCGTGTTCCACCCGCTCCGACGTAGCGCCTCGGAGCGCAGTGCGAAGGGTTGGTCCGCGACCCGATCCGACTCGCAGCGCTGGCGCAAACGAACCAGGTGGGACGGCCATCCGGCCTGGGGATCAGCACTGAGGCCTTCCCTCGCCCTACCGAAAGGCACATCAGCCGACGGTGGCGGGGAAGAGAAGAACGGCGGCGAAAGCTCCGACCTCAGCCGGTTTGCGCATGGGACGGCCGTGACAGCGAAAGCTGTGCGGCCGTTCCTGTTTTTGGGCCCCAGGCTCCCCCCGCCCACAACTCCCCGGCCTCCTGGCTCCCCGCTCCCTGGCCCATCCGTGTGCGGATGATCTCCCGCGCGCGTCTCCACCTCAGCAACAGGAACGGATACTGTACCAGGTCACCGGGAATGAGACGGTGACGGTTCCGGGGCTGCCATGATCTCATAATCTTCTGACGCTGTTCGGGAATTCGCTCGGCTCGTTGGCAAGCACCTATCAAGGCCACACGGAGGACATCCATGATTGAGAACGGAAATCGGCCAGTACTGGTAGTCAGCAATGATCCATCCCGGGCCGAGCGCGTGGCCGAGTGCCTGCGAAGAGAGGGTGGAACTACCACGATCGAAACCCGGGGCGCCGATGCAGCCGCCCTGATCGGCGAGGGGGGAGAGGCCGCCGACGGTCTGCTGGTACTGGACCTGAAGCTCCCCGAGCTCGACCGGCAGCGTCTGCGCGAGGCCATGGGCGAGCACGCCGCTCCCCCTGAGCCGCTCGAGGCAGTCGAGAAGAGGCAGATTGCCGCGATGCTGCACTACACCGCCGGGAACCGGCGGAAAGCTGCCCAGATGCTCGGGCTGGCTCGCTCTACCCTGCTCGCGAAGATCCGCAGATACGAGCTCGAAACTCCGGTTGATGCGGTGGTCTGAGGTACGCCATCTGGCGTACCTCCTCCTCCTGGCGGGGATTGCGACTCCAGTGGCGGCTCAGCCGGAGTGGCCCAGTGCCGACGTCAGGCGGGCCACTCTCAGTTTCGACGGTAAATCGACGCTGGGCGACTTCACCGGCACGACAACCGAGGCACGCGGGCAAATGACCGGCGGCGCCTCGCTTGCCGACGTGCGCGGCTGGGTCGAAGCGCCGGTCCGATCGCTCAAGACCGGCAACGACCGCCGCGACCGCGATTTGGTGAAGACGATGGAAGCGGACGTGTTTCCGCACATCCGCTTCGAGTTGGATGGAGTGTCGGTCGAGTGGCAGCGAGGAGACAGCGCCGGCGTGGTTCTGGCCGGGAAGTTCGTGATTCACGGCGTGTCCCGGCCAGAGAAGCTGCGCGCAGCGGTGCTGCGAGGCGCGGAGGGAATCCGGCTGACCGCCACCCACCCGATGAACCTGCACGACTACAAGATCGACAAGCTCACCCGGTTTCTCGTGTTCAAGATGCAACCTGATATCGTGGTGCACATCGAGGTGGGGTTCTAACTCCCTACGGAACGATCCTCACTCGCCCCAGTCTCGATACCACGACTTGCCGAGTTGCTCCACCCCGGCTCAAGACCAGCCGCGTATTCGCAAAACCCATTGCCGCGCCGGAGGGGGCAAAGACCGTGGTGTGCGGCGCGCCCTGAATGGATACGCCCGCCACGCCGGGGCCTGGGGCGAGCCACGCCAGCAGGGTATCCGGCGCGCCGGCGCCGCTTACGGTTCGGATGGCCAAAGAGTCGCTGGTGACCAGCAGCAGCGCCAGTCGATGCTGAACCCGGGCGGTGAGCCAGGCTGAGCGGTACGCCACCAGGAGCCGGGCCGCTTCGTGCTCTACGGCCAGGCGGTCGGCCAGGGAGGCTGCACCGGGCACTACCATTCCCGCGATGATGCCGACGATCACCAGGACCACGAGCAGTTCGAGCAGGGTTACGCCGCGTCGCATAAGCCGATGCTAGCGGCTAACCTGCGAGACGCCGCCACCGTACTGCCGCGAGCCGCATCGAATCGGTGCGAAGGGCCGTTTCCGGCGCAGAGTCGGCGCGGTGACGGCGTGTCCTCGCTCCCTAGCTCCCCAGGTCCCTGCTCCCTACCTTTGCTCCCGGCCCGCTAGCTTTCCCCCCTTCCCGCAACGGAGGCCTCGCATGGGTTGGATTCTGCTGGTGCTCGTGGTGGTCATCGCGCTGTGGGTGATGGGAGCCTACAACGCGCTCATCGCGCTCAAGAACCAGGTCATCAACGCCTGGAAGCAGATCGACGTGCAGCTCAAGCGCCGGCACGATCTGATCCCCAATCTGGTCAACACCGTGAAGGGGGCGATGGAGTTCGAGCGCGGCACCCTCGAGGCGGTGATCTCGGCCCGCAACAAGGCCGTGTCCGCCCAGGGCGTGGCCCAGACTGCCAAGGCGGAAGGCGAGCTCAGCCAGGCGCTCGGCCGCCTCTTCGCCCTCTCGGAGAACTACCCCGAGCTCAAGAGCTCCGCCAACGTGCTCCAGCTGCAGGAAGAGCTGACCAGCACCGAGAACAAGATCAGCTTTGCGCGGCAGCTCTACAACGACGTCTCGACTCAGTACAACACCAAGCAGGCGCAGTTTCCCACCAGCCTCGTCGCCGGGATGGCCAAGGCTTCGCCGGCCGAGCTGTGGGAGATCGAGGACGTCGCCGAGCGCGCCGTGCCCAAGGTCGATCTGTCGATGAACAAGCCGATGGCGTGAGCGACGGGAACCTTTTTGCCCAGCAGGAGTCGAACAAGAAGAAGTCGATGTGGCTGGTGGTTGGGTTCCTGCTGTTCTTTGCCTGGATCGGGTTTGGGGGCGACCTCGCCCTCTACCTCGAAACCCGCTCCTATCCGCCGGAGCGATATCACCACGTGGTGCCGTGGATCGGACTCATCGCCGGTTCCCTCGCGGCCGGCATCGCGTGGTTCGCCTGGACGAAGGGCCCCGGCCGGGTCCTCGCCGCCACCGGCGCGCAGGAGCTGATCAGCCCGGCCACGCCCGAGCTACAGCGGCTCGACAACGTGGTCGAGGAGATGGCTATCGCCGCCGGGCTCCCCAAGCCCAAGATCTGGATCATCCCCGACCAGGATCCCAACGCCTTCGCCACCGGACGCGATCCGTTCACCGCGCACATCGCCGTCACCGAAGGGTTGCTCGCCTGCCTGGACCGCGACGAGCTGCAAGGTGTGGTGGCCCACGAGATGGCCCACATTCGGAACTACGACATCCGCCTCATGACCCTGCTGGCCGCGATGGTGGGCGTGGTGGCGCTGATGTCCGACGTGATGCGTCAGTTTCTAAGGTTCGGCGGCGGGCGCGGCGGACGCGGCGGGGGCAAAAAGGGGAATCCCCTCGCGCTGGTGGTGCTGGTTCTGTGGCTCGTGTCGCTGGTCCTGGCGCCGCTGATTACCAGACTGCTCTCGATGGGCGTGAGCCGGAAACGGGAGTTTCTCGCGGACGCGACCAGTGCGCAGCTTACCCGGAACCCGGTGGCGCTGGCCAGCGCGCTGGAAAAAATCGAGGGCCACCCCGGCGCCACTCGCGCGATCTCCCGGGGCGCAGCCCACCTCTGCATCGTCGATCCGGGCGAACGGAAAATTGCCGACCGGGAGGGATTTGTCGCGGACATCCTCGCCTCCCACCCCCCGATGCGACTTCGGATCACCCGCCTGCGCGGGATGGGCTACGCGGCGGAGAAGCAGGCATCGCCCCAAGCACTTCCTGGGTGAACTCGGCGGGATCGAAGGGAAGGGTGAGCACGAGGTCGGCGCCGGCCGAATCCGCGCCCGCCCTATCGCCGGACACGAGCAGCACCAGCGCGTAGGCGCGATGCGGTGACGCGCCGAAGCCGAGCAGCGGATCATCGCCGCTGCCCGGCACCGACAGTACCACCAGGGTCGTATCGAGCCGGGCCGCTTCCTGGGCGGCTTCGGGTGGCGTCTGGATGCGGTCCACGCTGAACCCGGCGTGCCGGAGCAGGAGCGCGGTAATCCGGGCCAGCTCCCGGTCCGGCACGCAGAGCACGGCGCGGCCCCGATGCACCGCCGGAGCCGGGTCCTGCCCGCCGAGGCTGATCATCGAGAGCCCGCTCAGATAGTCGGTGCTGTCGGCCCGCTGCAGATCGCCGGCGCGCTTCACGATGTCGCGCATCCGGAGCATCTGATCCCGGACCACCTGGAGCCCGCCGCGCTGCTCTTGACTGAGCGTCCCTCCCGCCAGCAGCAACTCCACCTCCGCCAGGGCCCCCATCAGCGGGTTATTCAGCTCGTGGTGCAGCGTCACCGTCATCTCGCCGATGGCGGCGAGCCGTTCGGCCCGCACCAGCTCGTGCTCGACCTGCGCCTTGGCGGAGCGGAGCAACCGGTTGCGCCGGGCCCGTTCCACCAGCCCGGGGAGCGCCTCCAGGAGCTTGGGACCCTTGACGAGGTAGTCCTCGGCGCCCAGGCGGAGGGCGTTCGCGGCCAGCTCCTCGTTTCCCTCACCGGTGACCATGATGACCGACGGCGGGTCGGGAAAAGCCAGGAGCCGGGGAAGCAGGTCGATGCCGGCGATGTCGGGGAGCTGGTTGTCGAGCAGCACCACGTCGTGGTGTCCGGCCGGCTCGATCGCGGCGGCGCCACGGTCGACCAGGGTGATGTGCTGGTACCCCTCGTTCTCGAGGAGCGCCAGCAGCATGGAGGCCATGACTGTGTCGTCCTCGACTACCAGGACGCGGAGGGACTGGCGCTCAACCACGCGGATCGAGGAAAACCAGGGCCTCGCGTCGGGCCACCACCGCTTGCAGCGCCCGGTGGACCTCCGGGTCCACCACGGTGCTGATCAAGTCCCGGAGCCGCTCGACCGCGAGCTCGGGGGTCATTTTCTCCTGGTAGGGCCGCGAGGTGGTGAGGGCGTCGTAGATCTCCACCGCCCCGATGATGCGGGCCCCGAGCGGAATGGCCTCGCCCGTCAGGCCGTCGGGGTAGCCGCGGCCGTCCCAGCGCTCGTGATGGCTCCGCACGTACTCGATTATGTGGCCCAGGTGCGTGAGCGGCGCCAGGATGTCGGAGCCGGTGACCGGGTGCGTCTTGACGTGCTCGAACTCCTCGTCGGTGAGAGGACCCTGCTTGTTGAGGATTGCCTCCCGGATACCGATCTTGCCGATGTCGTGCAGCCGGCCGCCGGTCCGCACCGACTCCACAAACTCGTCGGGCAGCCCCAGTTCCCCGGCCACCATCGCGGAGAAGTCCGCCACCCGGGCGCTGTGGCCGCGCAGGTAAGGGTCTTTGGCCTCGAGCGCGTTGACCAGCGCCTCGAGCGTTCCCACCGAAATGCGCTCCAGGTTGGCTCGCTCGATCCGGAGCTCGGCGGTGCGCAACGCCACCTCTTCCTTGAGCCACTGGTTGATCTTGGCGCTCTCCATCTGGGTGTCACGCCGGCGCAGAGCCCGCTGGATGGCGCGGGCCAGGTCGGGGAGATCCACCGGCTTGGTGAGGTAGTCCATGGCACCGCGCTGCATGCAGAGCGTGGCGCTGGCGGCGTCGTTCACCGCCGTGAGCATCAGGATCGCGGCGTTGGGCTCCAGCTCCAGCAGCTTGGGCACCAGGTCGACGCCGTTGGCGTCGGGCAGCCGCACATCGAGGAGCAGGCAGGCCAGCTTGTAGCGCCGCGCGGCCTGAATGGCTTCCTCGCCGCTGCCCGCGGTGACGACCTCGTAGCCCTGCCCGGTGAGAAAGCGCTTGAGGGCATTGCGGATCGCCTCCTCATCGTCGACGACGAGCAGGGTGGTGGGCTCGGTGGGTCGCTCAGTAGCGTCCAAAATGCTCCGGGGTGTTGGGTGCTGTGTGGAACTTAATAAGGGAGCTAGGGAACCTCTGCATAAGTCATCGCGAGCCGCCTTGGCGGCGAAGCAAACCCTCAGAGATCGCCACGGCCCCTTCGGGGTCTCGCGATGACTTGTTCGGGGCTCCCTAGCTCCCTATCCAACAAACTCGACCCGGACCGGGAAGGGGATCACCCCCGCGGCATGGCCACGGTCCAGCAACACCTGCACCGCCTCGCGCCCCCGAACACCGTAGTCCACGGTCCACTCGTTCACATACATCCCGACGAACCGGTCGGTCTTTTCGTCGCTGATGCCCCGGTTGTACTGGCTGGCGTGGGCCAGCGCAGCTCCGCGGTGGGCCAGCCCGTACTCGATGCTGGCGCGGAGATCCCGCGCCACCTGTGCTGTTACTTCGGGGCCAAGGTCGCGGCGCACCACGTTGCCGCCGAGCGGAAGCGGCAGGCCGGTGTCCTCGAGCCACCACGCACCCAGGTCCTGCCAGAGCTCGAACCCATCGTCGGCGTAGGTGAGCTGGCCCTCGTGAATCAGGAGGCCTGCCTCCGCCGCTCCCGCCTTGACCGCGTCGCCGACCCGGTCGAAGGGAACCACCAGTGGCACGACGCTCGGCTGATAGAGCTTGAGGGCCAGGTAGGCGGTGGTGCGAAGGCCGGGGACGGCCACCGTTTTCCCCTTGAGCGCCGTGCGCGGATCGGCCGGGGGCGGGCCCAGCGCGACCACCCGGGGACCGTAGCCGTCTCCCATGGAGGACCCGCTGGACAACAGGGCGTAGCGATCCGCCAGGTAGGCGTAGGCATGGATGGACACGGCGGACACCTCGAGCTCGCCGGAGAGCGCCCGCCGGTTGAGCGTCTCGATGTCCGATAGCTCGTGGGCATACTGCAGGTTTCCGGTGTCGAGCTTGCTCTCCGCGAGGGCGTAGAACATGAACGCGTCGTCGGAGTCGGGCGAGTGCCCGACGCGAATGGTTCGTGGCATGGTCACCGCCCCAGGCTGGCCTTGGCCCGAGTGCTGAAGTCGTCGAGGATGGGCCGGTGCTCCTCGTATTCGATGCGGCCGGCCCGCATTTCACGGCCGTAATGATCCAGAAAGCGCTGGTAGGCGCGGGCCAGCCCGGCGGTGTCGTTGCGCCGGTCCGCTACCTCTCCCCGGACGATCTCGGCAAAGAGGTGCTCGGGCGCGTTCGCCTCGATCGTGTCGGCCAGCGCGAGGGCGGCGGCGGCGTCGCCCCCGGCGAGCTGGATCATCGCCGCGTGGTAGCGCGCGTCGGCGTTGACGGTGTCGAGCAGCGCATACGCACCCAGGGCCATCGGCGCGAACTGCACCACTGTAATCGTGTCACCCGCTTCGGCGGCCCGCACGACCCGCTCGTACAGCCGGTCGAATCGTTGCCGCGGCGACAGCGCGCTGATGTCCGGCGCCCGCCCCACCGGCAACGCTCCGCCGCCGCCAATGTTGCCGGCATTGCCCATGTCGGGCACCGTCGGCCGCGCGCCTCCCGCCCGCCACACCACCACCAGGAGCGCCAGCAGCACCGCCGTCCCGGCGATCACCCACGCGGTGCGCTCTCGGCGGGCCGGCGCTGCGACCGGCCCGGCTGGGGCGCCGCAGCGGTGGCAGAAGCGGGCACCGGGAGAAAGTCGGGCTTGGCAGGCCAGGCAGGCACCGCTCTCCGCAGGGGCGCCGCAATGCGAGCAGAACGGGCCGGACAGAGGGATGCCGCAGGCGGCGCACGCAGGGGCCGGTGTCGCGGGGGTAGCTGAAGCCTGGGTCATGGGGTCCCAAACTTAGCCGGGGAACCCGGCCTTTCGCCCCTTTCCCAAAAGGGTATCCGGGCCTACTCATTACAGGGATGACTACCTCACCGATCGAGCTGCCGGAGCACCCGGGGGCGCGCCATCTGGGCGACCTGGCCCGCGGCGGGGGCACCACCTGGCGGGTCTACCTCGAGTCCGCGCCGGGATCCCCCCCGATTCGCGGGAGGGTCCATTTCGTCTCCACCGAGGGAACCCGCTCGACGGGGTGGATCTTCGTGGAAATCTCCGAGCAGGAGCTGCTCCGCCGCTTCCACGACTTCAGCGCGGTCGAGCTCTGGAAGCTGCTCGAGAGCCTCGGTTAGGACCGCAGGACGGAGCCGGACGGTGAACCGCTGGGCTGCGGCGGCGGCCATCGCCGCGCTCATGCCGGCCTCCGCGCTCGCGCAGGCCGCCGGAGATTCCGGCCCCATCGTCCGCGCGGTCGAGATTCGCCGCTACGACATCTTCGACCCTTCCGAAGCCACCAGTTTTTTCCCCCGGCTCGCCAACGGACTTCACTTCGTGACCCGCGAAGGGGTCGTGCGCCGCGAGCTGCTGTTTCGTCCGGGTCAGCCCTACGACTCGGCCAAGGTGGCCGAGACCGAGCGAAACCTCCGCTTCCTCTCCGTGTTCCGCCGGGTTCGGATCGATACCCTGCGCAGCGACTCGGGCCTGGTGGTACGAGTGACCACCGCCGACGGGTGGAGTACCCGTCCGCTCTTCAACATCCAGAGCACCGGCTCGAAGGTGTCGCCCACGATCGGCGTGGAAGAGCTCAACGTGCTCGGCACCGCCACACTCGCCAGCTTCCGCTACAAGAGTGATCCCGATCGCTGGACGCTGACCACGGTCTTCCGGCAGCCTCGGCTCCTCGCCGGCCGGATCGGGCTCAGCTCCCTGTACGCGCATCTGAGTGATGGCGACATCGTCCAGGCCCAGCTCTCCAAGCCGTTCTTTTCGCTCTCCGGGAGGACCAGCTGGCAAGTCGGCGCCGATGTGCGGGATCATCGAGTGCTCCAGTACTTCCAGGGCCGGGACACCGCGGACCTGACCTTCAAGCGGCGCCTGGCCCTCGGTTATGCCGCCGCCGCCTGGGCCCTTCGTGCCGGCCCTACCGGCTACCTGCGCGTCGGGCTGGGGGGACAGATCCGCCGCGAAGATTTTGCCGATGAAGCCCGGATCGATACGCTGGGAAGGACCGTCACCGGGACGCTGGGGCCGTTTCTGCACTGGCGTCGGGCGCGGTTTCTCGTGTCCCGGGGGCTCCAGGGGTTCGCGCGGGAGGAAGACATCGATGTAAGCACCACGATGGCGATCGGGCTTACCGCGACGCCCCGCGCCTTCGGCTACGAGAATGACGGGATCGTTCCGTTCGTGTCGATCCAGACCGGTTTCGGGCGGCCCAGCGCCTTCGTCCAGCTCCGCGGCACCACCGAGCGGCGCTATACCGCCGCCGGGCTCGATTCCGGATCGGTTCACCTCGCCGGGACGGTCTACCTTCAGCCGGGCCGGCGCCATCTTGCCGTCGTCCACGGGTCGGTCGGCTGGCTCGACCACCCCGCGCCCGGCGGCGAGTTCGATCTCGGCGGAACCCGCGGCGGTCCCCGCGGATTCCGCCAGCATTTCTTCACGGGAGACCGCGCCTTCTTTACCAGCGCGGAGTACCGCTGGACCGCCACGAACGACTTTCTCAAGCTCACGGCGATCGGGGTGGCCGGCTGGGTGGATTACGGGGGGGCCTGGTACGCCGGTTCACCGCGGCGGGCCGAGGCGAGCATTGGGGCGGGACTTCGCTTTGGCCCGACCCGCGCGACCGACGTGCTCGCCTCCCGGGTGGACGTGGCCTGCCGGAACCGGGAAGTCGACCGCCGCTTCCGCTGCACGCTCGTGGTAGGGCAGGGATATGCTTTCTCAACCAGCGGCAGGCTGGATCGCTGAGCACCGCGCCGGTACCTTGAGTCCGATGACCGACCCCACCGCCGCTCCCGAGCCAGCGCCGGAACCCCCTGCGCCCCCGCCGGCCGGGCCGACGCCGCGACGGCGCTGGTGGCAACGCTGGAAGCTGATCCTGGCGCTCGTGATCGTCACGCCGATCCTGCTCTTCGCGCTCTACACCGTGAGCGTGCTCAACTGGGCCTACTCCGAGGGAGAGCGGGCCGGCTACATCCAGAAATTCTCCAAGAAGGGCTGGTTCTGTAAGACCTGGGAAGGCGAGCTGGCGCTGGCCACGGTGCCCGGAGTCGCCCCGACGCTGTGGGAATTCACCGTCCGGAACGAAGCCACCGCGCGCCAGATCAACCTGGCCCTCGGCCGGCGGGTGGTGGCGTACTACCAGGAGCACCGGGGGATTCCCTCGCGCTGTTTCGGCGAGACCAATTACTTCGTCGATAGCGTGCGGATCGTGAAATAGGAGTCCTCCAGGGTGGCTGCTATTATTCAGCACCCTCCGTCGACGCCGATCGAGAGAGCCCCGTGCCCCGCCGGACCGTTCTGCTCTTCACGCTGGTGCTGGCCGCTTCGCTGACCTCCCCGGCGATGGCCCAGGAGCGCCGTTCGGCCATCCGCGGCACCGTCATCGTCACCACCACTGCGGCGCCAATCGCGGGAGCTCGCGTAGCCCTCGTGGGGGCCGGCCGGATTGCCGTCACCGATTCGCTCGGCCGGTTCGCCTTCGACAGCTTGCGTGCCGGCATCTACCTGGTTCATGTCCGCGGCGAGCATGACGAGACCCCCATGATGGAGATCCAGCTGGCCGCGCGCGAGGTTATCGACCTCGACGTCAAACTTGGCAAAGCCGATGCGGTGGTCCTGCCCGAACTCGCGGTGACCGCGCCGGATCCCGAGCCGGCCGGGATTGACGCCATGCGGCTGCCGCCGGAATTCAAGGCCCGGCAGCGCACCGGGCTGGGGCAATTCCTGACCCGGGAACAGATCCAGGAGCGCAACCCGTACACCGTCGCGGACATTTTCCGAGGTCTGCGCGGGATCGTGGTGACCTGTCGCAACGGGTTCTGCCTCCCGCGCGCGGCTCGGGGCAATTGCATGCCCATCGTCGTGGTGGACCGGGTGGCCACCGACGCCGGCGTGCTCAGCGGCATGGTACCCAACGATCTCGAGGCCATCGAGGTCTATAACGGAATGTCCTCGGTGCCGGCCGAATACATGAGGCCCTCGGTCCGCGGCCTGTGTGGCATGATCATCGTCTGGACCCGGGTGCCGCCGCAGAAACGGCCCGGCCCGAGCTTTTGAGTTCAACATCTGAGCTCCCCAGCTCCCTGCCCCCCAGCTCCCTAGCTTCCTAGCTCCCGAGCTCCCCAGCAGATGACCTACACCCGGGAGTTTCTCGATCTCCAGGCCGCAACCGCCGGCCGGTACATCCTGGAGCGGGAGCTGGGCCGGGGCGGCATGGGCATCGTCTTTCTCGCCCGCGACGCCACCCTGGACCGCCCGGTGGCGATCAAGCTCTTGCCGCCCTACCTCGCCGCCCAGCCTTCCGTGCGGGAGCGCTTCCTCCAGGAAGCGCGCCTGGTCGCCCGCCTCTCCCATCCCAACATCGTCACCGTGTTCGCCGTCGAGGAGCACGGCGACCTGGTGTTCTTCGTGATGGCGTATGTCCGCGGGGAAACGCTTGCCGAACGAGTGGCGCGGGCGGGTCCGCTCCCGCCCGCCACCGCTACGCGGACGATCCAGGAGGTGGCGTGGGGGCTCGGCTATGCCCACGCGAACGGCGTGATTCATCGCGACGTGAAGCCCGACAACATTCTCATCGACCAGTCTTCCGGGCGGGCAATGATCGCCGATTTCGGCGTGGCCTACGCGGCGGACGCCAACCGGCTCACCGGGGCGGGACAGATCATCGGCTCGCCACATTATCTGAGTCCCGAGCAGGCCAGCGGTAACCCGCTGGACGGACGGAGTGACCTCTACTCGCTGGGCGCCACCGCGTTTTACGCGCTGACCGGGCGGCCGCTGTTCGACGCTTCGACGCCGATCGCGGTGGTTTCCAAGCACCTGAATGAGCCGCCGCCGCCGCTCGCCGGCATCCGTCCCGAGCTGCCGCACCAGCTCACCAGTGCGGTCGACCGCTGCCTCGCCAAAGACCCCGCCCGACGCTTCAGCACCGGCGAGGAGCTGGCCGAAGCACTCGCGGCCACCGGCCTGACCGAGCGGGACGTGCCGCCCCCGATCCGGCACTATTTCCGCCAGGGCAGAAGCCTGGCTCTGGCCTGGCTCATGTTGGTGGCGATGACCCTCTGGTTCTGGAAGTGGGTGGATATCCCGTCCGATCCCGCGTCCCGCGGCCTGGCGGCGTTGCTGCTGTCCATGGCGGTAGTCTGGCCCCTCGCGTTTCTGATGCGCACGGCTCGGCGGGTGCTGCAGTCCGGCCTCACCTTCGACGATGTGCGCGCGGGCGCGGCGCTCGAGGTGCGTGTCCTGGCCGAGGAGTCGCGCGCCGTATACGGCGGGGAGTACCCGTCGGACTTGAAGAAGACGAAGGAGGACTGGCTTCGCATCCTGGCGGGGCCGTTCGGGCGGTTCGTGTTTCGGGTGGCCGGGCTGGGCCTTCACGTGGCGCCCGCCGCACCGCGGCCGGACAGCAAGCCGGTGGAGCGGATGATGGAGGCCGGGGCGGTGCAGCTCTTCAAGGAGCTTCCCACCGCGCTGCGGGAGCGGTTTGAAAAGCTGCCCGACATTCAGGACGAGCTCTGTTGCCGGGCCGAGGAGCTTCGCGGCGAAACCGGCTCCCAGGACGAGCTCGCCCGGGTCATCGGGGCGCTGGAGCGCGTGCGGCTCGATCTCATGCGCCTCAAGGCCGGTGAAGGCTCAGCCGACCAGGTGGGCGCTGCTCTCGATGCGGCCGTGAAGCTCAACGAAGAAACCGGAAGCCGAAGGGCGGTGCGCGCCTAGTCTCCCTTGCGGATGTCTATATGCGGTGGCACTTTGTGGCCATCGGCGCCGTAGCCAAGTGGTAAGGCAGAGGTCTGCAAAACCTCCACTCGTCGGTTCGATTCCGACCGGCGCCTCTCCCCCCACTCCTGCTTCGAACGGCCGGCGGAGGCAGCATGCAGCCGGTCCATCCCAGCGCAGGCAAACTCCCCGACCCCGCCATCCTGGCCGACATTCCGGGACTGCTCGGCGCGTACCACACCGTACACCCCGATCCTGCCTTGCCCGCGGAGCGGGTCGCCTTCGGCACGTCGGGCCACCGCGGCTCCTCGCTCACGGGCACGTTCACCGAGGACCACATCCTGGCCATCACCCAGGCCATTTGTGAGTACCGCCGCGAATCGGGGATCGATGGCCCGCTCTATCTGGGCATCGACACCCACGCGCTGTCCGAATCGGCGCGGGGCAGCGCACTCGAGGTGCTCGCCGCCAACTCCGTCATCGTCCTGGTCGATGCTCATGGCGATTTCACTCCCACGCCCGCCGTCTCCCATGCGATCCTGACCTGGAACCGCGGCCGCTCGGACGGGCTCGCCGACGGCATCGTCGTTACCCCGTCGCATAACCCGCCCGAGGACGGCGGCTTCAAATACAACCCGCCCCACGGCGGCCCCGCCGACTCCCGCGTCACCCAGGTTATCCAGGACCGCGCCAACGAGTTGCTCGCGGCCGGCCTCCGGGACGTGAAGCGGGTTCCCCTGGCCCGGGCACTCACCGCCCCGACCACCCGCCGGCATGAGTACATCCGATCATACGTCGAAGACCTCCAGTACGTCGTGGATATGGTGCCGCTCCGCGGCGGGATCCGGCTCGGGGTCGATCCGATGGGCGGCGCGGGCGTGCGGTACTGGGGCGCGATCGCGGAGCGCTATCGAATTCCTCTTACCGTAGTGAGCGAGGAAGTCGATCCCACCTTCCGCTTCATGACCGTGGACCGGGACGGCAAGATCCGAATGGACTGCTCCTCTGCCTATGCGATGCAGCGGCTGATCGGACTCGCCGACCGCTTCGACGTGGCCTGGGGCTGCGATCCGGACCACGACCGGCATGGCATCGTTACCCGGAGCAGCGGCCTCCTCAATCCGAACGCGTACCTGGCTGCCGCCGTGTTCTACCTCTTCGCGCACCGCCCGGCCTGGCCCGCGGCCGCCGGCGTCGGGAAGACGGTGGTCAGCAGCGGCGTGATCGACCGGGTGGCCGCGCGGCTCGGCCGGACCCTGGTCGAGGTACCGGTGGGCTTCAAGTGGTTCGTGGACGGATTGCTGGACGGCTCGCTCGGCTTCGGCGGAGAGGAAAGCGCCGGCGCTACGTTTCTCCGCATGGACGGCCGGGCCTGGACCACCGACAAGGATGGCATCGTGATGGGACTGCTGGCGGGGGAGATGACCGCCGTGCTCGGCCGGGATCCCGGTGAGCTCTACCGCGAGCTGACCGGCGAGCTGGGCCGGCCGGTGTACGAGCGGATCGACGCGCCGGCCACCCGCGAGCAAAAGGCGATTCTCTCCCGGCTCTCGCCGGCGCAGGTACCGGCGACAACGCTTGCCGGCGAGCGGATCACCGGCCTCCTCACCGAGGCGCCCGGCAATGGGGCCCCCATCGGGGGCTTGAAGGTCTGCACCGAGAGCGGCTGGTTCGCCGCCCGCCCGTCCGGCACCGAGGATGTCTACAAGCTGTACACCGAGAGCTTCCGCGACGCGGCGCACCTCCGGCTGATTCAGGAGGAAGCGCAGGCCCTCGTGGCAGCGGCGCTGTCGGGGGCGCGATGAGGTCCGAGCCCGCCGGGCGCGGCGCGCATGCGGCGGCCGAGGCTGCGCTGGCGCTGGTTGTGGACGGCGCCGTGGTGGGACTCGGCACCGGGCGAGCTGCCTCGGCGTTCATCGCGATGCTGGGCGCTCGGGTGCGCCAGGGCCTCGCGATATCCGGTGTGGCCACCTCGGACGCGGCAGCCCATCAGGCGGTCGAGCAAGGCATTGCGCTGGTCGACCTGACCGAGGAGCTGGAGCTCGATCTCACGGTGGACGGGGCCGATGAGGTGGCGCCCAACCTCGACCTGGTAAAAGGATGGGGAGGCGCGCTGGTTCGGGAGCGCATCGTGGCCTCCGCCTCGCGCCGGCAAATCATCATCGTGGGAGACGAGAAGCTGGTGCAGCGGCTTGGGGAGCGCGGCCGCCTGCCCGTCGAGGTGATACCGCTGGCACGCGGACCGGTGCTCCGGCGGCTCCACGCCCTCGCGCTCGCTCCCGCGGTGCGCCGGGCGGCCGATGGCGCCGGTGCATTCCTCACTGAGAACGGCAATCTGCTCATCGACTGTGCGCTCGCCGAGCCGGTCTCCGATGGGGCGGCGGCTCGCTCCCTCGAGAAGGCGATCCGGTCGATCGCCGGCGTGGTGGACACCGGCCTGTTCCTGGGCACCGCCGAGCGGGTGCTGGTCGGGTCCGCCAGCGGCCGGGTGGAAACCCTGGTTCGCGGGCCGGGGTAGCGTTGGGGGGGTAACAGCCTCTGCTTGACGGGCAATTTGGGGGACGCATATTCATAGACGGTACGGGGCGCCGCCCGGCGCCTCGTCTTCTGGGGGTGGGAAATGCTGACGCGTTCCCTGGCCCGCCCCGGCCTGGCTCTCCTTACGGCGCTCCTGGCCCTGTGCCCGCCTCTCTTCGCTCAACGGCTCGGCTCCATCGGCGGTACCATCACCACCGCGGTCGGGACCAAGCGGTCCGGCATCGAGGGAGCGCGCGTCGTGCTGGTCGGCACGCCCTTCGTGGTGCACAGCAACAGCCGGGGTGAGTTCTCGTTCAACGGCCTCACCCCCGGGAAATACACCATTCAAGCGAGCGCCATCGGGTACGGTACCCTGAGCTCTCCCATCGAAGTGAAGGCGCTCGAGCTTCTCGAGATCGATTTCGAGGCCGATCCCGAAGCCGTGCGGCTCCCCGAGATCGAAGTCGCTGAAAAGCCCAATCTTCCCCCGGAATTCGTGCGGCGGAGCAGGGAGGGTGGGGGGCGGTACTTCCATCGCGCGGATATCGAAAGGCGAGCCCCGCCGACCGTCGCCGACTTGCTGCGCACGGTGGCGGGTATGCGGGTGGAATGCGGGGGGCCGATCTGCCGCGCGGTCTTCGCGCGGTCGCCGCGCAACTGCCAGCCGGCCTACTTCATGGACGGCGCGCCGGTCGATCCGGCGGTGGTCTGGCTGCAGCCGCCCCGCGACCTCGACGGCGTGGAAGTGTATTCCGGCCCCGCGACGGTCCCTCCGGAGCTGAACCGGTATGGCGGCTGTGGCGCCATCGTCCTGTGGACCCGCACCCCGCCGCCCCGCATCAAGAAGGAGAAGAAGCCGCCGGTACCGAAGGATCCGCCGGCGTCGTAAGCTCCCCCTCCCAGCGCCCCATCACCACCGTGGCCAGGCAATTCCCCACCAGATTCACGGTGGTGCGCGCCATATCCATGAGCTCGTCGACGCCCAGGATGACGGCCACGCCCTCGAGCGGGAGGCCGAAGCCCACCAGGGTGCCGGAGAGGATCACCAGCGAGGCGCGCGGGACCGCGGCCACCCCTTTGCTCGTGAGCATCAGCGTGGCCATCATGATCATCTGCTGGCCGAAGCTCAGGTGCACCCCGGCCGCCTGGGCCACGAAGATCGCCGCGAGGGAAAGGTAGAGGGTCGAGCCGTCCAGATTGAACGAGTAGCCGGTGGGCAGGACGAACGCGACGATCCGGCGGGAGACACCGAGGTTCTCCATGTTCTCCATCGCCTTGGGGAGCGCCGCCTCGGAAGAGGTGGTCGCGAAGGCGATGAGCGCCGGCTCCTTTATCTGCTGCAGGAAGCGGCGGATCGGCACCCGGGCGAGCAGCGCCGCCGGGACGAAGGCGACCAGGACGAAGACGATGAGCGCTCCGTAGAGGGTGAGCACCAGCTTGCCCAGGTTCACCAGGACACCGGGCCCGCTGTGCCCCACTGTTACCGCGATCGCCGCCCCGATGCCGATTGGCGCGTACTTCATCACGATCCCGGTGAACTTGAACATCGTTTCGGCCAGCCCCTCGCAGAACCCCAGCATCGCCTCCCTCGGCTTCGCCTTCTTCACTTGCGACAGCCCCACCGCGAAGAGAATCGCGAAGAAGACGACCTGGAGCACCTCGTTCTTCGAGGCGGCCTCGAAGAAGCTCTGGGGGACGGTGTGCTCCAGCACGCTACTGAGGGTGGGCCGGGCGGCCGCGAGCTGTTCCGCCGTCTGCACCGGGGCGGCGAGATTGACCCCTACGCCCGGCTTGGTCAGGTGCACCGCGCCCAGTCCGATGAAGAGCGCGATGGTGGTCATGATTTCGAAGTAGATGATGGATTTCAGGGCGAGCCGGCCGACCCGCTTCATGTCGTCGCCGTGGCCTGCGATGCCGATCACCAGGGTGCCGAAGATGAGCGGCACAATGATCGTCTTGATCATTCGCAGGAAGATCGTGGAGAGCGGCTTGAGGGATTGGGCCGCCTCCGGCCACTGCCAGCCGACCAACGCCCCGATCGCCATGCTGATCAGGATCCACTTGGTGAGCGAGATTCCGCGCAGGAACCGCCAGAGCGCCCTCACCGGCCCGCCAGCGCGCCGAGCTTCGTTTCGATGCCGGCGAGCAGCTGCCGATACGACGCCGCGAATTTCGCCACCCCGTCTTCCTCGAGATACCGCGTCACCTCCGTCAGATCGATTCCCGTGGCGGCCAGCGCCTCGAGCTGCCGCGGCGCCGCCGCCATTGCCGCCGCGATGCGCGGCTCCGGCGTGCCATGATCGCGATAGGCCGCGAAGGTATCGGGTGGAAGGGTATTGACCGTGTCACGGGCCACCAGCGCCTCGACGTAATAGACGTCGGGATAGCGCGGGTCCTTGGTGCTGGTGGAAGCCCAGAGCGGCCGTTGCGGCCGAGCCCCGGCCGCCGCGAGTGCGCGCCAGCGGGGCGTGGCCAGCGACCGCTCGAACGCCGCGTAGGCCGTCCCCGCGTTGGCGATGGCGATGGTCCCGCGCAGACCGTGCGGGTCCCCCGCCTGGTCCAGCATCGGATCGATCCGGCCGTCCAGCCGGCTCACGAAGAACGAGGCCACCGAGGCGATCCGGTCCACCGGCTGTCTCGATGCCCGGCGTCGATCGAGCCCGGCGAGAAACGCCTCGATGACGGCCTCGTAGCGTTCCACCGAGAACAGCAGGGTCACGTTGATGTTGATGCCGCCGGCGAGCGACGCGGTGATCGCGGCCAGCCCCGCCTCGGTCCCGGGGATCTTGATCATCGCGTTGGGACGGTCCAGCGCGGCCCAGAGCCGCCGGGCCTCGGCGATCGTCGCCTCGGTGTCGTGGGCCAGCTCGGGGCTCACCTCAAGCGACACCAGCCCGTCGCCGCCGCCGGTCGCGTCGTAAAGCGGCCGGAAGACATCGCACGCCGCGCGGACATCCTGGACCGCGAGCGCTTCGAAGACCTCACCGGGCGGAAGGCCCAAACCCGCCAGGCGGCCGATGTCGGCGTCGTAGTCGGAGCTGCCGGCAATGGCCTTCTCGAAGATGGTGGGATTGGAGGTCATGCCCCGGAGCCCGTCCTCCTCGACCAGGCGGGCCAGGCGGCCCGAGGAAATCAGCTCCCGCGTGATGTAGTCGTACCAGGGACTTTGGCCCAGCCGGCCGAGCAGGATCAGCGGATTGATGGCCATCACCGTCTCCGTGCCAGGGTGCGTTCCAGCGCCGCCACCACGGCGTCGGTCGTGAATCCGAATTCCTCGAACACGCGCTCACCCGGAGCCGAGGCGCCGAAGTGATCGATCCCGACGGTCTCCCCGTCTTCGGTCGTCCACTCCTGCCACCCCATGCGCGCGCCCGCCTCTACCGACACGCGGGCGCGAACCGCGGGCGGGAGTACCAAGTCCCGATAGCTCTGCGGTTGCCGCCTGAAGAGCTCCCACGACGGCAGAGATACCACCCGCACCGCCACTCCCTTCGCCAGAAGCCGCTCGGCAGCCTCGAGCGCCAGCTGGACTTCCGACCCCGTCGCGATCGCGATGGCGTCGGGCGCGGTGGCGGGCTCCCGCAGAATGTACCCTCCACGGAGCACGCCGTCGGCGGATCCCAGGCCGGCGCGATCAGGCACCGGGAGCTTCTGCCGGGTGAAAATCAGGGCCGTGGGGCCCGCGGTGTGGGTGAGGGCCGCCCGCCAGGCCATCGCGGTCTCGTTCGCGTCGCCCGGTCGAATCACCGTCATGTTCGGCACGGCGCGCAGGGCGGCCAGATGCTCGATCGGCTGGTGGGTGGGTCCATCCTCGCCCAGGCCGATCGAATCGTGGGTGAAGATGTAGATCACCGGGAGCCCCATCAGCGCCGCGAGCCGGATGGCGGGCTTCATGTAGTCGGAAAAGACCAGGAACGTGCTGCCATAGGGGCGGACGCCGCCGTGCAGCGCCATGCCGTTCATCACCGAGCCCATGGCGTGCTCGCGAATGCCCCACGCGAGGTTCCGGCCGATTTTCCCGGGACCGAACGTGTCCTCACCCTTGATGTTGGTGCCGGTGCTGCCCGCCAGGTCGGCCGACCCGCCCGCCAGAGTCGGCACCAGCGGGTACAACGCCTCGAGCGTCTTGGCAGACGCCTGCCGCGTGGCGAGCCCGGCGCCGGCCGGAAACGTGGGCAGCACCGCGTGCCAGTCGACCGAAATGCGCCCCGCCATGGTATCGGCGAAGCGGCCCGCCGAATCGGAATCCGCCCGGGCGTAGCTCGCGAAACGGGATTCCCACTCGATCCGGCGCTCTCCCAGGCGGGTGCGCAGGGGCACGACGGCCCCACCCACTTCCGGCGGAATGTGGAACATCTGGTCGGTGGGCCAGCCCAGGATCTCCTTGGTCCGGGCCACCTCGTCCTTGCCGAGCGCTTCCCCATGGGCCTTGGCGGTGTTCTGCCGGGTCGGCGCGGGATACCCGATGATGGTGCGGAGCACGATCAGCGTCGGACGCTCCGACTCGGCGGCGGCCATGCCGAGCGCCCGGTCGATCGCCTCCAGGTCATTGCCGTCGGGCACGTGCAGCACCCGCCACCCGTATGCCTCGAAGCGCTTGCCGACCTCTTCGCTGAAGCTGAGCGCGGTGTCGCCGTCGATGGTGATGTGGTTGTCGTCATAGATCACGGTGAGTTTGCCCAGTCGCAGATGGCCGGCGAGCGACGCCGCTTCGCTCGCCACCCCTTCCATCAGGTCGCCGTCGCTGGCGAACGCCCAGACCCGATGGTCGACGACTTCGTGGTCCGGCCGGTTGAAGCGATCCGCCAGAAGCCGCTCAGCGATGGCCATCCCCACGGCATTGGCAAACCCCTGTCCCAGGGGGCCGGTCGTGGTCTCGACGCCGACGGTGTGTCCGTGCTCCGGGTGGCCCGGCGTCTTCGAGCCCCATTGCCGGAAGTTCCTGAGCTCTTCGAGGGGGAGGTCGTAGCCGGTGAGGTGCAGCAGTCCGTAGAGCAGCATCGAGGCATGGCCGCAGGAGACCACGAAGCGGTCGCGATCCGGCCACGAGGGCAGGGAAGGATCGTGCTTGAGGTACCGGGTCCACAGGAGCCAGGCCGCGGGGGCGAGCGCCATGGGAGTGCCGGGGTGCCCGCTCTGGGCCTGCTCCACCGCGTCCATCGCGAGCACGCGGATGGTGTTGATGCTCCGCCAGGTGAGATCCGAACCCGTGTCCGGGGTCGGACGCGAGGGCGGCCGCTGGGTGTCGACCGTCAGGGGGAACTCCTTTCGTACGGCGGAGGCATCTGCGTGGGGCGGACGGATAGGAAGGAAAAATAAACCGGGACGGCCGCAATCCTAGGACCGGCGTGGGGTTGCGATTAGATTTCCGCCTTGAATCCGAGTGCTTTGATCGCCCCAAACCGAGATCTCGTGCCCCGCAAGTCCCGCAAACGTCCCCCTCGTGCTCCATCCATGGCCTCGTCCACGACCCTCAGACGGTCCGGAGGCCGATCCTATCAGGCCCACCGCGACTGGCTGCTCGGACTCCACGGCCCGGTCTGCGCCTACTGTGGCAAGATGATGGGCGCTGAAGAGGTAACGCTCGACCACGTCCGGCCCCGAAAGGGGCAGACCGCCTACGACCGGCCCGACAATCTGGTGCTGGCCTGTCCCACGTGTAACGCCGCCAAAGCGGATACACCGTTTCTCGCCTTCCTGCTCGCCCGCCGTAGCCGCGGCGTCTTCTTGCTCCACTACGGAGATCATCTCTCCGACGGGATCAAGGAAATTGTGAAGCAGGTGACTGAGAGGCCGTTACTGCCTCCGGACTAGCGCCGCTGGTTGTCATCCTGAGCGCGTCACCCGCCGGTACACCCGGGGACCTATCGGATTCTTCGGTCCCACCACCTCGTAGAGCGAGTCGCCGGCTACGAGCATCGTCGTGGCGGAGTAGACCAGGCTCGCGAGGCACGCGCCCGGGTGAGCGTGATCGCTTTGGGGTCGAGCGTGAGGGTGACCGGGAGAAAGATCGAGTCCGCCACGATCAGAGGTGCGTCTTGCCACGGGTACCACGGTGCGGGGAGCTCCCGTTTCCCGATTCGGTGAAGCACGTAGAGGGTGTCCGACTCGTCTGGCGCCATCCCGTCGCACCCGCAGGCAACCGACCCCGCGAGCACGACAGGAAACAACAAGCGCCATGGAAGCTGTATCTGACCCGACCCGTTAGGGGTGCCGGATCAGGTTCGCAAGCGGCGTTCCGCTAATTCAGCGTCTGGAAGTAGTGATAGGATATAGAGTTATCGTAGCGGCCTGTCGACGAACGTGTCCCCTAGTCACCACCTGGAGTGTCGAACGGACACGTGCCGCTCACCGCTGACTGCTCACCGTCCTAGCGCCTCGCCAACGATCCGCGCCTGCTCCACCGCATGCGCGGCTGGATATCCCTCGGCGGGACTGGCCCGCTCCGGCCGCCCGGCATAGCGCAGAGTCGCGCCGGCGGACTGCGGGCCTAACAGCAGCGGGGCCACGTATGACCAGGCGCCCATGTTCCGCGGTTCCTCCTGGGCCCACACCAGC
>JAXIPC010000109.1:0-3787 GCA_045403135.1 Gemmatimonadales bacterium | reverse complement strand
GGCCGCGGCGTGAACCCCATTTCCGTCAGGAAGCGGTACCCTCCGGTCGGCAGGTCCTGGCGCCGCTCCACGCGGGTCAGCACCAGCCGGTCCTTGGCCCGGGTCATTCCGACGTAGAGGAGCCGCCGGGCCTCCTGCAACTCGTCGTCGGGAGGCTCCCGCCCATCCCTCGGCATGCCCGGCATCTGCTCGTCCTCCGCCCCCACGATATACACCCGCGAGAACTCAAGCCCCTTGGTCGAGTGCAGGGTGAGCAGGTTCACCCGGAAGACCAGATCGGGATCCTTCTCGGCCGCATCGGAGCGAGACAGGGCGACCCGATTCAGAAACTCGCGAAGCTGGTCGGCCAGTCCCTGTTCGGCTGAGGCATCCAGCAGCCGCCGAATCCGGGCCATCGCCCCGGGGTAGCGCTCGTCCGCCGCCTTCTCCTTGCGCACCCGCTCCAGCTCTCGCTGGCCGCCGAGGGCCTGGATGACCTTTTCCATGGACGGCGCGTCGAAGGCTCCGGGCGCCGCGCGCGCCAACCGGTAATACTCGAGGCAATCGCTGTACCGGCCCAGTGCAAAGGTCCGGGAGATCTTCCAGAACTGTTCCGGTTCCCCCTTGAGCTTTTCCGGATCCGACAGCGCGAGGGCCAAGCCCAGAT
The DNA here is from genome assembly GCA_045403135.1 of Gemmatimonadales bacterium. GTDB lineage: Bacteria > Gemmatimonadota > Gemmatimonadetes > Gemmatimonadales > GWC2-71-9 > JABFSM01. The sequence goes on along the minus strand of JAXIPC010000109.1, from coordinate 3,141 downwards.
AGTCGAGCAAGTGGACCAGCGCCGACTTCCTCGCCCTGGCAAGCTTTTCGGTCTGCAGGCGGAGGAACACCAGCGCGAGCGCTCGCGCGTCCTCGTGGGCCCGGTGCGCCTCACGCAGCGCGATTTGGAAATGGTGGGCCAGGTTTTCGAGCTTACAGCTTCCAGAATGAACCGAGCGGGCGAGCAGCAGCGAGTCATAGGTAACGAAGTCGCCACCCTCGACCAGCGCGTTTCCCAGGCGGCGCAGAATCGGAAAATCGAAGCCGTTCCCGTTGTGAGCCACCAGGATATCGTCGGCGCAGAACCTCCTGAACGCAGGCCAGACCTGGTCGAGGGTAGGCTGGTCGCGGAGCTCTTCGTCCGTGATCCGGTGGGTCTGCCGCGCTCCCTCGGTGACCGGCACCCGCGGCCGGACCAGCTGGTGATACTCGTCGACCACCTGACCATCGCGGACCCGCACGGCGCCCAGCTCCACGATGTCGCAGGTGGCGGTGTCGTTGCCGGTAGTCTCCAGGTCGACCGCCACGAAGTCCCGGAAGGCGTCCTTGAGGGCGCCGGCGTGGACCATCTGCAGGGCCTTGAACAGTCCCAGGGCCAGTCCGTATCCGCCGCCGTCCCCGGGCGAGATGGCCAGGTCACCCGGTCGTGGCGCATCGGGGCTGTCGAGATAGGTGACCGAGGTGACACCGGCGCGAAGCAGGAGCCCCGACAGGGCGATCTCGAGTCCTCCCATCCGCGGAAGCCACACCCGCTGCCTTCCATGCAGCGTGCCGCCGAGCCGGCCGGCGAGCGCAACGACATCGGGATCCGAGGCCGGATCGGTCAACTCATCGTGGCGATCCTCCAGCACCGTTCGGTACTCCCCGACCCGCTGCGACAGCAGCTCTTCGACCAGCCCGGACAGCGCCGAGTGCTTGCGGGCCAGAGCCGGAAGGTTCTGCAGGGCATAATCGGCGCGGCGCAGCTTCTTGCCGGCCTCGTCGGAACGGTCCAGGCGCTTGGCCAGGGCCCGCATGTAAACCAGCGGTTCCTGTTTTCGCCGCTCCGCGTCCGAAACGATCCCGGACCACAGCGTCCCGGGCAGCACGACCGCCGCGAACGCTTCCTGGCGCTGCGGGTCATCCGGCTCCGCCATGACCCGGAGGGCGGCAATCAGGTACTTCACCACCGGATCGTCCTGCAGGGCGCGGCCCGAGGCCATCCGGCAGGGGATGCCCGCGCGAATGAACTCCGCTTCCAGCCCATCTCCAGTCGCATGGCGGCGGTACAGCACACCATATTCTCCCCAGGGGAGTCCGGACTCGCCCTGATCCGCCACCAGATCGGCCAGCAGCCAGCGTGCCTCGGCGTGGTCGTCCTCGAAGCCCAGCACGCTCACCGGATACGCGGACTCCCGCTCCGCCCGGAGCGCCTTCTCGGCGAAAAGGCTGGGGTTCTGCTGCAGCAGGCGGCGGGCCGGCTCGAAGATTTGCCGGGCGGTCCGGCGGTTTTCGTCGAGCACGATGTTGTCTCTGATCCCGAAATCATTGGAAAAATCAAGCAGCACCTGTGGGTTCGCTCCGGTCCAGGAGAACACCGACTGCTCGTCGTCTCCAACGACGAACAAGTTGCGGTGCCGCTCCGCCAGACGGCGTACCACGGCGTACTGCTTGGGGTTGAGGTCCTGGAATTCGTCCACGAGGACATAGTCCCAACGCGAGGCGATTTGCTCGGCAAGCTCGTCATGGGTTCCCAGCAGCTCCGCGGCCCGAAGCACCAGGTCGTCGAAGTCGAGCAGGTTGCGGTGCTCGAGGTGTCGCTGGTAGCGGTGGAAGATGCCGAACTCATCGGCCGTGAGGGCGACACCGCGCGCCCGGTGCAGCCCGAAGCGGATGAGCAGTTGTCCATGGCGCTTCCTCCAGACGCCGAGGCGCCGGAGCACGTCCTTCTGGTACTCCTCATCCGCGATCCCGAAGCCGCGGCGGACCCCGATCCATTCTCCGTGTTCGCGCAGCATCTCGGCGCACAGGGCATGCAGGGTTCCGCCCTTCACGCCCTGGCCCCGTGCCCCCAGCGCCTTGTCGAGCCGCTCGGCGATCTCCTCGGCGGCCTTGTTGGTGAAGGTGACGGCGCAGATGCGGCGGGGAACGAAGCCCTGCTGCTCGACCAGAAACCGGATCCGCTCGATCAGACAGAAGGTCTTGCCCGCACCGGGGCCGGCCAGCACCAGCATCGGACCCAGGGGCGCTTCGATTGCTTCGCGCTGGCAGGCGGAGGGGCTGAAGCCGGGTTCGATCGTGGCCGTCACCGCGGTTGCGTTTCCAGGAGCCCGCCCCACGCAACGAGCTGGTCCGCCAGGTGGGCCATCACCTGCTCGGCGGTGCCGGATCGCTTGGGCACCTTGAAGGAGTGTTCGGCGTCGTCGATCAGGCACAGCGTGGCGCGCGGCCCCAGCTTTTCGCATACGCCGGTAAGGAGGTCGAGCTGGGCGAACGCGTCCCGGGTTCCCTGGAGGAACAGCATGGGAACCTGTACCTGAAACAGGTGGTCGGCGCGGGACGCCGACGGCCGGCCCGGAGGATGGAGCGGGAAGCCGAGAAAGGCGAGGCCCACGACCCCAGGCAGCGGCGCCTCCGACTGAGCGGTACTGGTCATCCGGCCGCCAAACGATTTCCCGCCCGCGATCAACGGCAGTCCGGGCCACTCGGCGCGGGCGCGCTCCACCGCCTCTCGCACTCTCGCGGCCGCCACCGCTGGCGGATCGGGCCGGTTTCGGTGCGCCTCCATATACGGGAACTCGTACCGGAGGGTGGCCACGCGGCGCTCAAACAGCGCCTGGGCGATCGCCTCGAGGAAGGGGTGGCGCATGCCGGCTCCGGCGCCGTGTGCCAGCACGTAGCCAAAACGAGGGGTCGGTGGAGTCCGCGCGAGCATGAGGAGGCCGGCTCTGCCAGGGAGAATCCCGGAAATCTACACACGGCCGCCGGTTATCTTCTTAGCGCGCGTCCAGGACCTACTCGTTGGGGCATGAGGTGCCGGCATGAAGACCGTACTCGACCCCGCTTGTTACGCGCGGTTGCTGACCCGCTTCCGGGGACTCTCTCCCGATGCGCCGGCACGCTGGGGGCGAATGAACGCGCCGAGGATGCTGGCCCACCTCTG
>JAXIPC010000076.1:0-12121 GCA_045403135.1 Gemmatimonadales bacterium | reverse complement strand
ATGGGACGCCGGCCATATGCCAGGGGCGGTCCACATTCCGCTGGCCGAATTGCCGCGTCGACTGCCAGAAGTGCCTGCCGGGCGGCCCATCGCGGTCCACTGCCAGGGTGGGGGCCGTTCCGCCATCGCGGCCAGCGTGCTCCGCGCCGCGGGCGTGAACACAGTCTCCAATGTCACGGGCGGATTCGAGGCGTGGACCGCAGCGGGATTTCCGGTGCGCGAAGGCGACGACTCGTAGGGTCTACACCGCAGGAGCATGTCAATAATTAGGCAGTTACAGCAGCAAGCCAATAATACATCTCTCAATAAGGCAACCACTTATAACGCATTTGCACACCACTGTATCAATTTCTCGCATTTTCTTCATCGAGGGCATGGCGGTTGCAGGTGCACGGGCATGCGCGTGGCACCATCCCGATCAATCGAACCGTCCCTTCGCGAGCTGGTCGCCGCGGCGCGGTTTCGCGAAGCTCTCGCCCTGTTCCTGCAATCCTGCGAGAGCTCGCTGCCGCTCTCCCCGGGGAGCCAGGTTCTGGCTGCCCAGGCGGCGTCGCGGATCGGAGAATTCGTCCTGAGCTCGGCACTCGCCGGCACGGCACAGAGCGCCTTCCGGCTCGCAGGCAATGACGAAGGCGTGCTGGAATGCACTAATCTTCTCGGCGCGGTGGCCTTCGAGCGGGGCAGCATCGATGACGCCGAGGCACAATTCCGCCGGGTGCTGGAGCTCGCCAAGGGAACCAACCTCCGATTCACCGGGCGCGCCGCCAACAATCTTGCCAACATCGCTCACTTGCGAGGCCAGCGGGAATATGCGAACGCGCTCTACCAGAAGGCGCTCGATGCCTATCATCGTATCGACGATGAGCGCGGCATCGCGGAAACCAGTCACAATCTCGCGCTGAGCAACCGCGCGTCGTTCAAGCCGGAGGACGCGCTTTCCGCCTACACCCGGTCGGTGGAGGCCGCGGAGCGCCTTGGAGTGGCGGGTCACATCGCACTCACGCTGCTCGGGCGAGCCGAGTTCCTGATCGAGCGCGATGGCTACGAAGCGGCGATCGCCGATATCGATCGCGCCCAGATGCTTGCCTGGACGGAAGGCAACGAGCCCCACTTGCTGGAGTCGGAGCGACTCCGGGCGTTGCTCTCGCTCCGTCGCGGTGTTGCGGCTGGCGCGCATGAGCGAGCCGAGCTGATCCGCTCCCGCGCTACTGACACGGGCTGTGCCCTGATCGCCGCCGAGGCGGCCGCCGTTTCTGCCCTGGCGCTGAAGGTCGCGCGCCGCGCGCCGGAGGCCGCTGCCGCGCATGAACGAGCCGTTGCGTCATTCCGGGCGCTCGGGGCGAACGGGCTGCTCGAGGGCCATCGGCGGGCGTGGGAGGAAGCCCTGGTGTAGGATCCAGCGGCCCGATTCCCCCCTGTGGGATTCCTCCGGCCGGCGCATCCTAAATGGCCCGGTTCGAGGAGGGTCGATGGGTACCGCAGACAAGCACAATCTCCTGCGCGAGGGGATCTTCACCGGTTTCATCGGTGCGTTCGTGGTGGCGGGCTGGTTTCTGCTCACCGATCTGCTGCAGGGCCGACCCCTGTCCACACCCAGTGTGCTGGGCCAGGTAGTGCTCTACCGTGTCACCGAGCCGGTGGTGAGTTCCCCGGTGCTGGGTGCCAACGTCGCCTATACGCTGCTGCACTTCGGCGCCTTCGCACTGTTCGGGGTCGCAGCCACCTGGATGATTCATCTCGCCATGAGATCGCCCCTGGCACGGTTCGGGTTGATGATCATGGCGGTGGTGTTCGAGCTCTTCTTCATTCTGATGACCTATGCGGTCTTCACCGGGACGAGCTTCCTCTTTCCCTGGTGGTCGGTGCTGGCCGCCAATACCCTCTCCCTCCTGGCCATGAGCTACACCCTGATCCGGCGCCACCCTGGCCTCAAGGAGCAGTTCCAGCGAGAGCCGCTGGGGGCCTGGGGCGGGAGGGGGACCGTCGGGTGGTCAATCCGGGCTCGGGAGCCCGTCCCCGATCTGTATTCGGGCCTGCACCGTCTCAACCGGATCATGGACGAAGCGCTGACCGGCTGGAATGGCGGCACCCTCGCCACGGCGTGGACGCCGTCATGCGATGTCTTCGAAGACAAGGAAAACCTGAAGATCGTGCTTGAGCTGCCCGGCGTGAAGCCGGAGGATGTCAAGATCACGCTCCCTAGCACGGTCGACGCGGACCGGGTTCAAGCCACGGTGGACCACGGCGTGTTGACCGTTACCCTGCCCAAATCCGAGAAGTCCAAGCCGCGCGAGATTCCGGTTCGCTCGGCGCAATCGAAGTAGCTCGGAGCAGGCGTTAGAGACAGGGGGCTATTTTCCAGCATGGCCACCTGTCCCATCTGCGGCGCTCCGCTCACCATCTCAGGATCCTGCGAGTACGCGGTGCCGGTGGACCGCGCTCCCGGGATCGGTAACCCCGCCATGCTGGTTACCGGGAGGCAGAGCCACACCGAGCACGAGGTCCATATCGCTCGGTGGCGGGTGCATCATCCCGACGAGCGGGGAGGAACCCCCGAGGTGAACGCCTGGGCGTGGGAGCGCCTGGCTCGGGAGGGTCACGTCGTGCCGCGCAGCTGATCGCGGCGGGGCATCGAGGCGTAGAACGCGCGCAGCTTGGCGATGTCCGCCTCGGTGTTCCCGGTCGGGTGGAACGGCGGCCCCATTCCCACCACCCGGCGCCGGTTGTCCCAGTAGCCCGGCACGATCGGCACCCCGGCCCCCAGCGCGATCCGGTAGAACCCGCTCTTCCACTTCGTCACCGGCTTCCGGGTTCCCTCCGGGGCCAGCGCCACGATCAGCTGGTCGTGGGCGCCGAACAGCGCGATCGTCTGCTCCACCACTCCCTGCGGCTGGCTTCGATCCACCGGCAGTCCTCCGAGCCCCCGCATGATCGGCCCGAGCGGTCCACGAAAAAGCTCAGCCTTCCCGATGAAATGGATGTCGAGCCGAAGAGCGAAGACCAGCCCGATGCCGACGACGAAGTCCCAACTGGAGGAGTGCGGCGCCGCAAGCACCACGAATTTCGGCAGGTCGGGAATCTCGGGATCGAGGCTCCATCCGACCAGGCGGAGCAGGGCGCGTCCGATCGCGGCACGGAGAGCGCCGCCTTTGCGGGGGACGTTCTTTCCCGGCTCCGGACGATTCATGGCGTGAAAGATGGCGGCGGCGCCGAGCCTGCGATAGCTTCGACGGATGCCCCTCACCCGCCGCGATTTTCTGCAAGGGCTCGGCGCCGGGAGCGCCGGGCTCGCCATCCGCCCCGCCTTTGGCGCCCGCGGACTGGACCAAGCTCCCGCCTTCGACGGACCCAGCGCGCTCGCGCGATCAAGCGGACCGATCCAGCTCGACCGGAACGAGAATCCCAACGGGCCCGGGCGCCATGTGCTCGAAGCCATCCGCGCGGCATTCGGCGAAGCGTCGCGCTATCCCGATGACCCCGAGGAGGCCCTGCGCCAGGCCATCGCCAAGGCCCACGGCGTCGAGCCCGACTGGGTCCTGTTGGGGTGCGGGTCGACCGAGACACTTCGCGTAGCGGTCCTCGCGTTCTGCCGCGCCGACCGCTCCCTGGTCACGGCGGCGCCGACGTTCGAAGAGCCGGTACGCATGGCGACCGCCCTCAAGGTGCCGGTGACGGAGGTGCCGGTCGACCAGGCCATGGGGCTCGATCTCGAGGCAATGGCCCGTGCCGCCGGAGCGAATTCGGCGGGACTGATCTTCTGCTGCAATCCCAACAATCCCACGGCCACGGTGCACGGCACGGCGGCCCTCCGCGATTTCCTCGCGCGGACCCACAGCGCCTCACCCGAAACGACGGTGCTCGTGGACGAGGCCTATCACGATTTCGTGGAAGACCCGTCCTATGCCACCGCGATCCCGCTGGTCAAGGACGATCCTCGCGTGGTGATCTCTCGCACCTTTTCCAAGGTGTACGGTCTGGCGGGGTTCCGGGTCGGATTCGCCATCGCGCGGCCCGAGACCATCACCGCCATGCGGCCCTGGCGGGTCGGGAACGGCATCAACCTCGGCGCGGCGGCGGGCGCGGTGGCGGCGATGGGAGCGCCGGAGCACATTCGGGCAGAGCTGCGCAGCGCCCGCGAGGTGAAGGCGTTCACCCGCCGGTTTTTCGAGGGACTGGGGTATCGGGTAGAGCCGTCGGAAACCAATTTCATCATGGTGGATATCCGCCGCGACTCGAAGGTGTTCAAGGAAACGTGCCTGACCCGCGGCGTGGCGGTCGGCCGGCAGTTCCCCCAGTTCAAGCAACACACTCGGATTTCGATCGGCAGCATGGAGGAGATGGAACAGGCCACCAGGATCTTCCGCGCCATCCTCGCCACTTCATGACGCTGGGCGTCATCGGCGGCAGCGGGATCTACGATATCGAGTGGCTCGCGCATCCCCGCTGGGAAAAAATCGTGGGGCCGTTCGGCAAGCCCTCGGATGATCTGCTCGTCGGCGAGCTGGACGGCATCCCGGTGGTGTTTCTCCCCCGCCACGGCCGGGGGCACCGGATTCCGCCCGGCGAGGTGAATTACCGCGCCAACATCGACGCCCTGAAGCGCGCCGGCGTCACCGACGTCCTCGCCTTTTCCGCGGTGGGCTCGCTGCACGAAGACCTGGCACCGGGCACCTTCGTCATCCTCGACCAGTATCTCGACCGGACCTTCGCCCGGAAGAACAGCTTTTTCGGGGCGGGGCTGGTGGGTCACGTGGCTATGGCGCATCCGGTCTGCGGTCGGATCGGCGACCTGGCCGAGGCGGCCGGCCGGGACGCGGGCGCCTCCTGCGTGCGGGGCGGCACCTGCATTGTGATCGAGGGTCCCCAGTTCTCCACCCGGGCCGAATCTCAGTTCTACCGGCACTCTGGCGCGTCGGTCATCGGGATGACCGGCATGCCGGAAGCGAAGCTCGCCCGGGAGGCGGAGCTCTGCTATGCCGGCATCACGATGGTAACCGACTGGGATTCCTGGCACCCCGAGCACGATCACGTGACCGTGGAGCAGGTCCTCTCGGTGATGGCGAAGAACGTGGTGGTTGCGCGGGAACTGGTGCGCCGGGCATCACCCCGGCTCCGGGACCGGCCGGTACCCTGCCCGCACCGCTGTGACCGCGCCCTCGACGGGGCGATCATGACCGCGCCCGAAGCACGGGATGCGACGCTGTCGCTTCACCTGGGCGCGGTCGCGGGACGCGTCCTGTGAGGCGCATTCGCGATCTGATCCGCAGCATTCCCGACTATCCCAAGCCCGGGATCCTGTTTCGCGACATCACTCCGCTCCTGGGGGACGCGCAGGGATTTCGGGACACCATCGACGCGCTGGCTGCTCGCTACCAGGAATCCCGGATCGCCAGGGTGGCCGGGATCGAGGCCCGAGGGTTCATCATCGGCGGCGCCCTGGCCCGCCAACTGGGTTGCGGCTTCGTGCCGATCCGCAAGCGCGGAAAACTCCCAGGACGCTGCGTGGGTCAGGACTACGACCTGGAGTACGCCACCGACCGGCTCGAGATGCACGCCGAAGCGGTTCGCCCCGGAGACCAGGTCCTCGTGGCGGACGACCTGATTGCCACCGGAGGAACCGCGGAAGCAGCGGTCCGGCTGGTCGAGCAGGTGGGCGGCGTCGTGGCGGAGTGCTGTTTTGTGATCGACCTTCCCGATCTGGGAGGCCGCGCCCGAATCGAGCGGCTCGGCAAGCGGGTCTACAGCCTCCTCGAGTTCCCCGGCCACTGATCGAGCCCATCGGCCAACTGCTGATACAGTAAGGAGTTAGTCTTTCCGAGTCGACAGGCGACCGGCGTGCCGTTAAATTTCGGGTTCGAGCCAGTCTCCCGGCGGAGCCACCGGTGGGCTTCCCGCTGTTCCGAGGTCACGCATGTCCGAGTCCGCCCGCACCTGGCGAGAAATCGTCGCCCGCTATCAGACCCCCAGCATCAAACGGTCGGTCTGGCAGCTCGCCTCCACGCTGACGCTGCTGATCGTCGCCTGCGTTCTGATGTACTTCAGCCTCCGGGTCAGCTACTGGCTCACCCTGTTGCTTGCGCTTCCAGCGGCCGGATTCACCATCCGCACCTTCATCATCATGCACGACTGCGGGCATGGCTCATTCCTGCCCTCCCGCACCTGGAACGACGTGGTCGGCTGGGTCACCGGCATCCTCACCAGCACCCCGTACGCGCACTGGCGGCGGGAGCACGCGATTCACCACGCCACCTCGGGGCATCTGGAGCAGCGCGGCACCGGGGACATCTCTACCATGACTGTGAAGGAGTACCTGAAGGCAGGATGGATGAGACGCGTATGGTATCGGATCTATAGGAATCCGCTCACCCTCCTGGGATTCGGTCCGGCGTTTCTGTTCATCAAGCATCGCTGGCCCACCAAGGCCATCGCGGGCCGGAAGGAGCGGCTCAACGTCCATCTGACCAACCTCGCGCTCGCGGCGCTGGTCACGACGTTTTCGCTGCTCATCGGGTTCAAGGAGTTCATGCTCATCTGGCTCCCGATCTTCCTCCTGAGCGGCTCCACCGGCGTGTGGCTCTTCTACGTGCAGCACCAGTTCGAGGACGCGTACTGGCGGGACGGCAAGGAGTGGGACTACGCCACGGCGGCGGTAATGGGCAGCTCCTATTTCCGGCTGCCGCGAGTGCTGCAGTGGTTCACCGGCAACATCGGCTTCCACCACGTGCACCACCTGAGCCCCCGCATCCCGAACTACCGGCTGGAACGCTGCCACCGAGAAAACCCCACCTTCCAGAATGTGGTCACGCTCACCCTCTGGGAGAGCGTCCGCACCCTGGGTCTCCGGCTCTGGGACGAAGAGAGCGGGCGCATGGTGACCTTCGGCCATCTCCGGCGGCTTCGCCGGGAAAATCGCCTGCGCGCCGCCGCCTGAGCTCCGCTGGGAACGGGCTCGGCGGGTGCGGGCCCGGATGACCACCCTGAGCGAATTGCCGGCGGCGGTCTGGCGAGCGGAGAGCCGGATTCGGTCCTGGATCTCGGAGACCCCGCTCGAGCCTTCGCCTCTTACCGCCGCTACCGGTGCCCGGCTCTATCTCAAGCTCGAAAACCTGCAGCGCACCGGCTCGTTCAAGGCCCGGGGTGCGTTCAGCAAGCTGTTGAGTCTGGACTCGCCGGGCCGGTCGCGCGGGGTGATCGCGGCATCGACCGGCAATCACGGCGCTGCGGTGGCCTACGCCGCCGCCGCGCTGGAGACCCACGCCCGCATCGTGGTCCCGGGCGATGCGAATCCCGGCAAGGTGGCCGCGATCGAGGCGCTCGGCGGCGAGGTGGAGGTGCACGGCACCGACTCCGCCGTGGCGGAGACCTACGCGCGGGCCCGCGCCGCCGACGAACAGATTCCCTACATCTCGCCCTACAATGATCCCGAGGTCGTGGCGGGGCAGGGCACCATCGGCGTCGAGCTCGCGGGCCAGCTGCCCAGGGTGGACGCCGTGTTCATCGCGCTGGGCGGCGGGGGATTGCTCGCCGGGGTGGCGGCCCTGCTCAAATCGATCTGGCCCGGGACGGTGGTGGTCGGGTGCTCGCCGGAAAACTCTGCGGTGATGATCGAGTCGATTCGCGCCGGCCGGATCCTCGACCTGCCCTCACGGCCCACCCTGTCCGACGGGACCGCCGGAGGCGTGGAGGCGGGGGCGATCACCTTCGAGTGGTGCCGCGCGCTGGCAGACCAGCTCGTTACCGTCTCGGAAGACGAAATCCGCCAGGCGATGCGCGCCGTGCTGGAGACGCACCACCTGGCGGTGGAAGGAGCGGCGGGCGTTGCGCTGGCCGCCTATTTCCGCCACGCCGCCGCGTGGCGGGAGAAGAACGTGGTGGTGATTCTCTGCGGCGGCAACGTCAGTCCCGACCCTCGAGCCGCCGCCGGCGGCGAAGCAACCTAGAGCCCGATTCTGATGGTAATCTCCTCGCCTGGAGACACCGAGATTTCCTCGCTGACCGAGCTGCCCTGCCCCCCGATCGGCACCGCCTCGAAACGCAGCCTCGACCCGTTGAACACGAGGCTCTTGGCCAGCTTGAAGGTCGAGGTCTGTTTCCCGCCCGCGGTGCCGACCCTGACTCGCTGCCCTCCCTGGTACACGTAAATCCGCATGTCGTTGAACCGGTTATTCTCGACCTTGAGCACAGTCGGAGTGTCCGGAATGATTCTGGGCTCCCCCGCAGTGTTGTGTCCGCCGCACCCTGCGATCACCAGGGCCAGCAAGCTGGCCGAAAACGCGATGCGCGCCCTGCTCATAAGATGCCTCATGATCCCCCTTCTCCAGCCCGCTTTCCAACCTGACAGACGACGGCTCCTGCCCGGCGCCGCACACCTCCCGACATGACAGGGAATCATCCTGGCCTCGCCGAAATCGAGGCCACTGCGCAGATGCTCGGCCCTCTGGTTCGCGAAACTCCGACCTGGCCCTTTCGCGACGAGCTGATGGACCGGCTGCTGCCCGAAGGCACCAGGCCCCTCCTCAAGCTGGAGCTTTTTCAATACGCCGGTAGCTTCAAGGCCCGTGGAGCGCTGTCGGTCATGCTCGGACTCGCGGTGCCGGCGCGCGCGCGCGGGGTCACTGCGGTGAGCGCCGGCAATCACGCCATCGCGGTGGCATGGGCCGCACGGACGCTGGGGACCAGTGCCAAGGTGGTCATGCCCAAAGTCGCGGACCCGTACCGAGTGGCGCGTTGCGCCGCGCTGGGTGCGGAGGTGGTGCTCGCCGAGGACGTGCACGCGGCCTTTGCCCTCGCGGAGCGGATCGAGCGCGAGGAGGGCCGCGCGTTGGTCCATCCCTTCGAGGGGCCCCGCACCGCGCTCGGCACCGCGACATTAGGTCGGGAGCTGTTGCTGCAGGCGCCGGAGGTCGACGCGGTCCTCGTGCCGGTGGGTGGCGGGGGGCTCGCCGCCGGCGTGTCCGCAGCGATCAAACAGATCAAGCCATCGTGTCTGGTGATAGGAGTGGAGCCCGAGGCGAACGACGTCATGTTCCGGAGCCTCAAATCTGGCAAGCCGGAACGGGTACCCGAAGGCGGCTACCGCACCATCGCCGACAGCCTGAGTCCGCCCTACACCATGCCCTACAGCCTCGACCTGTGCCGGCGCTATCTCGACGATCTCGTTCTGGTGAGCGACGACGCGATGCGCGAGGCGGTGGCGATCCTGTTTCGCGGTGCCAAGCTGGTGGTCGAGCCCGCCGGCGCCTCGACCACGGCGGCGCTCCTGGGGCCACTCCGCGAACGCCTCGCCGGCCGGCAGGTGGCGCTCATCGTCTGCGGAACCAACATTGCCCCGGAACGGTACCTGGATCATCTCACCAGGGGCATGGGGCTGCTGGACCGCCGGCTCGCGGGGTCACCCTGAGCGGATCGAAAGGGCGGAGCCGGGTCAGCGGAGCGACGGCCCCATCAAGGACTCCGAACGCCCCAGATCCAGGGCTTGTCGCCGATCCCCTTCACCGCCTTGGCATGCCAGCGGATGGCCCGTCCGTCCTGGAACTCGAAGGCGATCGGCGTGTTGCTCTCTACGTCCATCACCTTCCCGTTCTCGAGGAACGCGAGGAAGAAAGTCCCATCGGGCTGGGGGAGGAACCCCATCGCCCAAGGCTGGGGTCCATCCATCACGCCACGCAGCGATCCGCCGGCCAGGAGCATTTCCATCTTCATCTCGGGCGTCTTCCGGTTCAGCTCGTCAAAGAGCTGCACGGTCCAGCTGCCGAGATAGGGCGCCGCCTGCTGCTCGGTCATCGCCACGGTATTCCGACAGGGCTCGACGTCGATCTTGAAGGGAACGACCACCTTGGCCCACCGGAACCGCAGCGTCGCGCTCTCCTGCCGCACCTCCGGGAAATCGAAGGTGAGCATCTCGACCGGCTCCGTCACCCGTTCCGGCGTCGCCGTGAACGAGACATTCATCTCCACCACCTTGGGCGCCGCAGTGTGGAAGAGCCGCGGCTCGGGGTGCAAGTGAAAGGTCCAGTCCTTCTCGCTGGTCTCGATCCAGAGCGAGTACTTCCCGGCGGCTACTGCCTTGCCGTTCAACGTGATCGGCCGGCTCGCCTCGAGCGTCGTGGCCCAGTTGGCGCCTGGAGTCCACATCCGCTCGTGGTGGAAGACGCCGTCGGCGCCGGGGGGCCGGCCCCGGAGCTGGGGCCGGGAATAGCTGACGGTGATGACGGTGCCGTCCACGGTCTGCGAGATGAGCGACGCCTCGCTCATCCGGATCTGGGCGGGCGCCGGCCCCGGGACCGCAACGCTCGCGAGCGCGAGGGCGGACAGGGTGCGGGTGATCATAGGACCCTCCTGGTGCGGTCAGCCGCCGTACTTGGCATCGACCGCGGTACGGATTCCGTTCAGCGACCAGCCCTTCTTGTGCAGCTCGTGGACGAGGCTGGCCTGACCCTGGCAGATGAGGCAGGACTGGGCCATGCCCTTCTCTTCGAAGCAGGTGAGCAGCGAGTAGAAACCCTCGAGTTCGGCGCAACCGCAGTTGCAGCGTATCCCATCCACCACCTGCGGGATCTCCCGCACCATGTCGAAGATCGCCCGAACGTCGGACTTCTCGATCTGATCGGCCTTCAGCACGCGAGAGGCGGTAATCCCGGGACGCGGCTCTGGATGGGGGCCAGGCGGATGGCCGGCGGAGGCCCCCCTGCCGAAGACGCTCCGGGGCAGGCCGGCCACCGCGGCGAACCCGCCGAGGAGGCGATGGAGGAATCGGCGCCGAGAATCTGGGGAGACGCCCATGCCGTTGAATCTACGGCCCTCCCCGGGAAACGAAACCCACCCGCCGGCTCCCTGGCCATAGGCTCCGCGGCGTCAACGCGCCCGGCTGATTTGGCGTATGGAGGTGGGATGTGGCCGATACGCCTTGCATCGAAGGCTGTCCCTCAAGGAGCACCCCGATGACCATGCTACTCCTGGCCGCGCTGGCTTTCGCGCCTGTTCGGCAGCAACCGGCGTACGATCTCCTGATCACCGGCGGCACCGTCCTGGACGGCACCGGCGCTCCAGGCTTTCGCGCCGACGTGGCGGTCAAGGGCGACCGTATTGTGCTGGTATCGCGCACCGCCATTCCGCGGGCTCGCGCGTCCCGGGTGATCAATGCCGCGGGGCGGGTCGTCGCTCCCGGCTTCATCGACATCCATGCCCACGACGAAGCCATCTTCCGGCTGCCGGCCGCGGAAAGCCGGGTGCGCCAGGGCGTCACCACCACACTGGCCGGTCCCGACGGCGGCGGGCCCTTTCCTTTCGGCGCTTATCTCCAGCGCGCCGACTCGCTTGCCCTTGGCATCAACATCGGCTGGCTGGTGGGGTTCGGCAGCATCCGGCAGGCGGTGCTGGGGCGGAGCGATCGCGCTCCCAGCCAAGACGAGCTCGCCCGGATGCAGCAGATGGTGGCCCAGGCAATGCACGAGGGCGCGTTCGGCATTTCCACCGGCCTCTTCTACGTGCCGCAGACCTACGCGACCACCGAAGAGGTGGTTGCGGTGTCGAAGGTCGCGGCCGATTCGGGCGGGATCTACACCTCGCACCTACGCAAGGAAGGCCTCGGCCTGCTCGACGGCGTCGGCGAGGCCATTCGCATCGCCCGAGATGCGAAAATCCCGGTGGTGCTCACCCACCACAAAGCCGTCGGCCGGGCGATGTGGGGATCCAGCGTGAAGACGCTCGCCATGATCGACTCCGCCCGCGCCGCGGGGCTCGACGTCATGGCGGATCAGTACCCTTACACTGCGAGCTCCACCGGTTTCGCGGTGCTGGTGCCGGCCTGGGCCCCGGCCAACGGCGACACCGCTTTTCAGCGGCGGCTCACCGATCCGGTCCTCAAGGACAGCATCGTCAAAGGGATCATCGACATCCTCGACAACGACCGGGGCGGCGGCGACCTCAAGCGGGTGCAGTTCGCCAGCGTCCGTTGGAAGAAGGATCTCGAGGGCCGCACGCTCTACGATTGGGCGGTCGAGCGCGGCGTGCCTTTGACCTCCGCCGGTGTGGTGCCCTTGGTGCTCGAGGGGATGCAGAACGGCGGAGCGAGCATGGTCTACCACGTCATGGACGAAGGCGACGTGCAGCGAATCATGAA
>JAXIPC010000038.1:0-4498 GCA_045403135.1 Gemmatimonadales bacterium | reverse complement strand
GCGGAGAACGAGGTGGGCTCCTCGGAGGACGTCCAGAGTCTGGTGGAGGGAGTGCCGGCCCGGGAGCGCTAAACGGCGGCTCCGGACGCGACGCGGCCCCGGCGGTTACCGGCGCGAGGAGGCCGGGGCGACTTCGCGCAGGGCGGCTCCGGCGCGCTCGATCATCATCAGGGGATCGACCGCCGATTCGGCGAAGTCGGGCGTCCCGAAATAACCCGCGCGGAACTTGATCCGTCCGGTGTCGCCATTCGGGCGTGTGGCGCTCGCGAGGGCGGTTTCCAGGCGTTCCAGCAGCTGCGCAGCGCCATCCTCCGAGGTGGCCGGCGCGATGATGCCGAACTCCAGCGGGCCCAGTCGGCCCACCGCGTCGGCGGCGCGCCCGGCGGTGCGGAAGAAATTCCCGATTTCCACTACCAGCGACTCAGCGGACGCGATCGCCGACTCGAGCACCGGCATCTCGGGTGCAAAGACGATGCAGGTGAGAGCCTGATGCCGCCGGCCGGCCTCGGAAGCGATTTCCCTGGCCCGGAGCGCCAGGCCGCGGCGGGTGTAGAGCCCAGTGTCCTCGTCGAGGAACGCCTCGGCCCGCACCGCATCCAGCGCGCGCTTGGCCTCGAGGAAGGTGCGCACTTTGAGCAGCAGCGTTTCGCCGTCGATGGGCTGGCCGATGAAATCCCAGGCGCCTGCGCCATAGGCCTCGAGGCGCTGGGTTCGTCCAGCTTGTCCCGCGGTGGTGATGATGATGGGTGTGGTGGCGCCGTAGCGAGGATCGGCCCGGAGCCGGCGACAGATCTCCACGCCGTCGACGTCGGGTAGCTGCCGGTCCAGGATGAACACGTCCGGCATCGTCTCACCGGCACGCAGGAGCGCCTGCTCACCGGTAAAGGCCCGGAGGACGGTGTAGCCCTCTGCCGCGAAGATGCTCTCGACCGATCTGGCCGACCATTCCTGATCGTTGACGATCAGGATTTTCGGCGGCAGAGTCGGTGAGCTCTGCTGCGCCATGGCGTCAACCGAGGTCAAGGTCACCAGGGGTTTCCGATGGGAATAACACGCACGTTGTTGCAAGAATCACACACACCGCTGTACCGACGAGCTGCGCTCCCGATCAGCGAGGGAGGGTCGCTCGCCGTGCTCCATCTTGACAACAAGTTGCCCCCAAAGTACTTAGGTAAACCGTTAATACTGCGTAATCAACTCGGCAGCCGGACTGGAGTTGGGACCAGCAGACTGGGACACGCAATTGTCCGGCCTAAACCGGCTGGAAATTAGCCGGTTTGGCTCCAACCCAACCTCGGATGACGCAACATCCTGCAGGGACGAGAGCTAGGAGAGACCAATGGGTTCGCTTCATAACTGCGCCTTGGTACCCGGCTTACACAACTTGTGACCCCGACCTGCCCGTCGATCGATGGACAGTCCGGAAGATCGCAACACAGCGTTGTGAAAGGGCCACACTCACTGCGGCGCTGGCGCCAAAGACCGAGCTGACTTTGATGATAAACTATTGTCTGGTATGATGTTATTATCACTTTCCACGACGTGGTCACCCCAGCACGGTCCGTGCGGTAGCATTGTCTGAGAGCTCAATCACCCCAAGACTGCAGAAGAGAAGGCCCGTGCGCATAGCATCGAGTTTTGTGATGGCAGCGGCTTGTCTGGGAATTATCCTCGCGCCGGGCCCCGTCTCCGGGCAGTCGCAAGAGTCGCGGTTGTCACAAGCCACCCGCGCGCAGATTGCGGCGTCGCTCACGGAAGCGGAAAAGATCATCTCTTCCTCAGGCTACAGCGGACGCATCAAAGACGCCAAGAGAAAAGAAATCGCGCTGCTCAAGAGTCGTATCGAGGACGGAGATCTCCAGCCCGGTGACCAAGTCCTCCTGGTCGTGATGGGAGAATCCACGCTCACCGGCAACTTCACGGTGGGCCCGGCCCGAACGCTGGCGCTACCCGGCCTCCCGGACATCTCGCTCAAGGGCCTGCTGCGGTCCGAAATCCCCGAGTTCCTGACCAACGAGCTCAAGAAGTACCTCAGGAATCCCACGGTGCAGGCCCAGGTGACCCTGCGGCTCAGCTTCCTGGGCAGCGTCGGACGGCCGGGGTACTACCAGATGCCGGCCCAAGCGCTCATCGACAGCGCCATCATGGCGGCCGGCGGCCCGGCCGGCGGCATGGATCCGGCCAATACCAAGATCGAGCGCAGCGGCAAAGAGATTCTGTCGAAGGAAGGTTTTCGCCAGGCGCTGATCGATGGCCGCACGCTCGATCAGCTGAATTTGCGCGCGGGCGATGAGATCATCGTCGGTGGCTCCCGCACCAGCGGCCAGCGTACCGGAGGATTCCTGAGGAATACGCTCCCGTACGTGGGAGCCATTTCGTCCCTAACCTACCTGTTGACCCGACTGCTCCGCATATGAGCATATGAATGGTCAACCCCTAAACTCTGTGACGCACACCGACGACCGCACGAGACGACTGTCGCCGCAGCGGCCGAGCTATCTTCGCATTGTCGATACCGGGTCGACCGAGGCGAGGATCACGGTCGGTGATGCCCGGCTCCGTCGAGCGCTCAACGTGGCCGTCGCGCTGCTGGGCATTCTGCTGACCTTCCCCCTCTGGGTGATCATCGCAATCGTCATCAAGCTGACGTCGCGCGGACCAGTGATGCATTCGCAGATCCGCGTCGGTTTGGACAGCCGGTCCAGCGGTCCGGGACAGAACGATCCGCGCCGCCGACACGACATCGGCGGCCGGCCTTTCACGATGTACAAGTTCAGGACGATGCAGGTGGCGGCGGAGAAGCAATCCGGCGCCGTCTGGGCCACCGCCAACGATCCCCGGGTTACGCCGGCCGGCAAAATCCTCCGGCAGTACCGCCTGGACGAGCTGCCCCAGCTCCTCAACGTGCTCAAGGGGGACATGAACATCGTCGGGCCCCGGCCCGAGCGCCCGACCATTTTTGCCTCGCTCAGCGAGTCGGTTCCGAACTATCGGCTCCGCCAGCGGGCCCGCCCGGGGATTACCGGGCTCGCCCAGATCCGGCAGCAGTACGACTCGTGCCTGGACGACGTCAAGCGCAAGGTGGAGTTCGATCTGGAATACATTCGCGAGCCGAGTTTCTGGCGCGACCTCAAGATCATGCTGGAGACGATCCCCGTCATCCTTCTTCGCCGCGGCGGTTGGTAATCTGAGTGGCTGAGCGCAGCATCGCGGAGCTCAACTCCGCGATCTCTCCCGCCAACCTGGCGGGTCGTGCGCCGCTCCTGCTTGCCGGAGTGGCGTTTGCCGTTCTGTTCGCCGAGCCGGCCTACCTGCTGGCCCGCGACTGGTGGAACGACCCCGAAGCGGGCCATGGGCTCCTCCTGGCCCCGGTATCGATCTGGCTGGTGTGGCGTGCCAGGGTGCGTGCCGACGCCGCGCCAAACCGGTTCCTGGGCATCGGGCTGCTGGTCTCGGCCATTCTGCTGCGCTACGTGTCGGGACTCGCCGCCGAGCTGTTCACCATGCGGTTCTCGATGGTGCTCGCCCTGGCCGGCCTCACCACCTACTACCTGGGGTTGCGCCAGCTGCTCTCCTGGTGGCTCCCCTTCACCCTCTTCACGCTGGCCATCCCGCTGCCCGAAGTCATCAAGAGCGCCATGACGCTGCCGCTGCAGTTCCGCGCCTCCCGGATGGGCGCGGCGTTGCTGGAGTGGCGGAACATTCCGGTGGAGCTCAACGGAAACGTAATTCAGGTGCCGGGGCGTCAGCTCTTCGTCACCGAAGCCTGCAGCGGACTCCGGTCGCTCACCGCGCTGGTGAGCCTCGGCATTCTCATGGGTGCGCTTTGGCTCCGGACGCCGGTCGCCCGGTTTCTCGTGCTGGCGGCCGCGGTGGGCGTGGCGCTCATGGTGAACGCGGTCCGCGTGTTCATGACGGGATTCCTGGTGGTGTTCGTGGATCCCAAGCTGGGCGAAGGCTTCATGCACATCACGGAGGGGTGGCTGCTGTTCCTGGTTTCGCTGGCCCTGACGGCCGGCGCGGCGGGGCTGATCGGGGTCATCGAGGGCCGTCTCCACCGTAAGCGGGCCGCCGCGGAGGCCGCTCCATGAAGCGGCTGGCACCCTACGGTCCCGCCATCCTCCTGGGCCTGGGCATTCTTCTCCTCCTGGGCGTGGACCGGCAACGCGCCATGCCGTTGCGTACGCCACTGAGTGGCATTCCAACCCGCATCCTGAATCACCAGGGACGGGACTTGCCGGTCAGCGCCGAAGAGCAGCGGGTAGCCGGCACGAACAGCTTCGTGTTCAGGGAATACCGCGCCGATTCGGTGACGGCGTTCTCGGTGTACGTGGGGTACTACGAGCAGCAGACCCAAGGCAGGACCATTCACTCACCGCGCAATTGCCTGCCCGGCGCCGGATGGGAGCCCCTCGCGGTCTCCGACCGGGAGATCAGCCTGGGTGGGGAACCGATAATGGTTCGCCGATATGTCCTGGCCAATGACACCAAGCGTGCC
>JAXIPC010000026.1:0-19043 GCA_045403135.1 Gemmatimonadales bacterium | reverse complement strand
AAAGCAGGAACGCACGCTCGAGCACTTCCACGACGACGCCTGGCTGGTCCACTACTGGACCGCGATGCCGACGCCGATGACCTGGCTGCCCGACGGAGAGACGCTGGCCTACACCAGCGAGACGTCGGGCTGGCATCATCTTTGGACGGTCGGTTCCGGAGGGATCAAGCGACAGCTCACCACCGGTGAGTGGGAAGTGCGCGGCGTCAGCCTCTCGCGCGACCAGAGCCGCTGGTGGCTGGAGACCAGCGAGGCCCACCCCAGCGAGCGCCATTTCTACAGCATGCCGGTCGGCGGCGGCCTATTGACCCGCATCGACCGGCTGGGGGAAGGCGAGGTCCAGCCGGTGCTTTCGCCGGACGAGGGGGTGCTGGCGGCACGCTTCTCCAATCCCCAGGAGCTCAGCGACGTCTATCTCCAGCCGGTCGCGTCGGGCGCGGCACCAACCCGGGTGACTCGGTCGGGGACCGACGCCTTCTACAAGATCCCCTGGCCCCGGAGTGATTTCGTTCGTTTTGACGACGACCAGGGCAAGCCGGTATGGGGGCGGGTGTACGTGCCGGAACGGCCCCACCCCAATCGTCCCGCCGTGCTGGAGATTCACGGAGCCGGATATGCCCAGGGAGTGCACAAGACGTTTGCGAACTCCGGCGCGCATGGGGGCGCGCTCAACGCGACCTATCTGACCCAACGGGGCGTGACCTACATGGTGCTGGACTACCGGGCCAGCGCAGGGTATGGCCACGACATGCGCACCGCCATCTACCGCTCGATGGGGGATCGCGACGTCGCCTCGGCTGTGGCCGCGGTGCCGTTTCTCGAGAAGAACTACGGGGTCGACAAGTCTCGCGTGGGGCTTTTTGGGTGCAGCTATGGCGGGTTTTTCACGCTGATGGCGTTGTTCAAGCATCCCGGACTGTTCCAGGCCGGTGCGGCCCAATGCTCCGTGACGGACTGGGCCCATTACAATCACGGGTATACCGCCCGGATCCTGAACGGCACCCCAGTGAGTGACAGCGCGGCCTACCGGGCATCCTCCCCCATTTACCACGCCGCGGGGCTCAAGGATCGCCTGCTGCTGCAGCATGGCCTGATCGACGGTAACGTCGAATATCAGGATGCGGTCCGGCTGGTGCAGCGGCTCATGGAGCTGGGGAAGGACTTCGAGTTCGTGACCTACCCGGTGGACCAGCACGGATGGCAGACTCGCTGGGCCCGCCGGGATTCACAGCGGAGGCTGATGAAACTGTGGGAGGCGACGATTCTGAGGGCCGGAGTGAACGGGAACTAGCTTATGCTCCCGGCTTCCGCGCGGCGACTTTCTCCACTGCCTCCATCACGCGCAGCAGGTTCCCGCTCCACATCTTGGCAATCTGGGTCTCAGTATAGCCGCGCCGGACCAGCTCCAGCGTCACGTTGAACGTCTCCGACGCATCGTTCCAGCCGTTGACGCCGCCGCCGCCGTCGAAATCCGAGCTGATGCCGACGTGGTCGACGCCAATCAGCTTCACCGCATAGTCGATGTGATCGACGAAGTCGCTGACGGTAGCGCGAGGCGGCGGCAGCAGCTGGCGGTCGAGGTCCTGCATCTCCGCCTGAAATGCCGCTCGCTGCGCCGAGTCGGCGGGCTGGAACCCTGCCCGGCCGCCGCCCAGGCCGTACTTGGTCCGGAGCGCGCTCACGGCTTGGACCCGTTCCGGCGATTCGGCCGATGCGGGTCCGCATTTGACGTAGCTGTTGAACGCCACCAGCTGGGCCACCCCACCGTTCTTCTTGAGCCCGAGAAGCTGCTCGTCGTCCAGATTCCGCGAATGGTTGCACAGCGCGCGGACCGCCGAGTGCGAGGCGATGATCGGCGCGCGGGTGAGCTCCAGAGTCTGCATCATGGACTGCTTCGAGGGATGCGAGATGTCCACCATGACTCCGACCCGGTTCAGCTCGGCGATGACCTGCCGGCCCAAGGGTGAGAGCCCGTTGTGGAGCCAGATGCCGTCCCGCTCTCCCGTATTCGAATCCGAAAGCTGGCTGTGACCGTTGTGGGCCAGGGACAGATAGCGCCCGCCTCGGTCGTAGAACTTCTTGACGTTCGTCAGGTCGGTGCCGAGGGGATATCCGTTCTCGATCCCGATCAGCGCCACCTTCTTCCCGCTCGCGTGAATCCGCCGCACGTCGGCCGCGGTGAGCGCCAGCTCGATCCGTTCGGGTGCGATCTGCTCGGTCAGCCGGTGAATCGCGTCGAATTTCTCGATGGCCGCGGCATGGGCGCGCGCATAGCCCTCCGGCGTGAAGTCGGTGCCCTGGCCCACGTACACGATGAGGAAGACGGCGTCGAGGCCGCCCTCGTCCATCTTGGGCAGATTCACCTGCGACGGCAGCCGATGGGTGTAGTTCCGCTCGGCCGTAAAATTGCCGGGGTTGATGTCCACGTGAGTATCCAGAGACAGCACCCGCTGGTGAATCAGGCGGGCCCGCTCGAGAAGCTTCGGGTCGATGTCCTGCGCGGCAAGCGAGGTGCCGGCCAGGCAGGTGACTGTGGTGGCCAGCAGGTACGATCGAAGGGTCACGGCGCGACCTCCTTTTCGGTGGTGTCATTCGGGCGCTCGTCGTTCCACACCGCTACGCGGTTGCGCCCGCCCCGCTTCGCCTGATAGAGGGCGGCATCCGCCTGCGCCGCCAACCCGTCGCGCGTCGCCGCCGTCTCCGGGCAGGCGGACACGCCGAACGATGCGGTGAGCGATTGTTTCACCCCCTGCCACTTCCAGTCGCTCCAGGTCAGCGACTGCCGGATACGCTCGGCCACTTCCCGGCCCCGATCCAGGCTCGCCGCGGGCAGCCAGATGGCAAACTCTTCCCCGCCTATCCGCGCGACCGTATCGTCATCGCGGACCGCCTGGAGGAGGATGCGGGACATTTGCTTCAGGGCCGAGTCACCCGCCGGGTGGCCCAGCCGATCGTTGACGTTCTTGAAATGATCGATGTCGGCGTAGATCAGCGCGCCCGATGGCTCCCCGAAGGACTTCATCACCTCGTCGAAGCCCCGCCGGTTTCGCAGCCCGGTCAGCGGATCCCGGTTGGCCGCCTCCTCGAGCACGCGGCGCTCCATCGCCGCGTTGATGCGTGGCCCGGCGGCGATGATCGCGCCGCGAAACGCGGTCAATGCCGGCCCGGTCGGCCCCACTCCACCGGGCGTCCACGCCGCGATCGCGCCACTGGGGCCGCCTTCTCCCGGAATCGGGCAGACGTACGCGGGGTCTTGCCGCTTCCGCCGGTCGGCCCGCACCAGGCCGAAAGGGGCCACGACGCCGGTCTGCTCGCCGGCGATACCCAGGGTAACCTGTTCCAGCGGGCTTCCCTCCTCCACCAGCGCCCGGAGCAGACGCCGGTCGGACCGGAGCGATACCCCCGCGATCTCCACCCCGCCCGCCCGCGGCAGCGCGACGCAGGTCTCGACGCCGAGCATCCGCTCGAGCTGATGGGCCAGGCGGAGCGCGACGCTCTCGACCGATTCGCTTCGGGTATCCTGCTCTTTCGCGACGGCCGCGAGGACCGGGCGCCACCGGTCGTAGTCCAGCAGCCGGGCCAGATCGCGGAGGGCGGCTGCGCGAACGCCGGAGGAGCTCCCCGGCGGGAGCTGTAATCCCGCTGCACGTCCGTCCAGGCTCGCGAAAACCAGCGTTCCGGAGCCGAGCCGTTCCACGCCCTGTCCGTCACCGATGCGCTGATGCTCCAGCCTCGCGAGGACCACTCGGTCCAGATCTTCAGGGATGCCGTCCTTCGGCACCGCCACTTCGCGGGTGCCCGGGCCGATCAGCCAGGCGCCGGTGGCGCCGTTGGCGCGCAGAATCCACTCGAGGAGTGGGGGCCCCTCGGTGGCGGGCGCCGCGGCCGGTACCCGAATCAGGCGCCTCGACCTGACCCACCAGGCCATTCCCGCTCCCACGGCGATCCCCGCCACGCCCCAGAAAGCAGCGGTCACGACTTGTGCCTCCGCAGCCAGCCGCGGCGGCGGAACCAGATGAAAATCGCCAGACTGATGGCGGCCATCACACCGAGGATGACGGGATAGCCCCAACGGGTGCCCAGCTCCGGCATGAACTCGAAGTTCATGCCGTAGACTCCAACCACGAAGGTGAGTGGCAGGAAGAACGCCGAAAAGACAGTCAGGACGCGCATGACCTCGTTGGTGCGGTGCGACGCGAGCGCCACATGTATGCCCAACAGGTTCTGAACCTCCTCGTGGAGCTGCTCGGCCCAGAAGTAGTAGCTCTCGGCGTTCTCCTTAAGGTCCTGGTAGACCGAGGAAGAGCGCTCTCCGGTTGGCGTGAGCCGCTGGACAACGCTTTGGGTCTGCCAGAGCATCCGCTTGATCAGGCTCACTTTCCGCTTGAGCACGTGAATGCTCTGGAGCGAGGGCGACTTGAGCTGGGTGTTGAACAGGCCCTCTTCGTAGCGGTCCAGCGCGTCCTCGGCCTGCTGCAGCGGCTTCTCGTAGGTGTCCAGGACACCGTTCCCCAGCCCGGCGAGAAGCTGGAGCGGCCCGCACGCGTTCCCGGGCGCTCCGAAGCGCTGGTGAAGGGCGGAGATGACGGGGAGCTCGGAGCGGTGAATGGTGAGCGCCAACCCTGCTCGGAAGAATATCGCGATTTTCCGGGTCAGCTCCTGCACCGTCCCGGATGCTTCCGGCGCGGCCACATCATACACCCGGAGGATCAGGAAGGTGGTGTCGCCGAACTTCTCGTACTTGGGCAGGTGCTCCGGATCGAGGCAATCCTGCACCGCGTGGGCGGAGAGACCGTATTCGACCGCCAGCCCCTGCAGCTCTTCGGTCGACGGCGCCGTCACATCGCGCCAGACGAAGGGCGGGTCGCTGGACTCACAGACCGTCTGTAGCATCAGTCGGAGCTTCCCCCGCGCGCCGCGAGGAGCCGGACCGCCGCCATCGCCGCGCCGAAGCCGTTGTCGATGTTGACGACCGTTACGCCCGCCGCGCAGGAGTTCAGCATGGCGAGCAGCGCCGCAACTCCCCCGAATGAGGCGCCGTACCCCACGCTGGTGGGTAGCGCGATGACCGGCGCGCCGATCAATCCCCCCACCACGCTGGGCAGCGCGCCTTCCATGCCCGCGGCGACGATCACCACGGAGGCACGGTGGAGCAGCTCAGAGGCGGCCAGGAGTCGGTGGATGCCCGCTACCCCGACATCAGTGAGGCGCGACACCGCCGCGCCCATCGCGGTGGCGACCGCGACCGCTTCTTCGGACACCGGGAGGTCGCTGGTTCCCGCGGTGACCACCAGCAGCTCGCCCGTCAGACGAGCCCTTGGCGAGGGGCCCGCAAGCCACGCAGTCCGCCCCAGCGCGTTCCATTCGAGCCCGGGGAACCGTGCCCGAAGCGCGTCCGCCTGCTCCTCGCTCGCCCGGGTGCACAAAAACGTTCCGTGTGCTGCCGCAAGCCGCTCGCAGATGGACACCGTCTGGGCAATTGTTTTCCCGGCGGCAAAGACGGCTTCCGGCTGGCCCTGCCGAAGTGCCCGGTGGTGGTCCAGCCGCGCGAACTCGAGCTCTTCGGTGGGAAAATGGGTGAGCCGCTCAAGCGCGTCGGCCGGCGCGAGCGTCCCCGCGGCGACGTCGGTGAGGAGGGCTGCCAGGCGCGCGCGATTCACGCCGCCTGGCAGGCCGGCTCGAGGTACTCCGTGAAGATTGCCTCGGCTTCGGCCATGGACTCGACCTGGAAGAGTCGCTCGCGGAGGTGCGCCGAGGCGGGGAGTCCCTTGGTATACCACCCAAGATGCTTCCGGAATTCGATGACCGTCCTGCGTGAATCGCCCTGGAGGCGGAGAGCAAGGTGCGCGTGCTCCAGGGCGACCAGGAAGCGGTCGGCAGCTTCCGGGGGCGGCGGCAGCGGAGCGCCCCGGAGCAGCGCGTGGCCGTCGCGAAAGATCCAGGGATTCCCGAACGACCCCCGGCCCACCATGATCGCGGCACAGCCGGTATGCCGCTGCATCCGGAGGATGTCGGCGGCCGAGCTCACGTCTCCGTTGCCCGCGACCGGAATGTCAAGCGCCTCGACCACCCGGGCGATCTCATCCCAATTGGCTTTGCCCTGGAACATCTGGGCGCGAGTGCGCCCGTGCAGCGTGAAGGCCCGGGCACCGGCGTCCTGCATCCGAAGGGCGATGCCGACCGGATCGCGACCATCCTCGTTCCAGCCGCTTCGGGTCTTGACGGTGACCGGGAGGTGGGTCGCCCCGACCACCGCACGAATGATCCTGTCCACCAGCCCAAGGTCACGGAGGCACCCGGAGCCACCGTTCCGTTGCACGACCTTCTTGACCGGGCAGCCGAAATTGATGTCGATGAAGTCGGGCTGGTACTCCTCGGTCACGATCGCGGCGGCCCGCGCCATCGCGGCGGTGTCGGCACCGTAGATTTGCACCCCCACCGGGCGCTCGACCGGCTCGAACTCCGCACCCTCCAGGGTCTTTCGAATGCCCCGGCGGATGGCCTCGGCCGAAAGGAACTCCGTCATCAGAATGTCGGCGCCGTGACGGCGACAGATCTGCCGGAATGGGGCCTCGGACACCCCGGCCATCGGGGCCAGAATGAGGGGGACGCCATCACCGGAGTAGTACGGTAAGCGCATGAAAGAAAAGTACTTGGCGAGGTTCTCTGCGGCAACGTGGGGGGTACCGTTCAGGGACTTGCCGCCGTACACTTGATCTCCATGCTGCTCCGCGACTTCCTGGACCCTGGCGCCATCAACCTCGATCTCACGTCCGCCAATAAGGACGCCATGCTGGACGAGATGGTTTCGCTCCTGGGCCTGGACGAGCGCACCACCATGCAGTTGGTCAGGCTGTTGAAGCGCCGTGAAGCGCTTGGCTCAACCGGGGTAGGCCGCGGCATCGCGATTCCCCATTGCCGCTCGCTGGCGCTCTCCCGCCTGCGACTCGCCTTTGGCGTTCACCGCTCCGGCCTGGAGTATGACGCGGTGGATCACAAGCCGGTCCACGCCCTGTTCCTCATCGTGGCCCCACCCACCGAAGTGTCGAACCAGTACCTCCCGGTGCTGGGAAAGATTGCCCAGTTCGCTCAAATGCCGGACGTGGCCGACCAGCTTACCCGGCTGTCTTCTCCCGAGCAACTCTTCGACCTCCTGGAGCAGAAGCGAGTCTGATCGCCGGTCTGGTCTGGCGCCACCGCCGATCCTACTCCCACTCGATCGTGGCCGGGGGCTTGCTGCTCACGTCGTAGACCACCCGGTTGACGCCGGGGACCTCATTCGCGATCCGGTTGGAGATGCGGGCGAGTACATCGGGCGGGAACGGATACCAGTCGGCGGTCATGCCGTCCCGGCTGGTCACGGCGCGGAGGGCGACGGCTTGATCGTAGGTGCGGAAATCCCCCTGAACCCCCACGGAACGGATCGGCAGCAGGACCGAAAAAGCCTGCCAGATCTCGTCGTACAGTCCCGCGGCGCGAATCTCCTCGATGTAGATGGCGTCCACGTGCCGGAGCGTATCGAGCATCGCCGAGGTCACCGGGCCCAGAATCCGGATCGCAAGGCCAGGCCCCGGGAACGGATGCCGGCCCACCATCTCCTCCGGCAGCCCCAGCTCGCGCCCCACCTGGCGAACTTCGTCCTTGAACAGCTCGCGGAGCGGCTCGATGAGCTTGAAGGGCAGCTTGTCCGGTAGCCCACCGACATTGTGGTGGGTCTTGATGGTGACGGACGGCCCGCCGGCTGGAGAGGATGATTCGATCACATCGGGATACAGCGTGCCCTGCACCAGATACCCGACGTTTCCGCCGACCTTCCGGGCCTCCTCGGCAAACACCTCGATGAACTCGTGCCCGATGATCCGCCGCTTCTCCTCCGGATCGCTGACACCGGCGAGGCGGGCCAGGAAGCGCTCGCGCGCGTCGACGACCCGAAGATCGATGCCCATATGCCGGTGGAACGTCTGCTCCACCTGATCCCGCTCGTGCAGGCGGAGCAGACCGTGATCGACGAACAGGCAGGTGAGGCGGTTGCCGATGGCACGGTGGACGATGGCCGCGGCAACCGACGAATCGACGCCTCCGGAGAGTCCGCAAATCACCCGGCCGGTGGGCCCCACCTCCCGGAGAATCCGGGCGGTTTCGCTCTCGATGAAATGGCCTGCAGTCCAATCGGGGCAACATTTGCAGATATCGAACAGGAAATTAGCGATGAGCTCGCCGCCGCGGGGCGTGTGGGCCACTTCAGGATGGAACTGGACCGCCACGATCGGCTTGCTGGTATGCTCGAACGCGGCCACCGGCGAATTGTCGCTGGACGCGGTCGCGACGAATCCTGGCGGCGGTGCGTCGACGTGATCGCCATGACTCATCCAGACCTGGATTTCCTCACCCGACTGGAATCCCTGAAACAGCCGCCCGCCCTGCACCTTCACCATGGCCCGGCCGTACTCCTTGCGGCTGGCGCTCACCACCCGGGCGCCCGCGACGTGGGCGATGAGCTGCATCCCGTAGCACAGCCCGAGCACCGGAATACCGAGGTCGAGTAGCCCTTGGTCCGCGAGCGGAGCGCCTTCGTCGTATACCGAGTTCGGCCCCCCGGAGAGGATGATCCCCTTGGGGTCCCACTCGCGGATCCAGTCCAGAGTCCGGTGGGGAGGGTGAATCTCCGAGTAGACATGCGCTTCCCGCACCCGGCGGGCGATGAGCTGGGTGAATTGCGACCCGTAGTCGAGGATCAGGATACGATCGTGGTGAATCACGATGCGTCTCCTGGCGCAAAGCAGTCGGGCCGCTCGCCGAGCATCAGATCCTCCAGCGTTTCGCGGGGCCGCGCGACCGCCCACCGGCCCCGGTCCACCAGGATCTCCGGCGCCCTGGGACGGGCGTTGTAGGTGGAGCTCATGACGAAACCGTAGGCTCCGGCGCCGAGGATGGCAAGCACCTCGCCCCGAACGACCGCGGGCAGCGGGCGGTCGAGCGCGAGGAAGTCGCCGGTCTCACAGATCGGTCCCACGACGTCCACTGGACCGACCGGACGCCCCCGCTCCACCGCGACGACGATTTCGTGGTGGGCGTGGTACCGGCTGGGCCGGACTAGATCGCTCATGCCCGCATCCACGATGACGAAGCTCTTGCCGCCGGCACGCTTGCGATACAGCACCGTGGCGAGCAGGATGCCGGCGCTGCCCACCAGGAAGCGCCCGGGCTCCAGGTGCAGCGCCAGACCCAGGGGGGCCACGACCGGACGAATCGCTTCCGCCAGCGCTGCCGCCTCGAGGGGGACTTCATCCTTGTAGCGAATGCCCAGGCCGCCGCCCAGATCCAGCGAGCGCAGGGTGAGAATCCCGGCATCCCGGATCGATCGGACCAAATCGGCCAGCGTCATCGCGCCCTTGACGTACGGCGCCGGATCGAGGAGTTGGCTGCCCACGTGCATCGCGATGCCGGCCAGCTCCATCTCCGGATGCTTCGCGATCCGCCTCGCGGCCTCGAGCACCTGGTCGGGAGGAATACCGAACTTGGCGGCCGCGGTCCCGGTGGTGATGAAGGGATGGGTGTCGACCGTGATGTCGGGATTGACGCGAATGCCGACCCGGACCGGGCGCCCTCCCGCCGCGGCGGTGCCGGCCAGCGCCTCGAGCTCCTCCATCGATTCGATGTTGATCTGCCCGATGCCCACGGCACAGGCTTCGGCGAGCTCCCCGGGTGTCTTCCCGACGCCGCTAAAGACGATACGCTCGACGTTGAATCCCGCCGCGAGCGCCCGCCGAAGCTCACCCACGGAGACGATGTCGCATCCGGAGCCCAGGTCCCGGAGTACCCGGAGCACCGCAAGGCAGCAGTTGGCCTTGACCGAGTATTGGATCTGGTGGGGGAGCGAAGCGAGGGCGTCGGTCAACTCGGCATACCGGCGGCGAATCGCGCCGGCGTTGTAGACGTAGGCGGGGGTTCCGACCGCTGCGGCAAGGTCCGCCACGGAGACCCCGTCATACCGGAGCGAGCCGTCCGTGGTGCGCCCCAGCCCCGCGTCGGCAAAGAGCAGCTGTTCGCGCAGCTCACCAGCCGCGCTTCCGTCGAGCCGTCGGGCTACCGTCATCAGTAGGCCTTGGCCCACACCACTTCGGCCACCGCGGGCCTCCCGGTCCAGATGCAGGTTGCCGGCGCCGTCGGCGAACGGAACTCCTCATCCGGAATCACCCGGATGGTCGCCTTGGTCTGCTCCTGGATCTCGGCCTCCACGGCCGGGTCGCCGCACCAGCCGGCATAGACGAACCCTCCGGTGCCCTCGAGAAAGTCGATGAACTCCTGTTTCGATTTGGGGCCTCGCAGCGAGCCGGCCTCGCGCCGGGCCTTGGCGGCGCCGAAGAGTGCGTCCTGCATCCGGTCCATCTCCGTGATCAACCGTTCCGCCAGGCCTCCGGTTGACACCGCCTCCTTCGGTCCGCCGGTCCGCCGTGCCAGCATCACGGTGTGGCTCGCCAGGTCGCGGGGACCAAGCTCCAGCCGTAGCGGCACGCCGCGCCCTTCCCACTCGTAGTATTTGGCCCCCGGTTTCATGCCCTGACGGCGGTCCACGTGGGTGCGAATGCCCGCGGCCCGGAGGTCCTTCGCCATGAGATCCGAGGCCTCCAGCACGCGCGCGAGCTCTTCGTCGGTCTTCCAGATCGGCACGATCACAACCTGCCACTGCGCCAGGCGGGGAGGGCAGATCAGGCCGTTATCGTCGCCGTGAGTCATGATGAGACCTCCGACCAGTCGGGTCGACACGCCCCACGACGTGCTCCACACGTGGTCCAACCCGCCGTCCGCAGTCTGGAAGGTGACGTCGAATGCTTTGGCGAAATTCTGACCCAGGTTGTGGCTGGTCCCGGCCTGCAGGGCCTTGTTGTCCTGCATCAGGGCTTCGATCGCGTAGGTCCGAAGCGCTCCGGCAAACTTCTCGCTCTCCGTCTTGCGGCCGGTGATCACCGGCATCGCCATAAACTGCTCCGCGAAGCGGCGGTAAAGGCCCAGGATCATGAGGGCTTCCTGCTCGGCCTCCCCCTCGGTAGCGTGCGCGGTGTGGCCCTCCTGCCAGAGGAATTCCGTGGTCCGGAGGAACAGCCGGGTGCGCAGCTCCCAGCGGACCACGTTGCACCACTGGTTGATCAGGAGCGGTAAATCGCGCCAGCTCTGGATCCATTTGGAGAACATCGCGTAGATGATGGTCTCCGAGGTCGGACGGATGACCAGTGGCTCTTCCAGCTCCTTGCCGCCGCCATGGGTCACCACCGCCGTTTCCGGGGCGAAGCCCTCGACGTGCTCCGCCTCCTTGTTCAGAAAGCTCTGCGGAATGAACAGGGGGAAATAGGCGTTCTGATGCCCGGTCTCTTTGAACATCCGGTCGAGCGCGTGCTGCATCTCCTCCCAGATGGCATAACCGTTGGGCCGGATCACCATGCAGCCGCGTACCGGGCTGTAGTCCGCCAGCTCGGCCTTCATGATGAGCTCGTTATACCAGGCGCTGAAGTCCTGGGCCCGGGTGGTCAGGATCTTGTGGTCAGCCATTAGGGAGGTGAGCGGTGAGAGGTAAGCGGTGAGCGGGCTTGTCCGCCACCGAGAATGTGCACCAGCGCGCCGGGCAGCTCGGGCAGAGGGACTTCGCGCTGGGATCCGCCGCCGAGGTCCTTGAGAACCACCACATTCCTGGCTCGCTCGTCGGGACCCAGCACCACGGCGAAGCCGGCCCGGCGAGCATCGGCGAGCTTGAGCTGCTTTCCCATCTTGTCGTCGCCCAGCGAGTACTCCACCCGGAGACCGGTATCACGGAGGTCGTGGGCGAGCCTGAGAACGGCAGGCCGGTCTTCCGGCGTCACCGACACCACGAACACCTGCGCCCCGGTGGGCGCATCGGGCGCGAGCCCGCGCGCCGTGAGCAGCTCGCCCAGCACGACATCGCCCATGCCGAAGCCAAGGGCGGGAAGGCTCACTCCACCGATCTGCTCGAGAAGATTGTCGTAGCGGCCGCCGCCACAAATGGCGCGCAGCGCGAGCTGCGCATCGAACAGCTCGAACACCGTCCCGGTGTAGTAGGCCAGTCCGCGAACGATCGTGAGATCCAGGTCGATGAAATCACCCAGCCCCATCGCGTCGAGCGTCGCGAGCGACTCCCGCAGCGGCGCGCCGGCCCGCGCGGCGCCGGGAAACCGCTCCTCGAGATCGGCCCAGGTCCGGATCTCGGGCAGTGATTCCAGCGCCGCGATCGCAGCTTCCCCAGCGCCGGCCGCCGCAAGCGCTTTCCGGCGCGGTGGGTATTCCGACCGGCCCAGCTTGTCGAGTGCGTCGAAGGCGAGGTCCTGGCGTGCGGTGCCGATTCCGGTCTCCTCCAGCAGCACGGCCAGCAGCCTCCGATCGGAGACTCGCACCCGCACGTCGGCCGAGGTAAGGCCGAGCGCGCGAATCACGTCGATGGCGAGCGCGATGATTTCCGCGTCACCGCCGGGCCCCGGCTCGCCCACGAGATCGGCATTGAGCTGGAAGTGCTCCTTCAGCCGGCCGCGCTGTTGGCGCTCGTAGCGAAAGAGCTGCGGAATCGAAAACCACCGGATCGGCTTCTTCAGGCCGTTGGCCCGCTGGGCCACCATTCGCGCGAGGGTCGGCGTCATCTCGGGTCGGAGCGCCACCGCGCGACCGCCCCGGTCGATGAAGTGATAGAGCTGATCAACGATTTCCTGACCGCTCTTGCCGGTGTAAAGCTCCAGCTCTTCGAGCGGCGGGCCGTCATACTCCTCGAACCCGTAGCGCTGCGCGACCGAACGCATGGCCTCGAAGATGTGGGCCCGGAGGGCGAACTCTTCCGGGAAGAAGTCCCGGAATCCGGGCAGGGCCTTGGGCGGCATCGGCGTAAGATAACCGCGTTAAGTCCTCTCCGATAATGACTTATGGCCGAGGCTGAAAGGCCTTTCGCAGGGGATAGATCCGGACATGCTGGAGGTCGTCGGCGTCCTTCCAGATGCCGTAGACCGCATCCGGTCCGATCGACGATGCCCGGAAACCGGCCGGCATCGCCACGCGTCCGAGGAAGCGGCCCGAGGAATCGACCACGGCGTAGCGCTGGATCTTATCGATCGCCGAGCCGACCTCCTGGGCCCAGAGATTCCCGTCCGCATCCGCGAGCAGCCCGGCAAAGAAAGCGAATGTCGCGGGATACTTGGCCTGGTCAACCCGGGCCGTGAGCTGCTTCTTGATCGGCGCCGGCACGTTGCGCATCATCGGCTGCGACTCCATTTGGTCGCGCGTTTCCTGTCGATGCGCCGCGACCTCGTTCGGCGTGATCGGCGCGGGCGTGGCGGTGGCGCGGATCAGCCGCTTGAGCGAGCCGTCGCTCCCGCGCACCTCGATCTCCCAGGCGTTGTTGAGACCCACATAGATCCGATCGCCGCGCGCCACGCCGACGAACTGCTTGCCGAGCGGAACCGGAACGGGCGCGGCCATCGACCGGGTCCCCATGGTGATGGTCATCTGTTCCATCTCGGGCCCGGGAAAACGCCCCACCGTGTCGCGGGCCGTCCCGTCGGGGGCGTAGCGGATGATCGTGATGGTATCCCGGAAGATTCCCTCGCGGGCCGCGTTCATGGTGAAGGTCTGGGACAGTCCGATGATGGACCCATCCGCCAGCCACCCCAGCGGGATCGCGAAATCGACCGAGCCGTTGATCGACACGAAGCCTCCGGTCGTACCGCCGAGCGAAAGCGACCTGCCGACGTTCCCCTCCCGGTCCAGCACGGTCAGCCGTCGAACCAGGATATCGGACACCATCAGCGAATCGGCGGGACCGGCCCAGATGCCGACCAGATTCTGATATTCACCCGGCCCGCTCCCTTCGCGCCCCGAGGAACGCAGGTGAGTGCCCTTCGCATCGAAGAAGCGGATCTCCTTGCTGCCCCCGTTCCCGATCGCGATTCGGCCGTCGCTCAGCCGAACCGGACCGGTCACCTGGTCGAAGTCGTAGGCGGCATCACCGCCTCGTCCGCCGATATCCACCGACGGAGTATCGACCACCTGCCAGCCACTGTTGCCGGTCCACGCGGGTCCGCTGTTCTCGACGATCGCGATTCCCGCGCTGTCTCGAGTGGACGCCAATCCCACCGGGCCTGGGTCGCCGCCACACGCAGCTGCCAGTGCCATCGCCGCACCGATTGCCCAAGCCGAGCTCCGCATTTTCCGACTCCCGGTCAAACGGGGGAAAGTCCCAGCACTTCCATCACGTCACCCACGGTATGAAACGAACCGGTGACCAAGACCGTTCCAGCCCCCTGCTGCACCTCCGCCATGGCGCGCTCGAAGTCGGGCTCGAGACGCCAGACGGCACGGGCCGGTGGGCGGTTGGGGTCCGCCAGCCACCGCCGAAGCCACTCGAGGTCCCAGCGTCGTCCCTCGGCGCTGGGTGTCACGGTCAGGATTCCCCGGTCGACCACCTGGTCCAGCAGCACCAGCATCTCGGGCCATGCCTTGTCACCCAGAATGGAAACCAGCGCATGAACCGGCCGGGGTGGCGCCAGCTCGACGATGGCGCGGCCCAAAGCCGCCACCCCATCGGGATTGTGGGCCACGTCGAACAACCATTTGCCTCGGCGGTCGAGTCGGCCCGGAACCGTCGCTCCAGCGAAGCCGTGGCGCAAGGCTGCGTCGTTCGGGCGGTACGGTAGCGGGAGCGCCTCCAGCACCGCCCGCGCCACCGCCGCGTTCCGCTGCTGGTGGCGCCCCAGGAGCGCGAGCTCTCCGTCGTAGCGCAAGGCCGCCGGGACCACCCGGACATCGGCTTTGGCCGCGGCATCGAGCGAAGCAACCGAAAGGGCAGCTTCCGCGTGCAACACCTCGATGATCTCCGGTCGGGTCTCTCCCACGACGAACGGTGCACCCGGCTTTGCGATCCAGGCCTTTTCGCGGGCGATCGCGGCGAGCGTGTCGCCCAGGTACTTCTGGTGATCCATCTCGATCTTGGTCACCACACTGGCCATCGGGCGGACCACATTGGTGCTGTCGAGCCGGCCGCCCAGCCCCACCTCGATCACCGCGACCTCGACGCCTCTCGCCGCCAGATCCGCGAAGGCCATCGCGGTCGTGGTCTCGAAGAAGGTTGCGCCGAGCCGGTCGGCCAGGGGCTGGAGCCGCTCGGTCCACATCGCCACGGCGGCCTCGCTGATCGGCACATCGTCGACAGTCACCCGCTCCCGGAAGCATACCAGATGGGGCGAGGTGTAACTGCCAACCCGCCATCCGGCCTCCCGCAGCGCCGCGGATACCAGCGCCGTCACACTGCCCTTGCCGTTGGTCCCCCCGACGTGAACGGCGGGGATCAGCTCATGCGGATCTCCGAGCTCCGCGAGCAGGGCGCGGGTGGTGTCGAGCCCGAACTTGATCTGGGTGATGCGCGGATAGAGGTAGGCCAGCGCATCGGGATAAGAGAGGGCCATGGGTGCGGTGAACAGTAACCACTAGCCAATAGCCAGTAGCCAGTAGCCAATAGCCAGGGATCCCTGGACACGGGCTACTGGCTACTGGTTATTGGTTATTGGTTGCTGGTTACCGGTAACGGTTCATTGGCGACCACTTTCTCGGCCGCGACGGGCGCAGCGCCCTGCCCCAGCATGTGCCGGATCAGTCGCGCGGTCGTCTCGCGCAGCGAGCCGCGCGGCACCACGTCGTCGATCTGGCCGTGGTCCAGCAGGAACTCGGCGGTCTGGAACCCCTCCGGCAAATCCTGCCCGATCGTCTGCTTGATCACCCGCTGGCCCGCGAACCCGATCACCGCGCCCGGCTCCGCCAGGATGGCGTCGCCCTGCATCGCGAAAGATGCCGACACACCGCCGGTGGTGGGATTGGTGAGAATGGTGACGAATGGAATCGCTTCAATCTTGAGCTGCCCGATCGCCGCGGAAGTCTTGGCCATTTGCATCAGGGACAGGACACCCTCCTGCATCCGGGCGCCACCGGACGTGCAGACCAGCACGAGCGGCAGCCGCTTGTCCACCGAACGGCGGGCCAGTCGGGCGACCTTTTCACCCACCACCGAGCCCATCGAGCCGCCCATGAACGCGAAATTCATGACGCCCAGATGGTAGGGAGCGCCTTCCAGCCGCCCGAACCCGGTGTAGATCGCGTCGGAGCCTCCGGCCTTCTTTTCGGCCGCGGTCAGGCGCTCGGTATAGTTTTCGAAATTGAGGGGGTCTTGCGATCGCAACCCGGCGAAGAGCTCACGCCAGGTTCCCGGATCGGTCATCAGCTCGAGGTACTCCTCGGCCGTGAAGCGGCGGTGATGGCCGCATTCGGTGCAGACGTTGAGCGCCCGGTCGAACCGCTCCCGGATGTCCACGTGACCACAGTTCTCGCAGCGCTCCCAGGCATCTTTCGGAATCTCCAGCTTGGTCCGCTGGGAAATCCGGGGTTTGCGCTCCTTCTTGAACCACGCCATCACGGCCATAGGTCAGGGTTGGAGGTATCGAGAAGGGGCTACCGCGTCCCGAGCGACCGATCAATCTGGCGCAATCCTTCGCACGCCGCCAGTCCTTGACATGTAAGTAGTTGTCACACATCAGCATAGCCACTTAACCGTGAGTCCCACGCCACCCGAAGGACCAGCCCCACCGCCAGGGCGCAGGACAGCAGGAAGGAACCCCCATACGAAAAGAAGGGGAGCGGAATACCGGTAATCGGCATGACGTTGATAGTCATGCCGACATTCTCGAATAGATGGGTAAACAGCAATCCCAGAATACCGAATACCACAAGGCTGGAAAACGGATCGGTGGCTCGTCGCGCGATGCGGAGCAGAATCCAGAAGAACGTCAGGAACAAGCCCAGGGCAGCGACGACACCGATGAAGCCCAGCTCCTCTCCCAGCACCGCGAAAATGAAGTCGGTGTACTGCTCCGGCAGGTAGGCCAGGCGCTTCTGAGGGCCGTCCAGAAACCCGGTGCCGAGGAGCCCGCCGGAGCCGATGGCCACCATGGACTGGATTGCCTGGTAGCCGGCGTGGACCGGATCGCTCTCCGGATTGAGGAAGGTGATGAGACGGTTCTGCTGGTAGGGCTTGAGCTGATTCCAGAGAATGATGGCCAGCACGCCCATGGCGGAATTGACCAGGTAGATCAGGATGCCCTCGCTCACATAGGCGCGCCAGAGCACCAGGAGCAGGAACAGCAGGAGCATCCAGGCACCCCACCAGCGGGTGTCGGCCGCAAGCAGCAGGCTCACCGCCGGGGAAGCCAGCAGCAGCAGAAGCCGGGGCGACACGCCGGCCCAGAACAGCATTGCGAAGAGGATGCCGATGAACACGATGGCGCTGCCGAGGTCCGGCTGTCCCATCACCAGGACCAGGGGCACTCCGGCGATCAGGACCGGAATCAGCAGTCCCTTGAGGGTCCGCGGCGGCTCCCGAAGCGACGAGAGGTAGCGCGCCAGCAGGAAAATCGTGGCGAGCTTGGCGAGCTCCACCGGCTGGCCGAGGCGATGCCCGCCGATCGAGAGCCAGCTCTTGCTTCCCGCCGCGGTCCCCGCCCCCGTCCCGACGAAAAGCGTCAACAGCAGGAGCACGACACTCAGGACATAAAGACCGGGGGCGGCCCATTCGAGAATCCGGAAATTGACCCGGAACACGATGGCAGCGCCGACGATTCCGATCGCCAGCCATACCAGCTGCCGGATCCAGGCTCCACGGGCGGCGACCGAGGGCACATCAGTCTGGCCGGCAGAGTACACCATCATCACCCCGAAGGCCGTGAGCGCCAGCGCGACCAGGATGAGCGGCCGGTCCAGCCCGCCGCGCCTCATGGGCCCGTCGTATCGGGCGGGGTGATCGCGCCGGTGACCGAATCTTCCTGGATCGGCACCCGGACCTTGGCCTTGGCGAGGCTCGAATCGGTCGCGGTCAGGAACTGCCGGATCACCCGAACCACGTACGGAGCTACCGAGGACCCGTGTTCCTTGAACTCCATGATGCTGCCCACCACGATCTTGGGATTGTCCGCCGGGGCGTAGCCGATGAACCAGCCGTGATCCTTGCCGTGGGGGTTCTGCGCGGTCCCGGTCTTTCCGCACACGTTGAGATCGCGCCCGCCGCTTCCCGCGGCGGTGCCGCTTTGCACCACCCGACACAGCGCCGCCTGCAACCCCTGGAGCTGCACGGGCGTGAGCCCGAGCGACCGGGTTGTCGAATCCGTCGACTGGACCAGGTAGGGAGCGGCCGAGGTTCCGTTACCGGCCAGCGCGGAGTAGAAGCGCATCATGCCGACCAGCGACTGGTTCACCTCCCCCTGCCCGATCGCGAGGTTGAGCACGGCCGCGTTGCTCCAGCCCCGCGGGCCGTAGCGGTCGTTGTAGTACTTGATGCTGGCGGGCAGCAGCGGCTTGGATTCGCTTCCGAGGTCGATCCCGGTCCGCTCGCTGAAGCCGAGGAGATTCCCTTCCTCGAGGAGGCTTGGCAGTCCGATGCGCAGCCCGAGCTGGTAAAAGTAGGCATCGCAGCTCGCGGTGATCGCGCCGGTCAGGTCCAGGGAGCCATGCCCTTCCCTCTTCCAGCACCGGAAGAACCGGTTGCCGAACTGGTAGCCTCCCCGGCACGGCTGGGGCATGTGGGTGTGAAAGTCCACCACCCCGCGCCGGAGCGCGATGACCGCGGTGGCAAGCTTGAACGGGGACGCGGGCGGATAGGTACCCCGGATGGCGCGGTTGATGAGCGGCTTGGCCGGATCGGTGTTGAGCGTGAGCCAGGTCGGGGCGGCGATCCCCCCGATGAAATCGTTTGGATCGAATGCCGGTGCGGAGTACAGCGCCAGGATCTTGCCGTCGGGCGTCATGGCCATCATCGCCCCGCGGGTATCGGGGAGCGCCGCCCTCCAGAGACTGTCGATGTACTGCTGGAGCGGGAGGTCGATGGTCGTCTGAATCTGCATCCCGGCAATGGGTGCGAGCGACGGGGTGGACACCTGCTCGCGCACCATGCGGCCGCGAGCATCGACCTCGGTGTATTGCACTCCGTCCACGCCGCGCAGGATCGAGTCGTA
>JAXIPC010000197.1:0-5574 GCA_045403135.1 Gemmatimonadales bacterium | reverse complement strand
CGTGGGATAGACGGTGCCCGGCGACGGCGTGTAGGTGCCGGCGAGCCGTTCCTCGAGCGCCTTGATGATCTCGTAGCCGTGCCTCGGCTTTTCCTTGAGCAGGCGGAGAATGACGAATTTGACCTCTCCGGACTCGAACATCTGGGTGCGGCGGCGCTGCTTGCGGCCTCCTCCACCCATGCGGAAGCCGAAGAACCCTGGTCCGCATTCACCGGAGAAGAGATCGGCCAGGTCCCCTAAGCCCCAGTCATCACGTGGTTTACTCATTTCGATACCTCTTGAGATAGGTCCTGCGACATACCATACGATATATCTTGCGATAGGTTTCGGGAAGGGGCGGGCCATGGGCTATGGGCTACTGGTTATCCTCGTAGCCTAGCCCATAGCTCATAGCCCATAGCCCAATAGCCTCCATGTCAGAATCGTTCCGCAGCAGGATGGCCCGCTGGCAGTTCAATCTCTTCCCAGCCTATCGAGGCACCGGTGGCTGGGTGACGTACATCCGGCACGATTGGTCCGAGGTGCGGGTCCGGATTCCGCTTTCGTGGCGAACCCGAAATTACGTCGGGACGATTTACGGAGGGAGCCTCTATGGTGCAGTCGATCCGATCTACATGCTGATGCTGATCAGAATCCTGGGGCCGGCCTACACCGTGTGGGACAAGGCGGCATCCATCCGATTCCGCCGCCCGGGCCGGTCCACGCTCTACGCCACGTTCCAGGTCCCCTCCGAGCTGGTCGCCAGAATACGGGAGGAGCTGACTCGAGTGCCCAAGCTCGATCGCGTGTTCACCGTCGAGCTCAAGGACGCGGCCGGGACGGTGCACGCGGTGGTCGAGAAGACGGTGCACGTGAGCCGGCGGGAGGCGTGACCATCACTCCTCCCGCAGTACCGTCGCCGGGTCCACCTGCGAGGCGCGGCGTGCGGGCAGCAGGCAGGCGAGGATGGTCGCCACGCCCAGCACGGCCGAGCCAAGCATCAGGATCACCGGATCGGTCGGGGTGATCTCGTAGAGCAACCCGCCCAACACTTTGGTAAAGGCCAGCGCGCCGGCGATCCCGGCCGCGAGCCCGCAAAGCACCGGCAGCATCGCCTGTCCCACGACCATGCGGTAGACCTGGACTGCCCGCGCGCCCAGCGCGATGCGGATGCCGAGCTCGCGTCGCCGCTGCACGACTGCCTGGCTCGCCACCCCGAAACATCCCAGCGCGGCCAGCGCCAGTGCCATCGCGGCGAACAGAGAGAACAAGACCATCGGGAATCGCAGGTGGCCCAGGGAGCCGTCCAGCACCTGCTCCATGGTCCGGGCCCCGCCGATCGCCTCGCCGGGCACCGCGCGCGCCAGTGCCTCGCGGACCGGCCGGACCAGTCCGAGCGGATTCCCCGCGGAGCGTACCGTCACCACCATCTGGGGCCACGCCGCCTGCTGGTACGGCGCGTACAAGTACGGCTCCGGGGCCTGGTGCAGCCATTCGTGGTGCACATCGCCAACGACGCCGACGATGGTGATCCAGGGCAACGGTGCATCGAATCGGCCCAGCTTGATTCGACGGCCGATCGGATCCTGGTTGGGAAACCACCGCGCCGCGAGCCGATCGTTGATGATCACGACCGGAGACGCGGTGGCACGATCTGTCTCGGCAAAGTCGCGTCCCGCGCGCAGAGGAATCCCCATCGTCTTGAAATACCCCGGACACACCACGCCGTAGGATGCGCTCGGCAGGTCGGCTGGGCCGGGATCGGGCGCTCCCTCCACGACGAAGCTGCGTCCAGCGTTGGCTCCGGTCAGCGGAAGGTGGCTTACCGCGCTGACCGCGACGACGCCCGGCACCGCACCAACCTCCCGCGCCATGTCGCCGCAGAATGTGACCCGTGTGGCAGGGCCGTAGAAATCGGGCTGGGGAAGGACGATCTCCTGTGCGATCACGTTGGTCGGATCGAGCCCCGGCGCTACTCGATGGAGTTTGCGGATGCTGGCGATCAGAAGCCCCGCGCTCACCAGCACGACCACGGCCAGCGCCACTTCTACTCCCACCAGGATGCTCTTGAGCCTGCCGCCCCGCCGGGATGTCGCGCTTCGGGCGCCGCTCTCCCGGAGGATCTCCGCCGGCTCGGCGGGCAGGGTCGTGAGCGCGGGCGCCAGTCCGGCGACGATGCCCACCACCACCGCGGCCAGGACCGCCACGCCGAAAACCGATGCGTCGAGCGACACGGAGGCCAGGTCCCGGAACGGTACGTTGCGCAACCCGGGTGGGAGCAGGGCGACCAGCGCCTTGATGCCGAACGCCGCCAGGCCCAAACCAACTGCCGCCCCGCCGAGCGAAAGGACCAGGCTCTCGCTGACGAGCTGGCGCACGATGCGGCCGCGACTTCCGCCCAGGGCCATGCGCGCGGCGATCTCCCGTCGCCGGGCGATGTCCCTGGCCACGAGGAGGCTGGCGATGTTCGAGGACGCGATGAGCAATACCAACGCCACGGCGATCAGGAGGGTGCGCAGGGTCTGTTCCAGGTCCTCGACCCAGAGGTCGCGCATGGGAAACACATTAGCGGTCTCGCCGGTGTTCGAGGCCGGATACTCCGCGGCAAGACGGTCGCCAATGGTGCGGAGCTCGATGCGGGCAGCGGCGAGCGACATGCCGTCCTTGAGCCGGGCGATCGCGAGGAAGGAGTGAGAGTCACGGCTCTGGTCTTCTGCGTTGAGGCGAATCGGGACCCAGAGTTGCTGCCACTGGCTGGGGAAGGCAAAACCGGGCGGCATGACCCCGACCACCTGCCAGGCTTGGCCGTTGATCGGGATCGTCCTGCCCACGAGTGAAGAATCGGCGCCGAACCGCCGCTGCCAGAGCCGGTGGCTCAGCACTACGACCCGGGGGCTGCGTTCCGCATCGTCGGCCGGGACGAGCCCGCGTCCGAGCATGGGAGCGACTCCGAGGACGTCGAACACTCCACCGGTGACCCGGATCCCACCGACCTGCTCCGGCTCGCCGCCGCCGGCGAGGTTGTAGCCGTGATACTCGTAGAGCGCCATGCGTTCGAAGACCGAGTTCTGGCGCTGCCAGTCGAAATAATTCGGGGCAGCGGAGGTATGGCCCCGGGCCCCGACCGCCCTTCCGGTTCCAGTCTCGAGCACCATGACCAGTCGGTTCGACTCGGGGTAGGGGAGCGGCTTGAGCAGCAGCGCGTTGACCAGACTGACGATGACCGTCAAACCGCCGATGGCGACCGCGAAGGTGAGGACGGTGAACGCGGTGAAGCCTTTGCTCCGGCCCAGGGTACGAAAGGCATAGCGAACATCGCGGACCAGTTGCTCGATCAGCGCTCCGGCGCGGACATCGCGCACCTCTTCCTTCACCGCGTCGGCGCTCCCCAGCTCGAGGCGGGCCGCCCGCCGGGCCGCCTCCGGTTCCAGACCCGAGGCCGCCTGTTCCGCGGCCAGCAGCTCCTCGTAGGACGCGACCTCGTCGGACAGGTCCCGCTCGACCCGGCGAATGCCGAGCAGGTTTTTGATCGCACGCAGCAGGCGTCTCAGCATGGCCGCCTCCTCAGCTGGTGGCCTCGAGGGAGCGGTTGATCGCGAACGCGACCCGGCCCCAGCTCTTCACCTCCTGCTGGAACCGGCTGCGTCCGGCCTTGGTGAGCGTGTAGTACTTGGCCCGCCGGTTGCTTTCGGAGACGCCCCACTCGGCGCTGAGCCAGCCTTTTTCTTCGAGTCGATGGAGGGCGGGGAACAGGGAGCCCGGCTTGACCTGAAAGGCGCCGCCGGTGATTTGCTCGACCCGGCGGGCCACGCCGAGCCCGTGGAAGGGCCCGAGCGTCAGCGCCTTGAGGATCAGCAGGTCCAGGGTGCCCCGGAGCAACTCCGATTGCTGCGCCATGCGGCACTCCTACAGAAAGTCGATACGAACATGACGGCCGACGTATCGAATGTCAATAGGAGTATACTTCGGCTCGGTTCCCGCTGGTCCCACACCAGGCTTCCGAGGCTCGTTTCCCATGGCCCCTTCATCCCGGGCGGTTTCGATCTCGCTGGTTTGCCTCGCGGCGATCGGCTCGTCCGCCGCCCGTGCCCAATCGAGCGACACCGATGTGGCGCGGCTGGTCGCCGCCCTGCTCGGCAACACGCCGATGATCACGGACCTCCAGCAGCTCACCGACGGCTTCGGCGGGCGGGCCACC
Organism: Gemmatimonadales bacterium; assembly: GCA_045403135.1. Lineage (GTDB taxonomy): Bacteria > Gemmatimonadota > Gemmatimonadetes > Gemmatimonadales > GWC2-71-9 > JABFSM01. The sequence goes on along the minus strand of JAXIPC010000197.1, from coordinate 1,397 downwards.
GGCTCGGAGGCCAACCGTCGCGCGGTGGAGTGGGCGGCCGCGCGCTTTCAGGCCGCCGGAGTGGATGCGCGCACCGAGCCGTTCACCATGCCGGGCCTCTGGCTCGAACGCTCCGCGACGGCGACGGTGCGGGGTGGGGCGCTCGGCTTCCCGGCCCGCATCGCGGCGCTGCCGTTTTCCGCGGGGACGCCGCCGGCGGGGTCCGCGGCACCGCTGGTCGACGGAGGCCGCGGCGATTCACTGGGATTCGTCGGGCTCGGCGTTCGGGCCAAGGGCGCCTGGGTTCTGATCGAGCAGGAGGAGCTCAAGGACGTCGACGGGCTGTTCCGCGAATATGCTGAATCGGCGCAGATCGAGGCCCGGGCCTGGCGCGCGGGGGCGCTCGGCGTGGTGTACATGGGCTCGCGGCCCCACAATCTGCTCTACCGCCACAACATGAATCTGGGCTTCAAGAATCGCGATCACCTGGGTGTCGTGATGGAGCGGGACGCGGCGCAAAGGGCCCTGCGGCTGCTGCGGAGCGGCACGCCGCTCACGCTCAACGCGGTGCTCGACCTGAACCGGGGTCCGGCCTATCAGAGCCTCAACGTCATCGGCGAGATCCGCGGCAGCACCCGTCCCGACGAGATCGTGGTGATCGGCGCCCACTTCGACAGCTGGGATCTGGGCAGCGGCGCGCTCGACAATGGCGCGAACGCGATGATGGTCCTGGACATCGCGCGGCAGATCAAGCGGCTGGGGATCCGCCCCAGCCGGACGATCCGGTTCGGGCTGTGGAACGGCGAGGAGCAGGGTATCCTCGGCTCGATGGGCTATACCAAGATGCACGCCGGGGAGCTGGACAAGCACGTGATGACCACCAGCGTCGACATCGGCACCGGGCGCATCGTCGGGTTCTTCACCGGTGGACGCCCGGAGATCCTCCCCGCCGTCGAGCGGGCGCTCGAGCCGGTAGCCGGGTTGGGACCTTTCACGCAGCTCGACATCCCGATCGTCGGGACCGACAACTTCGACTTCATGCTCGAAGGGGTGGCCCATCTGGTGGCCAATCAGGAGGCGGCCAATTACGGGCCGAACTACCATGCTCGAAGCGATGAGTTCGGCCAGGCCGACCAGCCCCAGCTGCGGCTCAACGCCGCTATCCTCGCCGCCATGACGCTCCGGTTCGCGGAGATGCCGGTCACGTGGGGCCGGCAGAGCCGCGCCGACATCGAGCGGCTGATCGCGACCACCGATCTCCGGGCCCAGATGGAGCAGTTCGGCCTCTGGGACGATTGGGCGAGCGGGCTTCGCGGACGCAAGGCGCCGTGAGCGCGTGACGCCGCTCGCGTGGGCGATGCTGGCCCTCCTGGTCGCGCTCCTGGCGACCGGGCTGGACCTGCTGTTCGGCATTGCCC
>JAXIPC010000092.1:0-7507 GCA_045403135.1 Gemmatimonadales bacterium | reverse complement strand
GGACACGGATTCATCGCCGCTACCAAGGTGAATCGCGCCGGATAGGTAAGCCGTGCCGCGGCCCGGGAGAGCGTCACCACCCCATCCTCCAGCGGCTGCCGGAGTACCTCGAGCACGTGCCGGTGGAACTCCGGGAGCTCGTCAAGAAACAGGACCCCGTTGTGGGCCAGGCTCACCTCACCCGGGCGCGGATGGGACCCGCCCCCCACCAGCCCCGCGTCGCTGATGGTATGGTGCGGTGCCCGGAACGGTCGTGCCGAGATGAGTGCGGCACCAGCCGGCAACAGTCCGGCTACACTGTGGATTTTGGTGATCTCGAGCGCCTCTTCGAGGGAAACCGCCGGGAGAATCGAGGGGAGCCGACGGGCCAGCATGGTCTTCCCCGCCCCGGGTGGCCCGATGAGAATTGCATTGTGCCCGCCCGCCGCGGCCACCTCGAGCGCGCGCTTGGCGGGCGCCTGGCCGCGGACGTCGGCAAAGTCGGCGTCGTCCCGGGCGCGCTCAAGGGAACCCAGCGACACGTGGGCCCGCGCGGGCTCGATCGAGGCCGCGCCGCTGAGGTGACGGGTCACCTGCAGCAGGGTTTCCGCCCCGTGTACCGCCAGCCCCTCGACGACCGCCGCCTCCGCTACATTGGCCGACGGGAGCACGATGCTCCTGGCGCCGGCGGCGCGGGCCGCGAGCGCCATCGAAAGCGCGCCGCGCACCGGCCGCAGGTCTCCCTCGAGGCCCAATTCTCCGAAAGACACGGTGCCCTCGAGCGCCGTGCCGGGAATTTGATCGCTGGCCGCGAGAATCCCGAGCGCCACCGGCAGGTCGAACGCTGATCCGGCTTTCGGCACGTCCGCCGGCGCCAGGTTCACCGTGATCCGCCGGAGCGGGAACTCAAACCCCGCATTCACCAGCGCCGCGGTGACCCGCTCCCGGCCTTCCTTTACCGCGCCTTGCGGCAGGCCGACCGTGGCAAAGCTGGGGAGGCCGTTGGTGAGATCCACTTCTACGTCGACCAGGTAGGCGTCGATGCCGAGGACCGCGGCGGAGCGGAGGCGCGCAAGCATGGAAGGAGGGTATTGCGGGCCGGAGCCGGACATGGGATCATCCTCTCGCAGCCTCTGAGCGGAATCGCGCCATGTCACGTGCGTTCGTCAACGAAGAAGGACCGGTACCGGATCCTCGTCAGAGATTCCCGCTGCCGAGCCGTGACGACCCCGGCTTCGACGAGGCCGCCGCCAGGGCTCTGCTCAAAGGGGCGAACGAAGGGGATTCGGACAGTGCCGAGCTCGCCACGGGATACCGCTTCGGAGACCCGAAGCTGGTGCCCTGGATAAGGCGGCTGCTGGAGGACGCGCGCGAGTCCGGCGACGAGCGCCAGGAGCAGCTCGCCGAGCGGTTTCTGCGGCGCGCCGGCGTGGAGGTACCATGAGGGCGCTCACCGCCGTCCTGCTGGCCGCCGCGTGTGTCGAGCCGTCCACCGAAGTACCGCTCGACCAGGACTTCGAGCTCTCCCTGGGCCAGACCGTTGCTATCGCGGGTACGGCATATCGGGTGACCTTCGAAGCGGTGTCCGAAGACTCCCGTTGCCCGACCGACGCCGTCTGCGTGTGGGCCGGCAATGCGCGCGTCAGCCTGCGGGTGACGGCAGCGGGAACCGATTCGAGCATCGCACTCAACACCGGATCGGAGCCGCGCTCCGCAACGGTGGGCAGCATCCGCCTGGAGCTCCGCGGGCTCATCCCCGCACCCCGCACCACCACGCCGACCTCGCCCGACGCGTACCGTGCTACCCTGCGCGTGACGGGGACCTGATGGAACCGCGGCCCCAGGTACTCGCGGCCTCGACCTGGAAGGCCATTCGCGAGGCTCCCATTGAAGTGGCCGTTCTGCCGTGGGGCGCCACCGAGGCGCACAACCTCCACTTGCCCTATGGCACCGACACGCTGCAGGTCGAGCGGGTGGCCGCGGAAGCCGCGCGCATCGCGAGCGACGGCGGAGCGAGGGTAGTGGTCTTGCCGGCCGTCCCGTTCGGCGTCAACACCGGCCAGCTCGAGGTACGGCTCTGTCTCAACATGAATCCGAGCACCCAGAAACTGCTCCTGGCGGATCTGGCGGACAGTGTGACTCGGGCCGGCGTCCGCAAACTCGTGATCCTGAACGGACACGGTGGCAACGATTTCCGACAGATGATTCGCGAGCTCCAGCCCGACACCGGACTGTTTCTGTGCGCCGTCAACTGGTACTCCTGCGTGGACCCCACGTCGTACTTCACCTCCCCGGGCGACCATGCCGGAGAGCTCGAGACCAGCATGCTGCTCCATCTGGCGCCGGAGATCGTGCATCCCCTGAGCGAGGCCGGCGACGGTCACGCAAAGCGATTCCGGGTGCGCGGACTTCGAGAAGGCTGGGCGTGGGCGCCTCGGCGCTGGACCAGTGTCACCGCGGATACCGGCGTCGGGGATCCCCGCGCGGCCACAGCCGAGAAAGGCGCTCGGTACTTTGAGGCGGTCACCGCCAGGATAGCCGAGTTCCTGATCGAGCTGGACCAGGCCGATCCGGAGGACATGTACGAATGAGACGCCTACCGCCGGCAGGCCTTAGCCCAGCGGCTCCACCAGCACCGCCGTGCCGTAGCAGAGCACTTCTGTCACCCCCTGCATCACCTCGTTGGCATCGTAGCGGATGCCGATGACCGCGTTCCCTCCGGTCTGCTCGGCGTGCTGGAGCATCAGCTCGAAGGCCTCCTGGCGGGACTTCTCGCAGAGTTCGATGAAGTTGGTGATCCGCCCACCGAAGAGGGTCTGGATGCTGGCCCCGATGAATCCGACCACCGACCGGGAGCGCACCGTGATGCCCATCGCCACGCCCAGCGTCTGTACGATGTGGTACCCCTCCAGAGTGAAAGAGGTGGTCGTCATGTGATGCAGGATCTTGAGACCTTCATGCCGAACGAGCTTGGCCACAACCGCCTCCGGGGCGTTGGGAACGCTCCGAAGATAAGACCTGGCTCCCCCGCCCCCTAGCTCCCTAGCCCTCAATCCGCCCGCAGCGCCTCCAGCGGATCCACCCTCGTGGCCCGTCGCGCCGGAACCACGACCGCGACGACGGAGGCGACGAGCAGTGTTCCCCCCACCGCCAGGAAGACCATCGGATCGCGCGCCGAGGTCTGGTACAGCATCGGAGCGAGGAATCTTCCGCCCACCAGGGCGATGGCAACCCCAAGGACCATACCGGCGGCCACAACCTTGAGCCCGTCGTTCAGCACCGACCGCACGATCTGCCGTCCGGAGGCCCCTAACGCGGAGCGAATGCCGAACTCGCGGGTTCGCTGCACGACACTGTATGACATGACACTGTACAGACCGAGCGCCGCGACCAGCAGCGCCAGCCCGCCGAACAGGCCAAACATCGCCGCGCCGAGCCGCCAGGGCTGGATTTCCGGGTCGATCTGCGACTGAAAGGTGCGCACGTTGGCGAAGGGCAGATTCGCCGCCATGGAGAGGAACGACGCCCTCACTTCCGGGATGAGGACGGCCGGTTGGCCACGGGTCCGGAGAAACAGCATCCGGTCCCGGCTCATGCCGAGCCGGGTCGACAGCTCCAGCGGCACGTAGTACATCGCCACGGTCTTTTCCTGAATCGCGTTGACCCGCGCGTTGGCAACGATGCCGACCACCTGGAGGCAGGGGAGGCTGTCGGCCCCCACCTTGATGCATTGGCCCAGCGCCTGGCGCTTAGGCCAGAAGAATTCGGCCATGCGTTCATTGATCACCATCACCGGCGCCGAACCGACGCGGTCCTCCGCGGTGAATGCCCGGCCGCGGACCAGCCGCATTCCCAGGGTCGCGAAATACTCGGGCGAGACGCCGTTGTAGTAGGGCCCGCCTTCGGGAATTCTGGGGGTCGAGTCTCGATCCATCAGTCGAATCTGGGTGCTGTTCATGGTCCAGAACGGGCTGTTGATGGCCAGGCTGGCCCGTTCGACGCCGGGCAGCACCCGCATTCGTTCCAGCGCCTGGTCGTAGAACGCGTGCTGTGCCCCACCGCGTGGGAATCCCGCGAGGTCCAGGTCAACGCTGGCCACCAGGAGATTGCGGGGGTCATAACCGGTGTCGGTGTGTACCACGCGCCAGAGACTCTTGACGAACAGGCCGGCGCCGATCAACAGCACCAGGGACAGGCACGCCTGCGTTGCCAGGAGACCGGTGCGAAGCCTGGACCGTGGCGATACGCTGTCCGCGGCCCCGCTCTTGAGCGCGACGGTCAGCGCCGGCCGGCTCGCCTGAACCGCCGGCGCGATGCCGGTGAGCAGCCCGGTGAACAATGTCGCGAGCGCCGTAATCCCCGCGACCCGCCAGTCGAGCGGACTGACGACCCAATCCACATTCGGCAGCAGAGTAGAACGGAGGAGCTGCCCGCCCCACCGCGCGAGCAGCAGCGCGACCACGCCTCCGGCAACGGCGAGCAGGAGGCTCTCCGCCAGCAGTTGACGCACCAGCCGGCCCCGGCCGACGCCGAGGGCCAGTCGGACCGCGATTTCGCGGCGGCGGCCGGCCGCGCGCGCGAGAAGCAGATTGGCCACGTTGGCACAGACGATGAGCAGCACGACGAGTGAGACACTCGCCAGCCAGAGAGCCACGCGCTCCCGCGCGTGAGACACCGCCTGCCGATCGAAGCCCTGGAGCGAAACCAGGGCCGAGGTGGACTTGTGGTCGAGATCGGGAACTTTTTCCACGGCGGCCCGCTGAATCCGGGTCGCCTCATCGGAGGCGACCGCGCGCGAGACTCCCGGCTTGAGCCGCGCGATCACGTTGAGCCACTGCCAGTTGTAAGTCGTCCGCCAGTCGTCGCTGCCCATCACATCCCGGGCCCCAGCGTGAAAGGGCACCCAGACCTCCACGGCGTTGAGGCCGACCCCGGTGAATCCCTCCGGGGCCACGCCGATCACCGTGTAGTTGCGGCTGCCAAGAAAGAGCTGCTTGCCGATGGCATCTGTCGGCCTGCCGAGGGCCCGGTTCGCATAGCGGAAGCTCACCACAGCGACGGTTTGTGCCGCCCCTGGTTGATCTTCTTCGTCTGCGTAGAACCGGCCCACCGCCGGGCGCACTCCGAGCAGACGGAAGAACGAGGGGGTGGCGAGCGTTACCGGAATCTTGCCCGCTCCCACGCCGCGGCCGAGCGGCATCTCTCGCTGGGTAAAGGAGGCGGCAATCTCGGTGAAGTAGCCGGCGTGGTCTCGCTGATCGGTGTACGTAAGCCAGGCCAGGCTCTCGTTGCTCCAGGTCTGGCTGAAGTCCTGGTTGGATTCGGTCATTTGGAACCGGGCTACGCTGCCTGCGTCCACCACGTGGGCCGGGGGCTGCAGCAGCAGCCGGTCAACCAGCCCGAACATCGTGGCGTTGGCACCGATCCCGAGCCCCAGCGTGATCACAATGACGGACGCAAACCAGGGTTGCCGGGTGAACCCGCGAAACGCGTAGCCAAGATCCTGAGACAGGTCTTCGATCCAGCTCACCCGTCGCTCTTTCATTCGTCGCCCCCGATCGATTCGCGTCAGCTCTCGGCGTGTTCTGCCCATGTCTCCGAACCGGCGTCGAGCCTCCGTCCGCGCGGCCTCCAGGCTCATTCCGCCTTGCACCAGGCGCTCCCGCTCGGTCTCGAGATGGAACTCCAGCTCGGCGTCGATATCCCGCTCGACCGGAGCGTCCCGGCCGACCAGGCGGAACAGACGGCGGATGCGTGGAATGCCGCTCATGAGCGACCGGCCCCGGTCAATCGGCGCGGAGGGCGCTGATGGGATCAGCCCGGCCGGCTCGCCACGCGGGAACGAAGCTCGCGAGCCCCGCAACCGCCAGCAGCACCGTCGCCACCACCACGAACACCACGGGATCGTGGGCCGAGACGCCGAAGAGCATGGAAGCCAGAAGGCGCCCACCGGCGAGCGCTGCGATTCCGCCCAGTACGATGCCGACCAGGGTCACCTTCACGCCTTCGGTCACTACCAGCCGCATGAGCCCGTGGCGGCTGGCACCCAGAGCCGCCCGTACCCCCATCTCGTGGGTCCGCTGCGCGACCCCATAGGCGATCACACCGTAGAGGCCGACGGCGGCCACCACGAGCGCCAGCCCGCCAAAGAGCGTGAACATCGTCGCGCCGAGCCGCCAGGGCTTGAGCACCGGGTCGAGCGTGGTCTCGAGCCGGCGCACATTGATGAAGCCCATGCCCGGCATCATTTCCTGCAGTCCACGCCGCAACGGCTCGGCGACCAGTCGGGGATCGCCCGCGGTCCGCACGAACATGGTACCGCCGTCGCTCGTGTTCATCGGTCCATAGATCTGCATCTTGTCCTCGTCACCGAGACTGCCCCATCGCACATCCTTGGCCATGCCGACCACCGTAGTGCACGGCATCGTGTCGGCGTCGATCTTGATGCATTGTCCGATGGGATCACCTCCCAGCCAGACCTTGCGGGCGAACATCTCACTCACCACCGCGACCCGCGCCGGACCCGCCCGGTCCTGCGCCGTGAGACCTCGCCCCTTGAGAATCTGGGTGCCGGTGGCTTCGAAGTAGTCCTCGCCCACGACGTTTAGGTAGAACGAGCCGAGTCCAGTGAGAGAATCACGACCCGGGACGAACACGTCCGTGGTATAGCTTTGCCAAAACGGGATGCCGAACGTGAGGGTGGCGCGCTCCACCCCGGGAATGCCCCGCGCCCGTTCCAGCAGCCTTCGGCTGAACTCCGCGCGCTGCTCCGGTGGCGGCCGCTGGCCGCGGTAGTCGGTCATCGCCACCAGCATCCGCGAGGGCTCATAGCCGAGATCCAAGGCGCGAACGTTCCTGAGGCTGCGCACGAAGAGTCCCGCGCCAACCAGGAGGAGCACAGAGAGCGCGGCCTGTACCACGAGCAGCGAGGTGCGGAGCCGAGCCCGAGGCCGGCTGCCTTCACGTCCGCCCGCCTTGAGTGATCCAGCCAGGTCGGACCGCCCCGCGTGCCATGCCGGTGCCAAGCCCGTGAGCAGGCCGGTGAGCAGCGCAGCCGTCGTGGTGAAGAGCAGCATCCTGCCGTCGAACAGCGGCGTGGCGGACCAGTCGACATCAGAGAGCAGGGCGCTGCGAAGCACGCCCCCGCCGAAATGCGCGGCGAATAGCCCTGCGGCCCCGCCGGCCAGCGCCAGCAGCGTGCTTTCGGTCAGCAACTGCCGCAACAGCCGCCGGCGCCCGGCCCCGAGGGCCAGCCGTACCGCAATCTCGCGCCGACGGGCCAGTGCTCTGGCCAGCAGCAGGTTGGCGACGTTGGCACAGGCAATCAGGAGCACGATCGCCGCGACTCCGGTAAGCCAGATGGCGACCCGCGCGTCCTCGCCCGAGTTGGGACCGCGAGCGTATAGGACGGGTGCGAGCTCGGCCCGTGACTTGAGAACGTTTTCGGGCCGGACCGCCGGCGTCTGCGACGCGCGGCTCCGTTGAAACGCCAGCGTGAGGTCGGCATCGACAGCCTCCTGCGACACAC